>NZ_CAMHZR010000001.1:0-310995 GCF_946190325.1 Streptococcus mitis | reverse complement strand
GTGACCTTTGCTCAAATTCTAGAGGATTTTGACCAAGAGGTTCTG
Source organism: Streptococcus mitis (assembly GCF_946190325.1). Lineage (GTDB taxonomy): Bacteria > Bacillota > Bacilli > Lactobacillales > Streptococcaceae > Streptococcus > Streptococcus mitis_CF. The sequence goes on along the minus strand of NZ_CAMHZR010000001.1, from coordinate 310,950 downwards.
GGGCTGGAAGACGATGCTTTTCTAACGGGACAGGATTCAACTATTTTGGATTTGTCTGGAGACAAGGTGAAAATCTTACGCCAAGGGGCCATTAAGCGAGAAGATATTCTTGCTCAGTTGCCAGAGATTTCTTTTGAGGAGGAATGAGATGCTAAGAGACTTAAGAGAAACTGATGTGAAAGCTATATGTGACATTAACCAAGAAGTTTTGGACTATTCTTTTAGTCAAGAGGAAACGGCTGGTCAATTAGCTAGACTATCTCAGGATTCCCATCATTTCCTTCTTGGCTATGAGGATGCAGCTAGTCATGTCTTACGTGGATATGTCCACGCTGAGGTCTATGAATCACTTTATTCTAAAGCAGGATTTAATATTTTAGCTTTAGCAGTTTCACCTCAAGCACAAGGGCAAGGTATTGGTAAAAGCTTATTACAAGGGTTGGAAGAAGAAGCAAAAAGACGTGGTTATGGGTTTATCCGCTTAAACTCTGCCGATCATCGTCTGGGTGCTCATGCATTTTATGAAAAAGTTGGTTATACTTGTGATAAAGTGCAGAAACGATTTATTCGCATCTTTTAGTTTATTTTCTTGTTGCAAAACAAACTAAAGGACCAGTCACACTATAAAGGAGAAGACCTATGATTTTTGACAAAGACGATTTTAAAGCATATGATGCTGATCTCTGGAATGCTATTGCCAAAGAAGAGGAACGCCAACAAAACAACATTGAGTTGATTGCTTCGGAAAACGTAGTTTCCAAGGCAGTTATGGCAGCTCAAGGGTCTATCTTGACGAATAAATACGCTGAAGGTTACCCAGGACGCCGTTATTATGGTGGAACAGATGTAGTAGACGTGGTGGAATCTCTAGCCATTGAACGCGCAAAAGAAATTTTCGGTGCAAAATTTGCCAATGTCCAACCACACTCAGGAAGCCAAGCTAACTGTGCAGCTTACATGGCCTTGATTGAGCCTGGCGATACGGTTATGGGAATGGATTTGGCTGCAGGTGGTCACTTGACTCATGGGGCTCCTGTTAGCTTCTCAGGTCAAACCTACAACTTTGTTTCTTATAGTGTTGATCCTGAAACGGAACTCTTGGATTTTGATGCTATCTTGAAACAAGCCCAAGAAGTAAAACCAAAATTGATCGTAGCAGGTGCTTCAGCCTATTCTCAAATTATCGACTTCTCAAAATTCCGTGAAATCGCAGATGCTGTTGGGGCTAAGCTTATGGTGGATATGGCCCATATCGCTGGTTTGGTTGCTGCTGGTTTACACCCAAGCCCAGTGCCATACGCTCATATCACTACAACAACGACCCACAAAACCCTTCGTGGACCTCGTGGTGGTTTGATTTTGACTAATGACGAAGAACTTGCCAAGAAAATCAATTCAGCTATTTTCCCTGGTATTCAGGGTGGTCCTTTGGAGCATGTTGTAGCTGCCAAGGCTGTTTCCTTCAAAGAAGTTTTGGATCCAGCTTTCAAGGAATATGCTGCTAATGTTATCAAAAACAGCAAAGCTATGGCGGATGTCTTCTTGCAAGACCCTGTTTTCCGTATTATTTCTGGAGGAACTGAAAACCACCTCTTCCTTGTGGATGTGACTAAGGTTGTAGAAAACGGAAAAGTTGCTCAAAACTTGCTGGATGAAGTCAATATTACCCTAAATAAAAACTCAATCCCTTACGAAAGCTTGTCACCATTCAAGACAAGTGGTATTCGTATCGGAGCAGCAGCCATTACTGCACGTGGATTTGGTGAAGAAGAAAGTCGAAAAGTGGCTGAACTCATCATTAAAACCCTCAAGAATGCAGAAAATGAGGCTGTCTTAGAAGAAGTGAGAAGTGCAGTCAAAGAATTGACAGATGCTTTCCCATTATACGAGGACTAAAACTTTTATGGACATTTATATTAAGAAAGCTATTATTCATCAGTTTAGCCCGGATGATACCGAGCTATTTCTAGCGGATAAGTTTCTCAATATTACTCCAAAAATCGAAGAATATCTGCGTAAAAAAATTGAACGTGTGTATTCAGATGAAGCCAAGACTGGGATTTTCGAGGAAGAAAATCCCTTCTTCAATCACATCACAGATGATTTGTTGGAGACATCAGTAACACTGGCTAATCTTTGGAAAGAGGAGTTCAGTATTTCTGAAAATCTCAAGACCAATGACTTGCTTTTTGTTCAGTTTTCTAAAGAAGGTGTAGAGCATTTCGCTTTCTTGCGAATTGCCCTGCGGGAAACCTTGACCCACCTTGGTGGAGAAGTTGAGAATCCAATCAAGCTAACTCAGAATAACTTGCCTGGATTTGGAACGGGTGCTGATGAGGCCTTGGTGGTCAATCTTCAGAGCCGCAAGTACCATCTGATTGAAAAACGAATCAAGTACAACGGGACTTTTTTGAACTATTTTTCAGATAACCTTCTTGCTGTCGCCCCTAAGATTTCTCCTAAGAAATCCATTAAAGAACTGGAAAAAACAGCCCAGAGAATTGCTGAAACTTTTAATACAGATGATTTTCAATTTCAATCTAAGGTCAAATCAGCGATTTTCAACAACCTAGAAGAAAGTAATGAATTATCGCCTGAGAAATTGGCTAACGACCTTTTTGACAACAATCTGACGGCTCGTTTGAGCTTTATTGATCAAGTCAAGGAAGCTGTCCCAGAGCCTGTTCAATTTGATGAAATTGATGCCAGTCGCCAGCTTAAAAAATTTGAAAACCAAAAACTTTCCTTGTCAAATGGAATTGAGCTCATCGTTCCCAATAACGTCTATCAAGACGCCGAGTCTGTTGAGTTTATCCAAAATGACAATGGAACCTACTCTATCTTAATCAAAAATATCGAGGATATCCAAAGTAAATAATGTTTAAACGAATTCGAAGAGTGCTTGTACTAGCAGTCTTCCTTTTTGCTGGCTATAAAGCTTACCGTGTTCACCAAGATGTCAAGCAAGTCATGACCTATCAACCCATGGTGCGAGAAATTTTGAGTGAAAAAGACACCCCAGCAAACGAAGAGCTTGTGCTCGCTATGATTTATACTGAAACAAAAGGAAAAGAAGGCGATGTTATGCAGTCTAGTGAGTCTGCAAGTGGTTCCACCAACACCATCAATGATAATGCCTCTAGCATTCGGCAAGGCGTTCAAACTCTGACAGACAATCTGTATCTGGCTCAGAATGAGGGGGTAGATGTCTGGACGGCTGTTCAAGCCTATAATTTTGGACCTGCCTATATCGATTTTATCGCCCAAAATGGTAAGGAAAATACCTTGGCTCTGGCCAAACAGTACTCTCGTGATACTGTTGCTCCCTTGCTTGGCAATACCACTGGAAAGACTTATAGTTATATTCACCCCATTTCCATTTTCCATGGAGCCGAACTCTATGTAAATGGAGGAAACTATTACTATTCTAGACAGGTGCAACTCAACCTTTACATCATCAAATGTTTTACTCTCTTTTCGACATCTGGCTAGCCCAGGTGTTTTTGTTATAAGTTTTCTTTAAGATAGATATATTACTCTAGAAAGGTAAAGGAGGAAATTCCCTATGAGAAAGAAACTCTTTCTGACTAGTGCTGCGGTCTTGTGGGCAGTAACAGCTATTAATAGTGTCCATGCAGCAACAGATGTTCAAAAAGTTATCGATGAAACCTATGTCCAACCTGAATATGTTCTAGGTTCATCATTGTCTGAAGATCAAAAAAATCAAACCCTTAAAAAACTAGGTTACAATGCCTCAACAGACACCAAAGAACTCAAGACCATGACACCTGATGTCTATTCTAAGATTATGAATGTTGCCAATGACTCAAGTTTACAGTTGTATTCATCAGCTAAGATTCAAAAACTAGGTGACAAGTCGCCACTTGAGGTCAAGATTGAAACACCAGAAAACATTACTAAGGTGACTCAGGATATGTACCGCAATGCGGCCGTAACTTTGGGTGTGGAACACGCAAAAATCACTGTAGCAGCACCTATTCCCGTTACAGGAGAAAGTGCTTTAGCAGGAATTTATTATTCGCTAGAAGCTAATGGAGCCAAGGTGCCACAAGCCAACAAAGAGTTGGCTCAAGAAGAGTTGAAGGCTTTGTCCGATATCAATGCTGAAAACAAGGACAAGTCAGGCTATGATGCTAATAAATTAAATGTTGCCCTAGCCGATATCAAGTCAGGACTCGCCAAAGCGAAAGAAAGCAAGGGAAATCTGACAGAAGAAGATGTCCGCAAAATCGTTGAAGATACCTTAAAAAATTACAAACTTGATCAGGTTATAACAGGAAACCAGATCAATATCATCATCAATTTTGCTTTGAATCTCTCAAAAAGTGATATTCTTAGCAATGCTGACTTCACTAAAACCCTAAATGACCTTAAACAAAGCATCGTATCACAAGCTGGCGACAGTTTTAAAAATATCAACCTTAACTTTGATGCGGATAAGGCGCTAGAGGACGGCGGTAATTTTCTAAGCTCCCTCTGGCAAGCCATTGTCAACTTCTTCAAGAGTTTTGGTTCTTAAGAAAAATCATGGTATAATAGATGGTAACCGTAACGTTGCCGTCTTTTTTGTCGGCCAATAGAAAGAGAAGAGAATGTTAAAGAAAAATGATATTGTAGAAGTTGAAATTGTTGACTTGACCCACGAAGGAGCCGGTGTTGCCAAGGTGGATGGTTTGGTATTCTTTGTCGAGAATGCTTTACCAAGTGAAAAAATCCTCATGCGAGTTCTCAAGGTCAATAAAAAGATTGGCTTTGGAAAAGTTGAAGAATACCTTATCCAGTCACCACACCGTAATCAAGATCTAGATTTGGCTTACCTGCGTTCAGGAATCGCGGATTTGGGTCATCTTGCATATCCAAAACAGCTCAAATTTAAAACCAAGCAAGTTAAGGACAGTCTCTACAAAATTGCTGGAATTGCTGATATAGAGGTTGCTGAAACTTTGGGTATGGAAAATCCAGTCAAGTACCGCAACAAGGCACAGGTCCCTGTTCGTCGTGTCAATGGTGTCTTGGAAACTGGGTTTTTCCGTAAGAATTCCCACAATCTCATGCCTCTAGAAGATTTCTTTATCCAAGATCCTGTGATTGATGAGGTAGTAGTAGTCCTACGCGACTTGCTCCGTCGTTATGATTTGAAACCTTATGATGAAAAGGAACAAGCTGGCTTGATTCGGAATCTTGTGGTGCGTCGTGGCCACTATTCAGGACAAATCATGATTATTTTGGTTACAACTCGTCCCAAAGTTTTCCGTGTGGAGCAATTGATTGAACAAGTCATCAAGCAGTTTCCAGAGATTGTATCTGTCATGCAGAATATCAATGACCAGAACACTAATGCTATTTTTGGTAAGGAATGGCGCACCCTTTATGGACAAGACTTTATCACTGACCAGATGTTGGGAAATGACTACCAAATCGCTGGACCTGCTTTTTACCAAGTCAATACTGAAATGGCTGAAAAACTTTATCAAACAGCCATTGACTTTGCTGAATTGAAATCAGATGACGTGGTTATTGATGCCTATTCTGGTATCGGGACAATTGGCCTCTCTGTTGCGAAACACGTCAAGGAAGTTTATGGTGTTGAAGTGATTCCAGAAGCGGTTGAGAATAGCAAAAAGAATGCTCAGCTGAACAACATTTCAAACGCCCACTATGTCTGTGACACAGCTGAAAATGCTATGAAGAATTGGCTCAAGGAAGGAATTCAACCAAGTCTTATCCTAGTGGACCCACCAAGAAAAGGACTCACAGAAAGCTTTATCAAAGCAAGCGCTCAAACAGGAGCAGACCGCATCGCTTATATCTCATGTAATGTCGCAACGATGGCGCGTGATATCAAACTCTACCAAGAATTGGGCTATGAATTGAAGAAAGTTCAGCCAGTGGATCTATTTCCTCAGACGCATCACGTGGAGTGTGTGAGTTTGTTAGTGAAACGCAGTTAAACCTCAAAAGGTTCACCCAAACCTTTTGAGTCCCGCAAACGCATCATGTTGAGGCGGTAAGTTTGCTAGTCAAGGAGTAAAACGACGAAGATTAGCATTTACTTCCGCCCATGCGATAGCTGTCCGTGATTGACAAGTGCTAGCACGCAGACAGAACGGAGATAGCGAACCGCTGAGTGTGTCGCTCTGCTCGTAAAAGCTTAGAAACCTTTGAACGAAAGGGATAATGAAAGCCTTGATTGCAAGGCTTTTTGCTTTATGGTGGGTAAGTATCAGAGTGAGAAAATTTTTGGAATGAGTAGAAGTGATAGCTAGAAATTATCAGTTTCTATTTCCATTTACCCTGTGGGTACGTGTTTGTTTCCATTGACAAGGAGTTTGTGGGAATAGAAATGTACCCACCTTGTTTGAATCAAGTGAAGTGTAGTTGAAGGAAATCTGTTGAAAGCAATACTTCATTTTACCGAATAAGTAATAATTTAGGCAACTTCAAATCGATTAAAAAAAACTATTTTAAAGGTTAAGAGTAGACAAAAATTGTCCACTCTTTTTTGCAAACTCAATTTATCAATAAATGAAATGAGGGAATGTAAAATGAAATATTTTGAGGTTGAGTTAGAAAATCCTGATGAATTTTTAAAACTACAAACAGAAGATTTTGTGAAAGCTAATCGCTTGCTACTAAGGAAGATAATCCAGAGCGTTACAGTCTATGAAGAAAACTTCGTCATATCCTTTAAATCTGGCATCGAATTGGAAGTATGAGTCTCATTCCATAACTTTTATATTGAACATATCATCTTTTTGTGTTATACTATAAATTGATATAAACAAAGATGTAGGAGGAACCGAAACTATGACAGCCTCAATGCGTTTAAGATAAGCTGGCAATAAAAAAAGCAGAATCTATACCCGATGATAGGCTTTTTTGTTGTGCTTATTTATACGATATTGAGCATTCATTAGTTACGGTGAGGATATTGGTTATTTAACTATACCTTTATTTAACTATGTCTTTAATATGAATGTTTCCAAATTGTATGTATGCAGACCAAAAGCCACATTGTGGGGTTTGGCCTGCATTTTTTATTGCCTAGAATGCTATTCAAAATAGAAATTCAAGCAAAATAATATGCAGGAGATAATATAAATGGAAAAATACAACAATTGGAAACGAAAATTTTATGCAATATGGGCAGGGCAAGCAGTATCATTAATCACTAGTGCCATCCTGCAAATGGCGATTATTTTTTACCTTACAGAAAAAACAGGATCTGCGATGGTCTTGTCTATGGCTTCATTAGTAGGTTTTTTACCCTATGCGATTTTGGGACCTGCCATTGGTGTGCTAGTGGATCGTCATGATAGGAAGAAGATAATGATTGGTGCCGATTTAATTATCGCAGCAGCTGGTGCAGTGCTTGCTATTGTTGCATTCTGTATGGAGCTACCTGTCTGGATGATTATGATAGTATTGTTTATCCGTAGCATTGGAACAGCTTTTCATACCCCAGCACTCAATGCGGTTACACCACTTTTAGTACCAGAAGAACAGCTAACGAAATGCGCAGGCTATAGTCAGTCTTTGCAGTCTATAAGCTATATTGTTAGTCCGGCAGTTGCAGCACTCTTATACTCCGTTTGGGATTTAAATGCTATTATTGCCATCGACGTATTGGGTGCTGTGATTGCATCTATTACGGTAGCAATTGTACGTATACCTAAGCTGGGTAATCAAGTGCAAAGTTTAGAACCAAATTTCATAAGGGAGATGAAAGAAGGAGTTGTGGTTCTGAGACAAAACAAAGGATTGTTTGCCTTATTACTCTTAGGAACACTATATACTTTTGTTTATATGCCAATCAATGCACTATTTCCTTTAATAAGCATGGAACACTTTAATGGAACGCCTGTGCATATTTCTATTACGGAAATTTCCTTTGCATTTGGGATGCTAGCAGGAGGCTTATTATTAGGAAGATTAGGGGGCTTCGAAAAGCATGTATTACTAATAACAAGTTCATTTTTTATAATGGGGACCAGTTTAGCCGTTTCGGGAATACTTCCTCCAAATGGATTTGTAATATTCGTAGTTTGCTGTGCAATAATGGGGCTTTCGGTGCCATTTTATAGCGGTGTGCAAACAGCTCTTTTTCAGGAGAAAATTAAGCCTGAATATTTAGGACGTGTATTTTCTTTGATCGGAAGTATCATGTCACTTGCTATGCCAATTGGGTTAATTCTTTCTGGATTCTTTGCTGATAAAATCGGTGTAAATCATTGGTTTTTACTATCAGGTATTTTAATTATTGGCATTGCTATAGTTTGCCAAATGATAACTGAGGTTAGAAAATTAGATTTAAAATAAACAATATTGGAGGAATATTTATGTATCTTATTTTCATGTAACTCTTCCTGCTAAAATCGCAGGGTTTTCCCTGCATACAAGCAAATGAAAGCATGCGATTATAGACAGGAGGAAATGTTATGGAATTAATATTAAAAGCAAAAGACATTCGTGTGGAATTCAAAGGACGCGATGTTTTAGATATAAATGAATTAGAAGTATATGATTATGACCGTATTGGTTTAGTAGGAGCAAATGGTGCTGGAAAAAGCACTTTACTCAGGGTACTTTTAGGAGAATTAACTCCCCCAGGATGTAAAATGAATCGTCTGGGTGAACTTGCCTATATTCCCCAGTTGGACGAAGTAACTCTGCAGGAGGAAAAAGATTTTGCACTTGTAGGCAAGCTAGGTGTTGAGCAATTAAATATACAGACTATGAGCGGTGGTGAAGAAACAAGGCTTAAAATAGCACAGGCCTTATCGGCACAGGTTCATGGTATTTTAGCGGATGAACCTACGAGCCATTTAGACCGTGAAGGAATTGATTTTCTAATAGGACAGCTAAAATATTTTACAGGTGCACTGTTAGTTATTAGCCATGACCGCTATTTTCTTGATGAAATAGTAGATAAAATATGGGAACTGAAAGATGGCAAAATCACTGAGTATTGGGGAAACTATTCTGATTATCTTCGTCAGAAAGAGGAAGAACGTAAGAGCCAAGCTGCAGAATACGAACAATTTATTGCGGAACGTGCCCGATTGGAAAGGGCTGCGGAGGAAAAGCGAAAACAGGCTCGTAAAATAGGACAGAAGGCAAAAGGTTCTTCAAAGAAAAAAAGTACTGAAGACGGAGGGCGTTTAGCTCATCAAAAATCAATAGGAAGTAAGGAAAAAAAGATGTATAATGCTGCTAAAACCCTAGAGCACAGGATTGCGGCCTTAGGAAAAGTAGAAGCTCCGGAAGGCATTCGCAGAATTCGTTTCAGGCAAAGTAAAGCATTGGAGCTCCATAATCCATACCCTATAGTCGGTGCAGAAATTAATAAAGTATTTGGGGATAAGGCTCTGTTTGAAAATGCATCTTTTCAAATTCCGTTAGGAGCAAAAGTGGCGTTAACTGGTGGTAATGGAATCGGAAAAACAACTTTAATCCAAATGATCTTAAACCATGAAGAAGGAATTTCTATTTCGCCTAAGGCAAAAATAGGTTACTTTGCACAGAATGGTTACAAGTACAACAGTAATCAGAATGTTATGGAGTTTATGCAGAAGGATTGTGACTACAATATATCAGAAATTCGTTCAGTGCTAGCATCTATGGGGTTCAAACAGAACGATATTGGAAAAAGTTTATCTGTTTTAAGCGGTGGAGAAATTATAAAATTGTTGCTTGCTAAAATGCTCATGGGTAGATATAACATCCTAATAATGGATGAACCCAGTAACTTCCTTGACATACCAAGTTTAGAGGCTTTGGAAATACTAATGAAGGAGTACACCGGAACTATCGTGTTTATCACCCACGATAAACGATTACTCGAAAATGTAGCAGATGTAGTTTATGAAATTAGAGATAAGAAAATAAATCTGAAACATTAAATTTAAGGTAGTCGCTGGTCAGTATAGTCTGTTCTGGTTGGCGACTCCATTGTTAAAGAGTATAAAGACTTTAGATTTTATGAATATTAAAAATAGGAACAGTCAATTGAACTGCTCCTATTTTTCTGCTAAATATATTGTAGTTTTCTTATATGTATAATGATAGATTAGCGGATTCTCATCTACGGTACTTACTTCAAATATGAAGAAGTGATCGCGGTTATCTCTGGACTTTTCCTTATTGAGGACAAAGTAATTCTTACGTGAAGTCGCCATTGTTTTTAGGATATCATCAGTTAGGAAGGTCAATGGAATATTCATGTTAGAGTAGCGGTAGAAGTCACGTTCAAAATCTTGGTAGCTCTCGCTATAATAGTCCATTTGTAGGTGATTACGCTGAAACTCAAGCTGATTCATAGAGCACCTCCTCGACAAGTTCAATACTAATAATGTCTTTTAATTTCAAATTGATGTGACCTGTTGTAGTTTTTATCAAAATGAAATCTTTGGTCAGACTTGGTATTGTTCCAGTGTAGGAAACACGCTTGTTTTTTTCAATCACTTGAATGCGTGTGCGTAGCTGCCCGGCGTATACTTGACTGAGGAGTAATAATTTCTTCTCTAGTGATAAGTCAGACATGTACGTTACTTTGTTTGTATCATCAGAGAGTGCTGATGCATGTTCAGATAGGAAAAAGCCCATCCATTTTTGCATCTTTGTATCCTGGTACTCTCTTGCTGACTGAAATGGTAAGGATGAACGGTCAATCATTTTAATCCCTCCAATCCACCAGCGGAATGACCGCCAATAAGTTTACTGCGTTCAATATTTTAGGAACCTTCAGTTAGGACGGTTCCTTTTTGTATGGCTAAAAAGCCAAACTGTTCTCTGACAACATCAATAGCTGTCTGAAGTCTATTTTCTTTTTCAATTTCTTCTACATCATGCAAAATGAGGACAACCCTTTTACTACCAAGGTGTTCTGTGCAGAATGCGGTTCAGCTTTTGGACGTAAGAACTGGACGACCAGTCGTGGCAAACGTAAAGTTTGGCAGTGTAACAACCGTTATAAGGTAAAGGGACAGATTGGTTGTCAGAATAACCATATCGATGAGGGAACACTAGAGAAAGCTGTAATGATGGCAGTTAAACTACTGAGTGAGAATATGGATTTGTTGCATGGAAAGTGGAATAAGATCTTGGAAGAAAACCAGTTATTAGAAAAGCATTACAGTGTGTTACTGGCTGAATTGATAAATAAGGAGTGTTGGGAATATGATTCCTTTGAGATGTGTCAGGTACTAGATAGTATTTTGATTTCGGAGGATGGACAGATAACCGTTAGATTTTTGGAAGGAACAGAAGTTGATTTATAAGGCTGTAGGCATAGTATAGTTCACTATGTTTGCAGCCTTTTTTCTTGTTTAGTGGTATAATTATATGTAGGATTTTTTTAATATCGGTTACTTTTTATGAATTAACCAAAAAACTAAAATGGAGTTGTTTTATAATGAGATATTCTGAAGAAGCATTACAATCATGGATTAAGCCGTTATCTGCCACTGAAGAAACACGGGTTGAAAATACTATTGGAATGATTAAAGATGCAATAGAAAGGAGTGGGCTCTCTTCAAAGTATGAATATGAAATTTTTGCCCAAGGTTCTTATGCAAATAATACGAATGTAAAGAAAAATAGCGACATTGATATCTGTATCATGGTGAAATCTTTATTTTATTGTGAGTATGTAGATGGGTTATCGGACCTAGACTATAATTACTCTAGTAGCAGCACCAATGCTAATGTATTTAAAAACGAAGTGATTAAAGCGTTAATTTCAAAATTTGGTGCAGAATCAGTTTCTATTGGCAATAAGTGTATCAATATTAATTCTAACTCATATCACGTAAATGCAGATGTAGTCCCATGTTTTCAATATCGAAATTATAGATATATTGGTAGCAGGTCATCTGAAAAATTTGTTGAAGGCATCAAATTTTTTACCTCAAACGGAAATTATGAAGTAATTAATTATCCTAAAGTTCATATACAAAATGGTATCTCTAAGAATAAATCTACTCACTATAAATATAAATATTTAGTTAGGATTATGAAGCATATTAAGAACGAGATGCAGGAGCTAGGATTGACAAACGAACGCATTTCTTCATATTTGATAGAATGTTTGGTCTGGAATATACCTGAACAGATGTTTTTCAATAGTAATAGCTACACAGGGTTGTTACAGCAAGCGTTATATTACATAGTGTCTCAAGTGAATTTAAATTGGGTTGAAGTAAGTGGAATGTATTACCTTTTTCGTTCAGAGCAGAAATGGAATTTACAGGATACAAAAACTTTTTTAGTTAGAATGATTGAATTTTTGGATTATAAATAAAACTTATGAATGAACAGCAGAAAAAATTTTTGAATATTACAATATGGGTTTTTGCAATTTGCTTGTTATTAAGATTGTTAATAAGTGGCCAAGAGATTGCAGTGAATCTTAAATCTGATATTTTGGCATTGGTATATTCAGCCATTGGGTATATTGGTGAAGCTATATCAGTTACAGCAATTATTATGGCTATTTTTGAAAAAACAGCATGGCGGTGGCCATTACTATCTAAGATTCATAATGTTCCAATTTTATTTGCGAATTATGTAGGTAGTTTCAAGACGGACTATGATCAGAATGAAAGAAATTGTGAACTTACTATTGAACAGTCATTTACGACTATTAAAGTTAAGTTTAAAACGGGTGAAAGTTCGAGCCATAGCATTACAGCATCAATTATCAATGATAATGGAACACAAAAATTAATTTATACATATTTAAATAGCCCAAGGGCTGAATTGCAAAGTCCTATACATTATGGGACGGTAATTCTTGATATTGATAATCCAAATCAACTAGAAGGAAATTATTATACTAATCGAGGAACCAAAGGTTCAATGAGTTTTGAGATAAACAACCCTTCTCGCTAGTTGGATTTGTAAAGATTTAAATAAAGAAAGAAGAACTAACTATCGGAAACTTGGCATAGATGTAACAATACTGTATATTAACGAAGCCGTAAATACTCGCATTAGTTACGTTTAATAGTTTAATACGGATATTCAGCAGCTTTGATTTCGTTTCACAGTATAGGTAGTAACCGTCAAGACATGTGGAGGCGGTAGTTTTGATGTCAAAAGTTGCAACCAGTGAATAAATGAAGTGTAGAAAATAAAGGCTTGTTCAATTCAATATATAATGAATTACCGGCACCCAAACCAAAGAAAAAGAAATAATTAAATTAGAAGTTGAAGGGGGGAAGAATGAGAATCGGAGTTATTCAAGCAAGTTCGCAAGCGACCAAAAATCAAATAATCTATGATGCTGTATTAAAGTATGCTCCAAAGAAATCTGAGGTTATAAATTTTGGCTGTACGATGGAAGAAAATGAAAAATACTCGTATATAGAAATTTCTATTCTTATAGGTATCTTGTTGGCAAGTAGGACAGTTGATTTCGTTGTTACGGGCTGTTCTTCCGGACAAGGAATGATGCTTGCTTGTAATAGTATGCCTGATGTCATTTGCGGATATGCACCTACACCGAATGATGCCTATTTATTTGCTCAGATTAATAATGGAAATGCGATATCATTACCATTAGGTGAAAATTATACATGGTCAGGTACTGAAAATCTTGAAAAAACAATAGAAGCTCTTTTCTCAGAGCCATTTGGGCAAGGATACCCTAAAAGTGAGGCAGAGAGAAAGATAAGAGACGCCGAGCAACTTAAAGAGATAAGAAGCATCGGACAGCTTCAGTTTAAAGAATTCGTAAATATACTAGATATATCATTGCTTGAATCAATCAAAAGGAAACAGGATGTAATTCAGAATGTAAAGGCGTATGGGAAGAAAGAAATAGCTGATTTAATAAAATGAGCAAATCACAGTTTGTCGGGGTAATACCTTTTAACGATAACCTTATGCTATCGTCAAAAGGTTTATAGACATGTTCCCACATACATACATGATCACTTGGCATACATAGTGTTCACTCGTTTTATGTCAAGTGTGTGGTAATGCTTTTAAGAGCTGATTGAACAAGGAAAATTAGCTAGTGAAAGTCCTACAGTAAGGAGTTTAAACATGAAATTCCATGAATTTGGTGATAAGAATTTACCTCCTATTTTACTGATACATGGTGGTGGCAGTTCTTGGTGGAATTATCTTCGTCAAGCACGAATCTTGTCAGAAAAATACCGTGTTATTTTACCTACTTTGAATGGTCACGGCGAAGAATATCAACTTGATTATGTTTCTACTGAAGATTCTGCATTGGAGATTCTAGACTATATCAAAGCAAACTGTGGTGGGAAATTGTTTGCAATCGGTGGTGTTTCACTTGGTGGTCAAATTGCCATTGAACTTTTGTCCTTAGAGAGCGACATATCTGAGAAAGTTGTTATAGACGGAAGTATCTGTATTCCTCAACCAAGGTTGGCTAAAATCAGCATTTTTCTTGTACGTCTATTTGGCAAACTGATGTTTAGTAAATTCTCTTGTAAAATCCAATTAGGTATGATGAACAAAATTTATCCTAAACTGGCTTATCCAGATGAAATAAAAGCTTATTATTTGGAGGATCTGCCAAGGACGCCTGTTAAAACATTGGTGACCATTTACAAAACCTATATGGGGCATTACAAGCTGAAAGATATGATTTCTGCTAGCAAAGCTCAAGTTCTGTATATCTATGGTGAAAAAGAATTGAACTGTGTGAAAGAATCAGCGAAATTATTTCATCAGCTACATTCAAATACAATTTTGTATGAAGCAAAGGCCTATAATCACGGCTATTTGTCAGCTTACCTGCCTCAAGAGTGGATTGATTTGGTGGTACCATTTTTAAAGAGTTAACCATTGGGAATGTGTAATAAATCTGATATGTCACAAGGAGATATCTTATGCTCGGAGCAATTATTGGAGATATTGTCGGTTCTGTTTACGAATGGAACAATATCAAAACGAAGGACTTTCCTTTATTTCGGAAGGACTGCTTTTTTACAGATGACACGGTTATGACCTGTGCTGTTGCAGAAGCGATTATGGATGGGGGACAAAAAGACGACTTTATTGATGCCATGAAGAAATACGGCAGACTGTATCCGAATGCTGATTACGGTGTTCGGTTTAATGCATGGCTAATCAGCGATAATCGTGAGCCTTACAATAGCTTTGGGAATGGATCAGCTATGCGTGTTTCTCCATGTGCTTGGGTCATGGACTGTGATGTCTATGAGAGAACTGGTACGTGGCCATCATCTAGAGGACTTGCGAGTCTTTCTGCAGAGGTAACTCATAATCATCCAGAAGGTGTCAAAGGTGCTATGGCTACAGCTGATGCTATCTTTCTGTGTCGTTTTTACTTTGGTGGTTATTGTAGAGAATACGAGCAACCAATTAATGACAATCATACAGAGTGTAAAAGACGGATTAAGGATTATATAGAGAAGACATATGGCTATAATCTATCTCAAACTTTAGATGAAATTCGCCCTAACTATCATTTTAACGAAACATGTCAAGAAACTGTCCCTCAAGCCATTATCGCCTTTCTTGAAAGTAGGAACTTCGAAGATGCGATAAGAAATGCCATCTCACTTGGTGGCGACAGTGATACTCTCGCTGCAATAACTGGCAGCATTGCAGAGGCAGCTTATGGTATTCCTGATTGGATAAAGGATAAGGCCTATTTTTTCTTGGATGACCACTTAAAGGATGTAGTTATACGATGGGAAAATAGAATAAAAGCGTACTAATCTCCAGTACGTCATATTTCTTTTTTCTGAGTTTTCATTGTATAATAGGGTTACATTTAGTTTCATATAATGAAATATAAAGATTTCTAACGAATATTGAGGAGAATATTAATGAAAAAAGCAATGTTAATTATCAACCCTACTTCTGGTGGCGAGAAGGCTTTGGATTACAAAGAAAAGCTGGAGAATAAAGCAAAAGAATATTTTGAGCACGTGGAAACAAAAATTACCGAAAAAGCGCTGGATGCAACATATTTTGCTGAAGAAGCTTCTTGTGAGCAGTACGATGCAGTGGTTGTGTTCGGTGGAGATGGGACTGTCAACGAAGTCATTTCGGGTATTGCTGAGAGAGACTACATTCCCAAGTTGGGTATTATCCCTGGGGGTACGGGAAACCTCATTACAAAACTGTTGGAAATCAATCAAGACATCGATGGCGCGATTGATGAACTGGATTTCAACTTAACCAATAAGATTGATATCGGTAAAGCAAATGATAACTATTTTGGCTATATCTTTAGTATCGGTTCTCTACCTGAGGCGATTCACAATGTTGAAATTGAGGACAAGACAAAATTTGGTATTCTTGCCTATGCTGTTAATACCATGAAGTCTGTTATGACGGATCAGGTCTTTAACATTAAGGTTGAGACAGAAAATGGAAATTATGTTGGTGAAGCTAGTCATGTTTTGGTTCTCTTGACAAATTACTTCGCTGATAAGAAAATCTTTGAAGAAAACAAGGACGGCTATGCCAATATTTTGATTCTGAAAGATGCGTCTCTATTCTCCAAATTATCCGTCATTCCTGATTTACTAAAAGGAGATGTTGTGGGCAATGATAATATTGAGTATATCAGAGCGCGTAATATTAAGATCTCTTCAGATAGTGAATTGGAGTCAGATGTTGACGGCGATAAATCGGATAACCTACCTGTAGAAATCAAAGTCCTAGCTCAGCGAGTAGAAGTATTTTCAAAACCGAAAGAGTAGAAGGTAAAAATTAGTTTATTATTCACAACGAAATTAAATTCTATACCAACGATTGGAGGAGGAATGAATTCTCTATTTGATGAATTTCGAACAATTTGTTCTCATTTAAACCAAATCGGAATCACACCGACTCTCATGGGGTCCTTGGGTTTTGAATACCGTTCAAATGAAGAATGGAGGCCGTCTGACATTGACATTCATGTGCCTGGTGATCCTAGAGGTTGGGAAGCACCCGATCATCTCAGAATTTATGACTGGGACAAGATAATGAAAGTGATGAAACACTTAGATTATGCCTTAATAGATATTCATGAGCATGAATTCCAAAAAGATGGTCTGAGTGTTGAGTATGGAAGTATCGATTCTTTACCTGATTTTGCAGGAGTTTCGGAATCGGATATAGAATTGATTCATCTCGAAAACATCACTTTTCGCATTCCAAATCTAGAACAGTTTTTAAGTATTTACAAGGCTTCTTCCCAAGATTCTTATCGAAATGAGCACAATAACAATAAGGATTTTAAAAAAATTGAGTGGCTGGAAAGACATTTGTAAATCATCATTTGGAAAGTAGCAAGTTGTAAGACTGGCTGCTTTTTTATTTATAGAATCAAACCATTCGAAACTATGGACAAACCTTGCAAATAAAATATGAAAGTAGTATACTAGAATCATAACTATGAAAACGTTTGCGTAAAATTTGAATTAATACTTTAGGAGACAAATTTATGGAATTAAGCGCTATTTACCATAGGCCTGAGTCGGAGTATGCCTATCTTTATAAGAATAAGATGATTCATATTCGGATTCGGACTAAGAAAGGGGATATTGAAAGCATCAATTTGCATTATGGTGACCCTTTTATCTTTATGGAGGAGTTTTATCAGGATACAAAAGAAATGGCCAAGATAACTTCTGATGCCTTATTTGACTATTGGCAGGTTGAAGTGTCAGTTGACTTTGCACGTATCCAGTATCTCTTTGAACTCAAGGATACAGAAGGCCGAAGTATTTTGTATGGCGATAAAGGCTGTGTAGAAAATTCTCTAGAAAATCTTCATGCTATTGGAAATGGATTTAAGTTGCCCTATCTTCATGAGATTGATGCATGCCAAGTTCCTGATTGGGTTTCAAATACGGTATGGTATCAGATTTTCCCAGAACGCTTTGCCAATGGAAATGCTCGATTAAACCCAGAAGGAATTTTAGACTGGGATTCATCTATCACACCTCAGAGTGATGATTTCTTTGGTGGTGATTTACAGGGGATGATTGACTATCTGGATTACTTGCAAGACTTGGGCATTACTGGACTTTATCTTTGTCCGATTTTTGAATCTACGAGCAATCATAAGTACAATACGACGGATTATTTTGAAATTGACCGTCATTTTGGAGCTAAGGAGACCTTTCGGGAGCTGGTCGATCAAGCTCACCAGCGTGGTATGAAAATTATGCTGGATGCTGTATTTAACCATATTGGTTCGCAATCTCCTCAATGGCAAGATGTTGTCAAAAATGGTGAGCAATCTGCTTATAAAGATTGGTTCCATATCCAACAATTCCCAGTGACAACTGAAAAGCTAGTTAATAAGAGAGACTTACCCTATCATGCTTTTGGTTTCGAGGACTATATGCCTAAGCTAAATACGGCCAATTCAGAGGTCAAGGACTATCTTTTAAAGGTTGCGACTTATTGGATTGAAGAGTTTAATATCGATGCTTGGCGTTTGGATGTGGCTAATGAGATTGACCATCAGTTCTGGAAGGATTTTCGAAAGGAAGTTTTAGATAAAAAGCCTGATCTTTATATCCTAGGAGAAGTCTGGCATACGGCTCAACCTTGGCTAAATGGAGATGAGTTCCATGCGGTCATGAATTATCCTTTATCTGATAGCATCAAAGAGTATTTCTTACGAGGTGTTAAGAAGACAGACCAGTTCATCAATGAAATCAATGGCCAATCTATGTATTACAAACAGCAGATTTCAGAGGTTATGTTTAATCTATTGGATTCGCATGATACAGAACGAATCTTGTGGACGGCCAATGAGGATGTTCAACTGGTTAAATCAGCCCTAGCCTTTCTCTTTTTACAAAAAGGAACACCCTGCATCTATTATGGAACCGAGCTATCCTTGACTGGCGGTCCAGATCCAGATTGTCGTCGTTGTATGCCTTGGGAACTCGTATCAAGTGACAATGATATGCTGAACTTTATGAAGAAGCTAATCCAGATTCGCAAACACGCGTCAGCAATCATTTCGCATGGTAAGTATAGTCTCCAAGAAATCAAACCAGATCTAGTAGCTCTTGAATGGAAATACGAAGACCAGATCCTTAAAGCCATCTTCAACCAATCAAAAGAAGATTATCTTTTAGAGAAAGAAGTAGTAACACTAGCAAGCAATTGCCAAGAATTGGAGAATCAGCTTGTGATCTCTCCAAAAGGTTTTGTGATTTTCTAAAAACTAGTGGATGAAGATTATGGTCCATTTCACCACTTATATAGTATAATAAGGCTAGTTACTAAACCTGTAAAAGGAGAAAGAGATGATGGTATCAAGAAAATTAGTCACATTAGGAATCTGTTCAGCCTTGTTCTTGGGCTTGACTGCTTGTCAACAACAACATGCTACTTCTGAAGGGACGAATCAAAGGCAAACCAGTTCAGCTAAAGTTCCATGGAAAGCTTCATACACCAATCTAAACAATCAGGTAAGTACAGAAGAGGTTAAATCACTCTTATCAGCCAATTTGGATCCAAATAGTGTTAATGCATTTTTTAATCTTGTAAATGATTACAATACCATTGTCGGGTCAACTGGCTTATCAGGAGATTTCACTTCCTTTACTCACACAGAATACGATGTTGAGAAAATCAGTCATCTCTGGAATCAAAAAAAGGGCGATTTTGTTGGGACCAACTGCCGTATCAATAGTTATTGTCTTTTGAAAAATTCAGTCACTATTCCAAAGCTTGAAAAGAATGACCAATTGCTTTTCCTAGATAACGATGCCATTGATAAGGGAAAGGTCTTTGATGCAAAAGATAAGGAAGAGTTTGATATTCTATTTTCGAGAGTTCCAACTGAAGCAACTACAGATGTCAAGGTTCACGCTGAAAAGATGGAAAAATTCTTCTCTCAATTTCAATTCAACGACAAAGCTCGAATGCTATCTGTAGTCTTGCACGACAATCTGGATGGTGAGTTTCTGTTTGTTGGACACGTTGGTGTTTTAGTGCCTGCTGATGATGGCTTCTTATTTGTAGAGAAATTAACGTTCGAAGAGCCCTACCAAGCGATTAAATTTGCCAGCAAGGAGGATTGTTACAAGTATTTAGGCACCAAGTACGCGGACTATACAGGTGATGGACTGGCTAAGCCTTTCATCATGGATAATGATAAGTGGGTTAATCTTTAATTGTGGTACGATATGACAGTAATCCTAGGACATTTATATTTTTGATGAGTTGGTGGATTATTTCAATCGTTAATATCCAGAAACCACTCTTTAGGGTATTGCACATATTTTCAAAACAGTCCATTTGTAGTTTTATCTGGATTGGTATATAATTTAACTTAAAGAAAATAGGAGGACTAATCGAATGGAATTAAAAGATTTTACAGAAAAAGAACAGGAAATGATTAAGAAGGGGCTTACGACGTCTAAGATTAGTGACAAGGAAACTGCTGAGAAAATTCTTGCACTAGTACCCCAAGACTTGATTAAGCGAATCCCATTTTTCGTCAGAAAACATGCAACAACACGTACGATTAAACGTATTTCAATTGAACACCCTGAACTCTACGCCGCAGCTCAAACAAGTGGTGAAATACCAGAAAAAGAACGCGAAGAATTGCGTCAGATTATCACGACTATTTTTGAACAAAAGATGAATAAGCATAGCATTCGTTAAATACAAAATCTGAGAACTAAAATCTTCTAGTTCTTTTTATATCCGCTTTCATATTATTAAACTTCTACAAATCTATATAAAACAATATATTTCCGAACAAAAATAGACGTTTTTTCAAAAAAGCACTTTACAGAGTGTTGAAAGTATGTTATATTAATAAAGCTTAGAAAATGAGATGATGTTTTCTAGCAAATATAAACCCGAGTAAAAAATGCCTACGGACAGGCAGGGTTGAATGCCGAAGCGTGGTTGAAAAGCCACATTATTGATAGGGTTAAAAGCCTACTTTTATAAGTTGATGTTAGGACACTTGTCCTAATTCATAAATTTTTAGTGTGGTGAAAGCACACGTCATCTTGTGAAACGATCAATAAAGTACGTAATATTTGCTACTAGAGAGTTAGGAAACATCGGGAACAGACATACTCAACAGAAACAAACATAAAAACGTCAGAAGATTGCAGAGCAGGTGAAATCCTGCTCTTTTTTCATGAGTCAACCTTTAGTCGCCTTCGTCTTCTTGAGGCGCTAAAAATATGGTAAAGGAGTATGTCTTGAAAGAGTTAGATCAAAACCAAGCCCCAATTTATGAGGCCTTGGTGAAGTTACGCAAGAAAAGGATTGTTCCCTTTGATGTTCCAGGTCACAAGCGTGGACGGGGAAATCCAGAACTTGTCGAACTTTTAGGTGAAAAATGTGTAGGCATAGATGTCAATTCTATGAAACCCTTGGATAATTTAGGGCATCCTATTTCTATTATTAGGGATGCAGAAGAATTAGCTGCGGATGCTTTTGGAGCTAGCCATGCTTTTCTCATGATTGGAGGAACAACTTCATCGGTGCAGACTATGATTCTGGCAACCTGCAAGGCTGGAGATAAGATTATTCTGCCACGTAATGTCCACAAATCTGCTATCAATGCGTTGGTTCTATGTGGTGCTATTCCCATCTATATCGAGATGAGTGTGAACCCTAAAATTGGTATCGCTTTAGGTCTTGAAAATGACCGTGTTGCACAGGCCATTAAGGAACATCCAGATGCTAAAGCTATCCTAATTAACAATCCTACCTACTATGGAATTTGTTCAGACCTCAAGGGTTTAACGGAAATGGCTCATGAAGCTGGCATGATGGTTTTAGTAGATGAAGCCCACGGAGCGCATTTGCATTTCACTGATAAGCTTCCAATTTCTGCCATGGATGCAGGGGCTGATATGGCAGCAGTTTCCATGCATAAGTCTGGTGGGAGTTTGACCCAAAGCTCCATTTTACTTATCGGGGAGCAGATGAATCCTGAATACGTTCGTCAGATAATTAACCTGACCCAGTCAACATCCGCCTCTTACTTGTTGATGGCTAGTTTGGATATTTCACGTCGCAACCTTGCCCTTCGTGGTAAAGAGTCGTTTGAGAAGGTCATTGAGCTATCCGAGTATGCTCGTCGTGAAATCAATGCTATCGGTGGTTACTATGCCTACTCAAAAGAGTTAATAGACGGAGTGTCCGTTTGCGATTTTGATGTGACCAAGCTGTCAGTTTACACTCAGGGTATTGGCTTAACAGGTATCGAGGTTTATGACCTCCTGCGAGACGAATACGACATTCAGATTGAGTTTGGTGATATCGGCAATATCTTGGCTTACATTTCGATCGGTGACCGCATCCAAGATATTGAACGATTAGTCGGTGCTTTAGCTGATATCAAGAGACTCTACTCGAGAGATGGAAAAGATTTGATCGCTGGAGAATATATCCAACCGGAGTTGGTTCTATCTCCTCAGGAAGCCTTCTATTCAGAGAGAAAAAGTTTAACCTTGGACAATTCTGTTGGACAGGTCTGTGGGGAATTTGTCATGTGTTATCCTCCAGGGATTCCTATTTTGGCTCCTGGTGAACGCATTACACGAGAAATTGTCGATTATATCCAATTTGCCAAGGAACGTGGTTGCTCCCTCCAAGGGACGGAAGATCCTGAGGTCAATCACATCAACGTTATTAAGAGAAAGGAGAACTAGATGGATTTATGGTTTTCTGAAGTTCATACCCCAGATGTCAAATTGTCCCTGAGAACAGCCAAGCAACTCTACGCTGGTAAAAGTGAATGGCAGGATATCGAAGTCTTGGATACGCCAGCTTTTGGAAAGATTTTGATTTTGAATGGGCATGTCTTGTTCTCAGATGCTGATGATTTTGTCTACAACGAAATGACCGTTCATGTCCCCATGGCTGTTCACCCAAATCCAAAGAAAGTTTTAGTTATTGGGGGTGGCGACGGTGGTGTTGCACAAGTTTTAACACTCTATCCAGAATTGGAACAAATCGATATCGTGGAACCAGATGAGATGCTGGTTGAGGTTTGTCGTGAGTATTTCCCAGACTTTGCTGCAGGACTAGATGACCCTCGTGTTACCATTTACTATCAAAATGGGCTACGCTTTTTGCGAAACTGCGAAGATGATTACGATATTATCATCAACGATGCGACAGATCCATTTGGACATACGGAAGGGCTCTTTACCAAAGAATTTTACGGCAACAGTTACAGAGCCTTGAAAGAAGACGGCATCATGATTTACCAGCATGGGAGTCCCTTCTTTGACGAGGATGAGTCAGCTTGTCGAAGCATGCACCGCAAGGTCAATCAAGCCTTTCCAATCAGTCGGGTCTATCAGGCCCACATCCCAACCAGTCCAGCTGGCTATTGGTTGTTTGGATTTGCATCGAAAAAATACCACCCTGTCAAAGATTTTGACAAGGAAGGCTGGAAAAAACGCCAGCTTTTCACAGAATACTACACTGCAAACTTACACGTGGGGGCCTTTATGTTGCCTAAGTATGTTGAGGACATTTTAGAAGAAGAGGAAGGAAAAAAATGAGTCGTTTACTAGTTATTGGATGTGGGGGCGTTGCCCAAGTTGCTATTTCAAAGATTTGTCAAGATAGCGAAACCTTTACAGAAATTATGATTGCTAGCCGTACCAAGTCAAAATGCGATGACTTGAAGGCTAAACTAGAAGACAAAACAAGTACAAAAATTGAGACAGCAGCTCTTGATGCTGACAAGGTAGAAGAAGTGATTGCCCTGATTGAAAGCTACAAACCAGAAGCTGTTTTGAACGTAGCTTTACCATATCAAGATTTAACAATTATGGACGCTTGTTTGGCAACAGGTGTTCACTATATCGATACAGCCAACTACGAAGCAGAAGACACAGAAGATCCTGAGTGGCGTGCCATTTATGAGAAACGTTGCAAAGAACTTGGTTTTACAGCTTACTTTGACTACTCATGGCAATGGGCTTATCAGGAGAAATTCAAGGAAGCAGGCTTGACCGCTCTTCTTGGTTCTGGTTTTGACCCAGGTGTGACTAGTGTCTTTTCTGCTTACGCCCTTAAACACTATTTTGATGAAATCCACTATATCGACATTTTAGACTGTAATGGTGGTGACCACGGTTATCCATTTGCGACAAACTTCAACCCAGAAATTAATCTCCGTGAGGTTTCTGCGCCAGGTTCTTACTGGGAAGATGGAAAATGGGTCGAAGTTGAAGCTATGTCTATCAAGCGTGAGTATGATTTCCCTCAAGTTGGACAAAAAGATATGTATCTCCTTCACCATGAAGAAATCGAATCATTGGCTAAGAACATTCCAGGTGTTAAACGTATTCGTTTCTTTATGACTTTTGGTCAATCATACTTGACGCACATGAAATGTTTGGAAAATGTCGGTCTCCTTCGTACGGATACTATTAACTTCAATGGGCAAGAAATTGTACCAATCCAATTCTTGAAAGCCTTGCTTCCAGATCCTGCCAGCCTTGGCCCACGTACAGTTGGTAAAACCAATATTGGTTGTATCTTTACAGGTGTCAAAGATGGTGTTGAAAAGACCATCTACATCTACAATGTCTGCGACCATCAGGAATGTTACTCAGAAGTTGGTTCACAAGCAATTTCTTACACGACAGGCGTTCCAGCCATGATTGGTACCAAATTAGTTATGAACGGTACTTGGAAACAAGCTGGAGTTTACAACCTTGAAGAGTTGGATCCAGATCCATTCATGGAAGCTTTGAATGAGTATGGTTTGCCTTGGGTTGTGGTTGAAAATCCGCAAATGGTGGACTAATGAAGTTAGAACAAGTACCAACACCAGCCTATGTCATTGACTTGGCCAAGTTAGAAGCCAACTGCCGTATCCTACAATATGTTCAAGAAGAAGCGGGCTGTAAGGTTTTACTTGCCCAGAAGGCTTATTCCCTCTACAAAACCTATCCTTTGATTAGCCAGTATCTATCTGGTACGACGGCTAGTGGTCTATACGAGGCTAAGCTAGCTAGAGAAGAATTTCCGGGAGAAGTCCATGTATTTGCGCCTGCTTTCAAGGATGCAGACTTGGAAGAATTGCTGGAGATAACGGACCATATCGTCTTTAACTCAGAGAGACAGTTGCGTAAACACGGTCCGCGTTGTCGAGATGCTGGTATCAGTGTTGGTTTGCGCCTCAACCCTCAGTGTTCAACTCAAGGTGACCACGCGCTCTATGACCCTTGTGCACCTGGTTCCCGTTTTGGAGTAACTTCAGACAAGATACCGAGTGATTTGCTGGAATTGGTAGACGGTCTTCATTTTCACACCCTTTGCGAGCAGGGAGCAGATGATTTACAGACAACTTTGAAAGCAGTAGAAGCGCAGTTTGGTCCTTACTTACATGAGGTCAAATGGCTCAATATGGGGGGCGGACACCACATCACAAGAGAAGGTTACGATGTGGATTTGCTGATTTCAGAAATCAAGCGTATCCGAGAAACTTACAATCTTGAAGTCTATATCGAGCCGGGTGAAGCCATTGCGCTCAATGCAGGTTATCTAGCAACTGAAGTATTAGATATTGTAGAAAATGGTATGGAAATCTTGGTTTTAGACGCCTCTGCGACCTGCCATATGCCTGATGTACTTGAGATGCCCTATCGTCCACCTTTGAGAAATGGCTTTGAGGCACAGGAAAAAGCCCATACTTATAGACTTTCTTCCAATACCTGTCTGACAGGCGATGTGATTGGTGATTATAGTTTTGAAAATCCTGTTGAGATTGGAGATAGACTTTACTTTGAGGACATGGCTATTTACTCATTTGTTAAAAATAATACCTTTAATGGTATTGGATTGCCAAGTCTCTATCTTATGGACGAACAAGGAGACTGTAGCTTAGTCAAATCTTTTGGTTATCAAGACTTTAAAGGGAGATTATCATGATGGACAGTCCAAAAAAATTAGGCTATCGTATGCCAGCAGAGTATGAACACCATCATGGCACCCTCATGATATGGCCGACTCGACCAGGTTCATGGCCCTTTCAAGGAAAAGCTGCTAAAACAGCTTTTAGCCAGATTATTAAGACCATTGCAGAAGGGGAAAGAGTTTATCTTTTGGTAGAGCAAGACTACTTAGCTGAAGCCCAAGACTACCTTGGAGATAAGGTCGTTTATTTAGACATTCCCACCAATGATGCCTGGGCACGTGATACTGGACCAACCATTCTTGTCAATGATGAGGGCCAGAAATTAGCCGTGGATTGGTCTTTCAATGCTTGGGGTGGAGCTGTAGATGGTCTCTACCAAGACTATGAAGATGATGACCAAGTAGCCACTCGTTTTGCTGAGGCCTTGGAAATGCCTGTTTACGATGCGAAACCTTTTGTCCTAGAAGGAGGCGCAATCCACAGCGATGGTCAAGGAACCATTCTCGTAACTGAAAGTTGCTTACTTAGTCCCGGTCGCAATCCTCATCTGACTAAAGAGGAAATTAAGAATACCTTATTAGAGAGCCTTGGAGCTGAAAAAGTTATCTGGCTGCCTTATGGTATTTATCAGGATGAAACCAATGAACACATTGACAATGTTGCTGCCTTCGTTGGTCCTGCTGAGCTTGTCTTGGCTTGGACGGACGATAAAAGTGATCCTCAGCATGCCATGTCAAAAGCAGATCTCGAACTCTTAGAGCAAGAAACAGATGCAAAAGGTCGTCACTTCACCATTCATAAATTGCCTATCCCTGCAGTTCGTCAAGTTGTGACAGAAGAGGATTTGCCAGGCTACATCTATGAAGAAGGAGAAGAAGAGCGATACGCAGGTGAACGACTAGCAGCTTCCTACGTAAACTTTTATATCGCCAACAAGGCTGTCCTAGTTCCTCAGTTTCAAGACGTAAACGACAAAGTGGCCTTAGATATCCTCAGTAAGTGTTTCCCAGACCGTAAAGTTGTCGGAATTCCAGCCAGAGATATTCTTTTAGGTGGTGGCAATATCCACTGTATCACCCAACAAATCCCAGAATAGGAGAAAAAGATGAGAAATGTAAGAGTTGCAGCCATTCAGATGCAATGCGCTAAGGATGTGGCAACAAATATCCAAACCGCAGATCGTTTAGTACGTCAGGCTGCAGAACAAGGCGCACAAATTATTCTCTTGCCCGAGTTGTTTGAACGTCCCTATTTCTGTCAGGAACGTCAGTATGACTACTACCAGCATGCCCAATCTGTAGCAGAAAATACAGCTATTCAGCATTTTAAGGTGATTGCTAAGGAACTACAGGTTGTTTTACCAATCAGTTTCTATGAAAAAGATGGCAATGTCTTGTATAACTCTATTGCCGTCATTGATGCAGATGGGGAAGTGCTGGGTGTTTATCGGAAGACCCACATACCAGACGACCATTATTATCAAGAGAAATTTTACTTTACTCCTGGAAATACAGGTTTCAAGGTCTGGGATACTCGCTATGCTAAGATTGGTATTGGTATCTGTTGGGATCAATGGTTCCCTGAAACAGCCCGCTGTCTTGCTCTGAATGGGGCAGAATTGCTCTTTTATCCTACAGCTATCGGTTCAGAGCCAATTTTAGATACGGATAGTTGTGGACATTGGCAACGTACCATGCAAGGCCACGCAGCAGCAAATATTGTTCCAGTCATTGCAGCCAATCGTTATGGCTTAGAGGAAGTCACTCCAAGCGAGGAAAATGGTGGACAAAGTTCCAGTCTTGACTTCTACGGTTCGTCCTTTATGACGGATGAAACAGGAGCGATTATAGAGCGAGCTGAAAGACAAGATGAAGCTATTCTGTTAGCTACTTATGATCTAGACAAGGGAGCAAGTGAACGCCTAAACTGGGGCTTGTTTCGAGATAGAAGACCAGAAATGTATCAACGAATTACGGACTAGTAATTATGAAATGAGAGATTTATTCTGCTAGACTCGTTTTTACTAGCAACTATAAGGATACAATGTTGTCTAGTAAGTGGATTTTATATTTTAACCCTCTAAGGCTTTCTCGCACTTTGATGCGAGGAGCTTTTCTGTTTAAGCTTTATCAATAAAACATGCTATAATAGTTGCAGAAAGGTTGGTATTTATGGCTAGGATATTGGTCATTGAAGACAATAGTGACATTCAAGAGATTTTACGAACACTACTTACCGAGGAGCATGAGGTGATTCAAGCCTTTTCTGGTACAGAAGGAATCATGCGTTTTGACCAAGGTGGGATTGACCTCGTTTTGCTAGATATCATGCTTCCTGGGAAAAATGGGGATCAGGTTTTAAAAGCTATCAGGGAAGAAAGTCAAATTCCAGTCATTATGCTAACGGCTTTAAGCGATAAGAAGTTAATCAGTCAATACCTCTTAGACGGTGCCAATGATTACATAGTCAAACCTTTTGATTTGGACGAAGTCTTTGCCAGAGTTACTGTTCAATTGCGTCAAAGCGTAGAAAAACAGCCTATGGAAATAGGAAAAACTGAAAATCTGCCACAAAACTTGAAAAATATCCAGTTTGATGCAGAAAGTTTTGAAATCAAAAATAGCCAGGAAACGATTCGACTTGCCAAAAAAGAATGCTTGATTCTCCAAACTCTTCTCAAACATCCTAAGAAAATTTTTACCAAGGAAGAACTTTATGAATTGGTCTGGGAGGAGAGCTATCTACCTGGAGATAATACTCTCAATACGCATTTGAGTAATCTTCGTAAAAAATTAAACCAGCTTGACCCAAATCAAGAATATATTGAAACCATTTGGGGAGTTGGAGTAAGATTAAAAGGAGACAAGCAATGACCTACATCTTAATCGTTGTCCTACTGGTACTCCTGATTATTTTATCGATTGCATTGATTCGATACCATCTAGCACTTAAAAACTTGAGTCAACAGATTGAAGACAAGATTCTCACAGGTAGTATGAAAAGAGTCGGAGTCAGCATTTTTTCCAAACATTTTTTACATCTCTACCAGCAGATTGAGAATCTATTTCAGGAAGTGGAACAATCTCGGTTGGTGATGAAAAGGGAAAAGCAAACTCTGGATATGGCCATCAGCAATATCGCCCATGATATTCGGACGCCTCTGACTATCGCTTCAGGCTACACCCAACAATTGATAAAATCTCCTGAAGATAAAGCAGAAACCTTACAAAAAATAGCCCAGCATCTTGATTTAGTTTCTAAACGTTTGGAAGCACTCCTAGAATATCGTCGTTTGATGGAAGGGGCTGTCAAACCGAAACTGGAAGAAGTGGATCTTTCAGCTTTTATCACCAAAAAGACTCTGGCTTATTATGATATTTTTCAGGCGGCAAATATCACCCTTGATTTTAAGGTTGAAGCTGGTTTAAAAATGAGGACCGATGAAGACTTGCTGGATCGAATTTTACAAAATTTGCTTGGAAATGTCCTCAAGCATGGCAAGGAAGAAGCGCGGCTATCTTTGAGAAAGGAAAAGGAACAGCTTGTCTTAGAGATTGCAAACCTTGTCAAACAACCCATCAAAAGAATAGAAAATCTCAGCAACCGTTTTTATTCTGAAAATCTATCAGATACCGAAGAATCCTCTGGTTTAGGCCTTTATATCACTGAGGAATTATGTCATCTTCTCGGTGCAGAGATGAAACTAAGCACAGATGGCCAGTGGTTGTCGGTTTTCGTTTATTTTTAACGAAATAAACCTCCTCTGTAGGCTAGAGGAGGCCTTTTTTATAGACTTTTCTTTTTGAAAACTGCCAGTCCACTTAGATTAAAGATTAGAATAGCAGCTAAGCTAACTATAAGTGTATAGAAAATGGATTCACTATTAGCAGTCATAGCATAGGCAAACTGCAATGATAAATATGGCAAAATTTTGATATTTGGAAAAAGGAGCATTGGCATAGAAAGTAAGATAGAGCTGACCAAATAACCAATAAATACCGCAAGATAAGAATGACTAACATAGAGGATGAAGGAAACAATGGAAAGCCAAGCAAGGAGGCAAAGGAATTGAAGGGAAATGGTTATCAGTAAATTGCCAATAAAGCCATCAGGCATAGTTCCAAATCCATTTAAGATAGTTGCTGGAATAAAGGCAATCACAAGGCTGATGATAAGTTGCAAAAGTGCAATACAAGCCACTACAAAGGCTTTGGCAAGGAAAAACTCGGTACGAGAAACACCCACTGTTAAATTATTTTTATAGAGTTTGCCGATTAAATCAACACCGAGAACTAGACAAGTTAGAATAATACAGAGAAAAACGAGGTTTGAACCTTGACTAGATGCGTTGATCAGGGCTTGTACACCGTCCCAACCATGGGTTGGAATGTCTGGCTCTTCTGTCTGGATTGCCATTAGATGGCCAGTAGCCCCAAAAACAGCCCCCATTAACATGAGTACAAAGAGAATGAACTCTGTAATCCAAAAACCTTTGGAGCGGAAAAGACGGTAAAAGTCTGCTTGAATGGTATGTATCATGATTTTCCTCCTATTCGACCAATTGAGTGAAGTATTCTTCTAGGTTTTGACGGGCATAGTAAATCTCGTCAATGTCAACATCTGCCAAGGTTAATTTTTTGAGAATCTGTTTGACATCTTGTTCCTGACCAAAGATGTGGATTTCATTCTCAGGATTGACAACCTTGAACTGGAGCTGGATTTGTTCTTTCAATACTTGACAAGCTTTATCTTGGTCGACTGTCTTAAGCACAATATAATCCTCACTTAGTGTTTCAAATTCAGCTTTGCTGATTTCACGGATAATCTTGCCTTGATCTAAAATACCAAAACGATTGGCTAGGAGATAGAGTTCTGACAAGATATGGCTAGAGATGAGAATGGTGATCCCTTTTTCTTGATTGAGCCGTTGAATCATCAGACGAAATTCTTTGATACCGATTGGGTCGAGACCGTTGATAGGTTCATCTAAAATCAGGAAGTCTGGTTTGGAGAGAAGGGCAATGGCGATGCCAAGTCTTTGCTTCATTCCAAGAGAGAAATCTCGAAAGACTTTTTTACCTGTATCTGCCAAACCTACATAGTCCAGCGTTTCGCGAATGACTTGATCAGCATTTGGAATATGACGAATCATACAGTAATATTTCAGATTTTGATAGGCTGTTAAGTGATTATGAGCTACGGGTGATTCGATAACAGAACCTACTCGAGATAGAGCCTTGGTCCACTCATTTTCCGATTGACTAGAAAAGAGGGAAACTGTCCCTTTATCCGCAAACAGTAGTTGCGTAATGATTTTGATTAAGGTGGTTTTCCCAGCTCCATTCTTCCCAATAAGTCCATAAATATCTCCCTCTCTTATCGTTAGATGAAGATCCTGAAGGATAGCTTGTTTGTCAAAGTTTTTGGACAATCCATGAATGTCGAGTACTGTTTTCATGATTCTCTCCTTTTGATTTATTTTGATAACTTTAGTATAAAGCATAGAAATCAAAGAAAGCTCAAGCATTTCTAAAGAGTTTCTAAAGTTTTAGGAATTCTTAAATATCAAAACCCAGTTGACATGAACTGGGCTTCTTAATTATAAAATATATTTCTCAATGGCACGCGCAACGCCGTCTTCTTCGTTGCTTGCTGTAACGGCATCCGCAAGAGATTTGACATAATCGCTGGCATTTCCCATTGCAATCCCAAGGCCTGCAAACTGGAGCATTTCGATATCGTTATTGGCATCACCCATGGCCATGATTTCTGATGGCGAAATCTTCAAAATCTCAGCCAAGCGTGACAGAGCAGTAGCCTTTGTCGTACCAAGTGGCATAGCTTCATAAATGACAGGCTGCGAACGAACTCCGCTAAATCGTTGGCAGAGTTCCTCAGCAAAACGCTGCTCAAAATCATCTGTTTGCTCCTCTGTACCTAAAAACATACCTTGGAACATACGGTACTTACCACTGGTAGCTTCCTCAAGGGAAATTTCAGTCAGGTCTGAAAAGACTAGTTTGGCATCATTTTCAATGACTTGATTTGGCTTGCCACCGAGGACAAAATAATGCTCCTCGTCAAAAAGTGTCAACTGAACCTCACTTTTTTCAGCAAGGTCATAGAGGTATTCGATGTCAGCTGGACTGAGTTCTTGCCAGTCAACTAAGCTCCAGTCGCTAGTTTGATGAGTTGAGCAACCGTTGTTCACAATAACGTACTCATTCTGGAGGTCTAGTCCCAGTTTTTTATAGTAGGGGAGGACACCGAAAAGCGGGCGCCCCGTACAGAGAACCAGTTTGACACCTTTTTCAATGGCTTGGTGAATAGCAGTAATGTGAGCTTGTGGGATTTCCTTGGCTTCATTGAGGAGGGTTCCGTCCATATCCAAGGCTAGTAGTTTAATCATAAGACTTCCTTTTCTACGTGTTTTGCTTTTATTATAGCATATTTTAGAGGAAAGGAGGAGGAATCTTTGGACTAATCATGGTATAATAAAAAGTAATGAAAAATTCCAACGAGGCTGAGATGAAATTACTTTATACTGATATTCGGACTTCTTTGACAGAAATTCTAACCAGAGAGTCGGAGCAGTTAGTTGCTGCTGGCAAGCGAGTCTTCTACATCGCCCCCAACTCTCTTTCCTTTGAAAAAGAACGCGCCGTGCTGGAATGCTTGTCCCAGCAGGCTTCTTTTGCGATTACCGTCACGCGCTTTGCTCAAATGGCTCGTTACCTGGTCTTGAATGATTTACCAGCTAAAACTAGTCTTGATGATATCGGTCTTGGGATGGCATTTTACAAATGTCTTGCAGAACTTGATCCCAAGAATTTACGTGTTTATGGAGCTATCAAGCAGGATCCTCAATTTATCCAGCAGTTGATTGACCTTTATCATGAGATGACGACTGCTCAAATGAGTTTTTTGGACTTGGAGAGTTTGACGGATGAGGACAAGCGAGCAGACTTACTCTTGATTTTTGAGAAAGTAACGGCCTATCTTAACCAAGGGCAGTTAGCTCAGGGAAGTCAATTGTCCCATTTGATTGAGGCTATTGAGAATGACAAAGTTAGTAGTGATTTTACTCAAATCGCCTTGGTTATTGATGGATTTACCCGTTTTTCTGCTGAGGAAGAGCGAATTGTGGACTTACTTCATGGCAAGGGTGTTGAGATTGTCATTGGAGCCTATGCTAGTAAGAAAGCCTATACCAGCCCATTCGCTGAAGGCAATCTCTATCAAGCCAGTGTGGAGTTTCTCCATCATTTAGCTGCTAAATACCAAACGCCTGCTCAGGACTGTTCTCAAACTCATGAGAAGATGGATAGCTTTGACAAGGCCTCTCGTTTGTTGGAGTCTTCTTATGACTTTTCAGAACTCGCTTTGGATGTCGATGAGAAGGATCGTGAAAACTTACAAATCTGGTCTTGTTTGACGCAAAAGGAGGAGTTGGAGCTAGTAGCCCGTAACATTCGTCAGAAATTGCATGAGAACTCAGACCTGAGCTACAAGCATTTTCGGATTCTCTTGGGGGATGTAGCTTCTTACCAGTTATCGCTGAAAACCATTTTTGCCCAGTATCAGATTCCTTTCTATCTTGGTAGAAGCGAATCCATGGCGCACCATCCCTTGACTCAGTTTGTAGAGTCTATTTTGGCTTTAAAACGCTATCGTTTCCGTCAGGAGGATTTGATAAACCTTCTTAGAACAGGTCTGTATACCGATCTTAATCAGGCTGATATTGATGCTTTTGAACAATATATCCGCTATCTTGGTATCAATGGCTTGCCAGCCTTTCAGCAATCCTTCACCAAATCCCACCATGGAAAATTTAATTTGGAACGTTTAAATGCTCTTCGTCTGCAGATTGTAGCGCCTCTTGAGACCCTCTTTGTCAGTCGAAAACAAAAGGCTGAAAATCTCTTGCAAAAGTGGAATTCTTTTCTAAAAGAAGGAGCGGTGACCAAGCAGTTGCAAGACTTAACAGCCACCATGGAAGCCCTAGAGCAGGAAAGACAAGCCGAAGTTTGGAAGGCTTTCTGCCATGTTTTAGAACAATTTGCAACTGTTTTTGCTGGTTCACAGGTTAGTCTGGAAGACTTCCTAGCCTTGCTCAATTCTGGAATGAGTTTATCTCAGTATCGCACTATTCCAGCAACAGTGGACACCGTTCTGGTGCAGAGTTACGATTTGATTGCGCCCTTAACATCTGACTTTGTCTATGCCATTGGGCTGACTCAGGACAATTTACCAAAAATTGCGCAAAACACCAGTCTTTTGACAGACGAAGAAAGACAGAGCCTAAACCAAGCGACAGAAGATGGGGCGCAATTGCTGATTGCTAGCAGTGAAAATCTCAAGAAAAATCGCTACACTATGCTTTCCTTGGTCAATTCTGCTCGTAAGCAGTTGGTCTTGTCGGCTCCAAGCCTTTTTAACGAAAGTGAAAGCAAGGAATCAGCTTATCTTCAAGAGCTAGTCCATTTTGGATTTAGCAGGAAAGAGAAGAGGATGAATCACAAAGGGCTGTCTAAGGAAGATATGGGGTCATATCACAGTCTTTTGTCCAGTCTAGTTGCCTATCACCAGCAGAGCGAGACGAGTGAGAATGAGCAAGATTTGACCTTTATCAAGGTTCTAGCGCGTGTCATGGGTAAAAAACTAGACCAGCAAGGTTTGGAAAATCCAGCCCTGCCAACCAGCCCGAGTAGCAAGCCCTTGACCAAGGATACCTTACAAGCTCTTTATCCTACTGATCAGGAGTTTTACCTGTCTACCTCCGGTTTGACGGAGTTTTATCGCAATGAATATAGTTATTTTCTTCGCTACGTGTTAGGCTTGCAGGAGGAATTGCGCCTGCGTCCAGATGCTCGTAGTCACGGAAATTTCTTGCACCGTATATTTGAACGTGCCTTGCAGTTGCCTGACGAAGATTCCTTTGACAAACGTCTAGAACAGGCTATCCAAGAAACCAGTCAAGAACGGGAATTTGAGGCTATTTATCAGGAAAGTTTGGAAGCCCAGTTTACCAAAGAAGTTTTGCTTGATGTTGCACGGACGACTGGACATATTCTCCGACACAATCCAGCCATCGAAACCATCAAAGAAGAGGCGAATTTCGGTGGAAAAGAGCAAGCCTTTATTCAATTGGACAATGGACGCAATGTCTTTGTAAGAGGCAAGGTGGATCGGATTGACCGATTAAAAGCTGATGGAGCGATCGGAGTAGTAGACTACAAGTCTAGTCTAACTCAGTTCCAGTTTCCTCATTTCTTTAATGGACTCAATTCCCAGTTGCCAACCTATTTAGCTGCTCTAAAAAGAGAAGGGGAGAAGAATTTTTTCGGTGCCATGTACTTGGAAATGGCTGAGCCTGTTCAATCTCTGATGGCCGTTAAAAGTCTGGCAGGTGCAGTAGTAGAAGCCAGCAAGTCTATGAAATACCAAGGACTCTTTTTAGAAAAAGAAAGCAGTCATTTGGGTGAATTTTACAATAAAAACAAGGCCAATCAGCTGACAGATGAGGAATTCCAGCTCCTACTGGACTACAATGCCCATCTTTACAAGAAAGCAGCAGAGAAGATTTTAGCAGGTCAGTTCTCTATCAATCCATACACAGAAAACGGCAGAAGTATTGCCCCATATGTTCAGCAACATCAGGCTATTACTGGATTTGAAGCTAATTACCACTTAGGACAAGCCCGTTTCCTAGAAAAATTGGATTTAGCTGATGGTAAACGTCTGGTCGGAGAAAAACTCAAGCAAGCTTGGTTTGAAAAAATAAGAGAGGAGTTGAATCGATGAAGCCTATTCCCTTTTTAACTGAGGAGGAAATTCAAAACTTGCAAGAAGCAGAAGCGAGTTCGAGCAAGGAACAGAAGAAAACTGCCGAGCAAATCGAAGCCATCTACACTTCTGGTCAAAATATCCTCGTTTCAGCATCGGCTGGTTCTGGAAAGACCTTTGTTATGGCAGAGCGTATTCTGGACCAATTGGCGCGTGGTGTGGAAATCAGTCAACTCTTCATCTCAACCTTTACCGTCAAGGCTGCCACAGAGCTTAAGGAGCGTTTGGAGAAAAAAATCAGCCAACAAATCCAAGAAAGCAGCGATGTTGACCTCAAACAACACTTGGGTCGCCAGTTGTCAGACCTACCCAACGCAGCCATCGGAACCATGGACTCTTTCACACAAAAATTCCTTGGTAAACATGGTTATCTGATTGACATTGCGCCTAATTTCAGGATTTTACAAAACCAAAGTGAGCAACTCCTTCTAAAAAACGAAGTCTTCCATGAGGTCTTTGAAGTCCATTACCAAGGTAAACAGAAAAAGAAGTTTAGCCATTTGCTGAAAAATTTTGCTGGACGTGGAAAAGATGAACGGGGTCTGCGCCAGCAAGTCTATAAAATTTATGACTTCCTCCAATCCACTAGTAATCCTCAGAAATGGCTGAATGAATCTTTCCTCAAAGGCTTTGAAAAAGCTGATTTTACCAGTGAAAAAGAAAAACTAACTGAGCAAATCAAACAGGCGCTTTGGGACTTGGAAAGTTTCTTCCGTTACCATCTGGATAATGATGCCAAGGAGTTTCCAAAGGCTGCTTATCTAGAAAGTGTTCAATTAATTCTGGATGAAATTGGCTCCCTAAATCAGGAGTCCGATAGTCAGGCTTATCAAGCAGTGCTTGCGCGTGTTGTCGCAATTTCGAAAGAGAAAAACGGCCGAGCTCTGACTAATGCCAGCCGTAAGGCTGATTTGAAGCCACTGGCCGATGCCTACAACGAAGAAAGAAAGGCACAGTTTGCTAAACTAGGACAACTGTCAGACCAGATAACGATTCTCGACTATCAAGAACGTTATCATGAAGACACATGGGAACTAGCTAAGACTTTCCAAACCTTCATGAGTGATTTTGTAGAGGCTTATCGTCAGCGTAAACGCCAGGAAAATGCCTTTGAGTTTGCTGATATCAGCCATTACACCATTGAAATTTTAGAGAATTTCCCGCAAGTCCGTGAGGCTTATCAGGAGCGCTTTCATGAAGTCATGGTCGATGAGTATCAGGATACCAACCATATTCAAGAACGGATGCTGGAATTGCTGTCTAATGGCCACAATCGCTTTATGGTAGGAGATATCAAGCAATCTATCTATCGTTTCCGTCAGGCAGACCCGCAGATTTTCAATGAGAAATTCCAACGCTATGCGCAAAATCCCCAAGAAGGCAAGCTCATTCTCCTCAAAGAAAATTTCCGTAGTAGTTCAGAAGTGCTGTCAGCAACCAATGATGTCTTTGAACGTCTCATGGACCAAGAGGTCGGCGAAATCAACTATGATAACATGCACCAGCTTGTTTTTGCCAATACCAAACTGACTCCTAATCCAGACAACAAGGCGGAATTGCTTCTCTACGATAAGGACGATACAGGTGAGGAAGAAGAGAGCCAAGCAGAAACGAAACTAACAGGTGAGATGCGCTTAGTCATCAAGGAGATTCTGAAACTTCATCAGGAAAAAGGTGTGGCATTTAAGGAAATTGCTCTTCTGACCTCCAGCCGCAGTCGTAATGACCAGATTCTTCTCGCCCTGTCTGAGTACGGGATTCCCGTCAAAACAGACGGAGAGCAAAACAACTATCTCCAATCTCTAGAAGTGCAAGTCATGCTAGACACCCTTCGTGTCATTCACAATCCCCTGCAAGACTATGCCTTGGTTGCCCTTATGAAGTCTCAGATGTTTAGCTTTGATGAGGACGAGTTAGCACGTTTGTCCCTTCAGAAAGCAGAGGATAAAAGCCAAGAAAATCTCTATGAGAAATTGGTCAATACTAAAAAACAGGCAAGCAACAAGAGAAACTTGATTCACACCGCTCTAGCTGAGAAACTAAACCAATTCATGGATATCTTGGCTTCTTGGCGCTTGTATGCCAAATCCCACTCCCTCTATGACTTGATTTGGAAGATTTACAATGACCGTTTTTATTATGACTATGTTGGAGCTTTGCCCAATGGTCCTGCTAGACAGGCCAATCTCTATGCCCTAGCTTTGAGAGCAGATCAATTTGAAAAGAGCAATTTCAAAGGCTTGTCACGTTTTATTAGCATGATTGACAAGGTCCTAGAAGCCCAGCACGATTTGACAAGCGTGGCCGTCGCACTGCCAAAAGATGCAGTAGAGCTCATGACTATTCACAAGAGTAAAGGGCTAGAGTTTCCTTACGTCTTTATTCTCAATATGGATCAAGATTTCAACAAGCAAGACACCATGTCAGAAGTCATTCTCAGTCGTAAAAATGGACTAGGTGTCAAGTATATTGCCAAGATAGATACAGGAGCAGTGGAAGCCCACTACCCTAGAACCATCAAACTCTCTATTCCTAGCCTGACCTATAGGCAAAATGAGGAAGAACTGCAGCTGGCAAGCTACTCAGAGCAGATGCGCCTTCTTTATGTTGCCATGACACGGGCTGAGAAAAAGCTCTATCTTGTCGGTAAGGGGTCTCGTGAAAAGCTGGAAGCCAAGGAATACCCAGCAGCTAAAAATGGAAAACTAAATAGCAACACTAGACTTCAAGCCAAGAATTTCCAAGATTGGATTTGGGCTATCAGTAAAGTGTTTGCAAAGGATCATCTCAACTTTAGCTATCGTTTTGTTGGTGAAGATCAGCTGACTAGAGAAGCTATCGGAGAATTGGAAAACAAAAATCCTCTCCAAGATAGCTCCCAAACAGACAATCGTCAGTCAGAAACCATTAAAGAAGCTCTTGAAATGCTGAAAGAAGTAGAAGTATATAATACTCTTCACCGCGCAGCCATTGAACTTCCTAGTGTTCAAACCCCAAGTCAAATCAAGAAATTCTACGAACCAGTTATGAATATGGAAGGTGTCGAGATTGCTAGTCAAAGACAGTCAGTAGACAAGAAAATCAACTTTGATTTGCCAGATTTTTCAAGCAAAGAAAAGGTAACAGGAGCTGAGATTGGTAGTGCTACCCACGAACTCATGCAGAGAATGGATCTCAGTCAGCTACCAACGCTTGCTAGCCTGACAGAAACTCTCAAACAAGTTCAAACCAGCCCAGCTGTCAGAGACAAGATCAATCTTGCTAAAATTCTTGCATTCTTTGACACAGCACTCGGTCAGGAAATTCTTGATAATACCGACCATCTCTATCGCGAGCAACCTTTCTCCATGCTTAAACGAGACCAAAAGAGTCAGGAAGATTTCGTTGTCCGTGGTATCCTTGATGGTTATCTACTTTACGAAGACAAAATCGT
Source organism: Streptococcus mitis (assembly GCF_946190325.1). Classification (GTDB taxonomy): domain Bacteria; phylum Bacillota; class Bacilli; order Lactobacillales; family Streptococcaceae; genus Streptococcus; species Streptococcus mitis_CF. Next base: position 271,768 of record NZ_CAMHZR010000001.1, on the reverse strand, counting down.
TCTGTTCGACTATAAGACAGATCGCTATGATGATCCAAGTCAACTCATAGATCGTTATCGTGGTCAGTTAGCCCTATACGGAGAGGCTTTATCACGAGCCTATTCGATTGAAAATATTGAAAAATACTTGATTTTACTAGGTAAAGAAGAGGTTCAAGTTGTAAAAGTATAATCTAGAAAGGAGACCTCATGACACTTCCAGTTAGAAAATCCCTGCATGATGCGGTGTTACATGCTTCAAAAGCTGATACTTGGGAACAAGCTACCAAGGAATGGAATGAAGTTTCCTTGATTTTTAATGGAATCGGCCGTAGCAATTGTGTCTGTGGAAATGCCATCAAGTACGCTTACGAACTCTTTAACGGTGTCACCGGTCAACGCCTCTTTCCTATCGGTAGCGACTGTGTTCGGCATTTTCATCGTTTGACCCTTGACCAGCAACTAGAAGAAGAAGAAAAACTACTCAGAAAGGTTGAAAATCTCACCAGAAAAGCCCATAAAAAGGAAAAAATCAAGGTTAGCAAAAGTGACTTTGACGAGCGTCTTCTAAAGTGGCTCTGGGAAAAAGGTGTTTTTAAACCCAATCGTGGCAATCAGTTCTCACCTGAGAAAGACCACCAGCTCTTCCTAGAAGTCTTTCAAGGAGGCAGTTGGACCAAGGCAGAACCCAAGAAGAAAGCTCGTATGGAGGAAGTTCTTGAAAAATGTATCAAACCCTTTTTACTTGGAAAACCAGATGACCAACTCTATCTTGTCAAGCTAGGTAAGGAGAAAATTGATTACGAACAAGAACTTCGTATCCAGGCAGAGAAAGAGCGCAGGAAGAGGGATAAAATCGCCAAGCAATATGCAGACAATCTAGTCCTAGCCATGGGCCCAGCAGAGCGAGCCTATCAAGATTACTTTGGATTTACAGAGACCTTGACTCAAGAAGAACGCAAGTGGGAGAAAATTCTTTTTGGTAAAAATCGGACAGAACGGGCTATCAAAGCCAAACAATACCAAAAAGAGTTGGAAAAAGACCAACGAATAGCTGGTCAGGATCCAGTGGAAAGAAAGCAGAAGCAGACCTGGCTTCTCAATTCCTATTTTCGTGAGCTTCCTGAAGAAAAATCCAGATTTGCTCGGCTCTTATTAGAATATCGAAAAAGTGGAGAAGTACCCTTTTCAACTGAATATCTGTCAGACCATCTGCTCGACTTTTTCTATAAAATGAAAGCCTTTGAGTTTGAAATCGCACCAGAACAAGTTCGAGATTTTTTAAAAGAAAGCCTCCAAGCAGATCATCTCTCTTCAGCACAAGAAAGCTGGATAGAAGGAATTTTGACAAATTGCATAGTCCCATTTTTATCTCGAATACTCATCTAAAACTAAATATATAAGTCTTAGAATTTTATATAAAGTTAATATATAAATTAAGTAGATTTGAAATCAGCCTTCCTTTATAAAGTAGCTATTACAAATAAAAGCTTGTGCAAAAAAGAATAATTTATGATAGAATAGAGGATAAGAAAGAAAACGTTTTTACAATTTTTTTCAATCCGAAGGAGATATATTATGGCTACTATTCAATGGTTTCCTGGTCACATGTCTAAAGCTCGTCGACAAGTGCAGGAGAATTTAAAATTTGTTGATTTTGTGACGATTTTGGTTGATGCACGCTTACCTCTATCTAGTCAAAATCCTATGTTGACCAAGATTGTTGGTGACAAACCAAAACTCTTGATTTTAAATAAGGTAGACTTGGCTGATCCAGCAATGACCAAGGAATGGCGTCAGTATTTTGAATCACAAGGAATTCAGACGCTAGCTATCAACTCCAAAGAGCAAGTGACTGTAAAAGTTGTAACAGATGCGGCCAAAAAGCTCATGGCTGATAAGATTGCTCGCCAGAAAGAACGTGGGATTCAGATCGAAACCTTGCGTACCATGATTATCGGGATTCCAAATGCTGGTAAATCAACGCTTATGAACCGTTTGGCTGGTAAGAAAATTGCCGTTGTCGGCAATAAACCAGGGGTTACCAAGGGACAACAATGGCTCAAAACCAATAAAGACTTGGAAATCTTGGATACACCGGGTATTCTCTGGCCTAAGTTTGAGGATGAAACTGTTGCGCTTAAGTTGGCCTTGACTGGAGCTATTAAAGACCAGTTGCTTCCTATGGATGAGGTAACTATTTTTGGTCTCAATTATTTCAAAGAACATTATCCGGAAAAGTTGGCTGAACGCTTCAAACAAATGAAAATTGAAGAAGAAGCGCCTGTTATTATTATGGATATGACTCGCGCCCTTGGTTTCCGTGATGACTATGACCGCTTTTACAGTCTCTTCGTGAAGGAAGTCCGCGACGGCAAACTCGGTAACTATACCTTAGATACATTGGAAGATCTCGATGGCGACGATTAAAGAAATCAAAGAACTCCTTGCAACAGTCAAGAACCTTGATAGCCCTATTTTTTTAGAGCTTGAAAAGGATGATCGTTCTGGAGTTAAAAAGGAAATCAGCAAGCGTAAAAAAGCCATTCAGGCAGAATTGGATGAAGATTTTCGTTTGGAATCCATGCTTTCCTATGAAAAAGAACTGAACAAGCAAGGATTGACCTTAATTGCTGGTGTTGATGAGGTAGGTCGTGGTCCTCTGGCTGGGCCTGTAGTCGCTGCAGCTGTTATTTTACCTCAAGATTGTAAAATTAAAGGCCTCAATGACAGCAAGAAAATTCCTAAAAAGAAACATCTGGAGATTTTCCAAGCAGTTCAAGACCAAGCTTTATCAATCGGCATTGGTATCATAGATAATCAGGTCATCGACCAAGTCAATATCTATGAAGCAACCAAACTAGCCATGCAGGAAGCAATTTCCCAGCTCAGTCCTCAACCTGAGCACCTTTTGATCGATGCCATGAAACTGGATTTACCAATTTCACAAACATCTATCATCAAAGGAGATGCTAATTCCCTTTCAATTGCAGCAGCTTCTATAGTAGCCAAGGTGACACGTGATGAATTGATGAAGGAATACGATCAGCAGTTCCCTGGCTATGATTTTGCTGCAAATGCAGGATATGGAACAGCTAAACACCTGAAAGGCCTCACAAAACTAGGAGTTACCCCAATTCACCGAACCAGCTTTGAACCCGTTAAATCACTGGTTTCAGGAGAAAAAGAAAGTTAAGTTAGAAGGAATGATTATGGAGGAACAGTCAGAAACACTCAGTTCCAAGAAAGAATTTGCCTTTGCCTCAAGTACTATATTATCCCAAGTTGGACGAGGAATCATTGTTGGTCTCATTGTTGGAATTATCGTTGGATCCTTTCGTTTCTTAATTGAAAAAGGATTCCACCTGATACAAGGACTTTATCAAGATCAAGCGCACCTAGTGCGCAATCTTTTTGTACTGGTTTTATTTTACTTACTCATCTGCTGGCTCAGTGCGAAATTAACTCGATCAGAAAAAGATATCAAAGGCTCAGGAATTCCTCAAGTCGAAGCCGAATTAAAGGGATTGATGACTCTCAACTGGTGGGGAGTTCTTTGGAAAAAATATATTCTAGGAATTCTTGCTATTGCAAGTGGCCTCATGCTGGGGCGTGAAGGACCAAGTATTCAACTTGGAGCAGTCGGTGGTAAAGGAATTGCCAAATGGCTCAAATCCAGTCCAGTAGAGGAACGTTCCCTGATTGCGAGTGGAGCTGCCGCTGGTCTAGCTGCAGCCTTTAATGCACCGATTGCAGGGCTTCTCTTTGTAGTAGAAGAAGTTTATCACCATTTTTCTCGCTTTTTCTGGGTTTCTACTCTCGCAGCTAGTCTCGTAGCAAACTTTGTCTCACTACTCATATTTGGCCTAACGCCAGTGCTAGACATGCCTGATAATATCCCTCTCATGACCCTAGATCAGTATTGGATTTACCTCCTTATGGGAGTTTTTCTTGGACTATCTGGTTTTCTCTATGAGAAAGCTGTGCTCAATGTTGGTCGAGTTTATGATTGGCTTGGTCAAAAAATCCGTTTGGATAGAGCTTATTATCCAATTTTGGCCTTCATTCTCATCATACCAGTGGGAATTTTCTTACCCCAAATCCTTGGTGGTGGAAATCAGCTGGTTCTTTCCCTAACTGAGCAAGATTTTAGTTTCCAAGTTCTATTAGTTTACTTTTTGATTCGTTTTATTTGGAGCATGATTAGTTATGGAAGTGGCCTTCCAGGAGGAATTTTCCTACCAATTTTAGCGCTTGGTTCCTTACTTGGAGCCCTAGTTGGTGTTATTTGTGTCAATCTTGGACTTGTCAGTCAGGAGCAATTCCCTATATTTGTCATTCTGGGAATGAGTGGCTATTTTGGAGCAATATCCAAGGCTCCCTTAACTGCTATGATACTCGTAACTGAGATGGTAGGAGATATTCGCAATCTCATGCCACTCGGACTTGTGACCCTAGTTGCCTACATAATCATGGATCTACTCAAGGGTGCACCAGTCTATGAGGCTATGTTGGAAAAAATTCTGCCAGAAGAAGCGACAGATGAAGGAGAAGTCACCCTCATTGAAATTCCTGTATCAGACAAAATCGCTGGAAAACAAGTACACGAACTCAACTTACCACATAATATCCTCATCACAACTCAAGTCCATAATGGCAAGAGCCAAACTGTTAACGGTTCAACCAGAATGTATCTCGGAGATATGATTCACCTAGTTATTCCAAAAAGTGAAATTGGGAAAGTCAAAGATTTGTTGTTGTAGGAGTTTTTACATAATTTATGTTATGTAAAAATAAATTTCTTAATTAAATATATTAGAAAACCGATTCTCAACAATGAGCTCGGTTATTTTTTACAGATAAGATATTTCACATACAAGTAATTGAACTTTGGTAAAAATAAGACTATAATCAAGTTAGAAATGAAAAGCATAAAGCTAGAAAGGAGTTTACTGTATCAAATCTGTACAGTAAGATTAAAATTATGAAAAAGAAAACAATAGCAATTATACAATGTATTTTGTGTCTCATAGCTCCTTATATAGCTCTTCAGTTATGTAGAATGAACAGAAGTTTCGTTACTGATAATCTTCTTTTTTATTTTCCTTATTCTGCTGACTATTTCATTCTGGTTTAGTATTTGGAAACTAGAAAAAGCACTAGCTAATGATTCACAATGAAATTCCAAAAAAAACTGGAAATTTTTGTACTTTATAATCGAAATGTACTTTATTTTAAGATTAAATAAAGTACATTTTTTGATTCAGTAGCTTAGATGCGTAATGTACAAAATCAGCCCCTTTTAAACCCCTTGCAAGCCTAAAAATATTGGTTTAATAAGGTTTTGAATTTCACTTTTGTTACAGTGTACATTTGAAAAAATTCCAGTTTTCACTTTGATAAGGTATATTTTTAGCTATTTTTGTTCCAAAAAAATTTTTTAGTTATCAAAGATTTAAATTTTTTTTGTTTGTAGGTCTAAGTCTTTTTATCACTTTTAAAAAAACTCCTACGACATCTTTCCGAAAAACTATAATTTTCTTGAAAAATAAATAAGTCTATGCTATACTACTAGTAGACTTATTTATGGAGAAAATACATGAAACGTGAGATTTTATTAGAACGAATCGACAAACTAAAACAAATCATGCCATGGTATGTTCTGGAATACTACCAGTCTAAGCTTGCTGTTCCTTACAGTTTTACAACATTGTACGAATACCTCAAGGAATATGATCGGTTTTTCAGCTGGGTTTTGGAGTCTGGTATCTCAAACGCAGATAAAATGGCTGATATTCCTTTATCTGTCTTGGAAAATATGTCTAAGAAAGACATGGAATCTTTTATCCTTTATCTTCGAGAACGTCCTTTGCTGAATGCTAATACAACCAAACAAGGAGTTTCACAGACAACTATAAATCGGACCTTGTCAGCACTTTCTAGTCTTTACAAGTATCTGACTGAGGAAGTTGAAAACGATCAGGGAGAGCCTTATTTTTATCGTAATGTAATGAAGAAAGTTTCAACCAAAAAAAAGAAAGAAACTCTTGCTGCAAGAGCTGAAAACATCAAGCAAAAACTCTTTCTTGGTGATGAAACAGAAGGTTTTCTAACTTATATCGACCAAGAGTACCCACAACAGCTCTCTAATCGAGCTCTCTCATCATTCAACAAAAATAAAGAACGAGATTTAGCCATTATCGCCCTTCTCTTGGCGTCTGGTGTCCGCTTATCTGAAGCTGTTAATCTGGATTTAAGGGATCTCAATCTCAAAATGATGGTTATTGATGTCACTCGAAAAGGTGGCAAACGTGACTCGGTCAATATTGCTGCCTTTGCAAAACCTTATCTAGAGAATTATCTAGCCATTCGTAATCAACGCTATAAGACAGAAAAAACAGATACAGCCCTTTTTTTGACACTCTACAGAGGGGTTCCTAATCGTATCGATGCTTCCAGTGTTGAGAAAATGGTTGCTAAGTACTCAGAGAATTTTAAAGTGCGTGTAACCCCCCACAAACTACGACATACCCTAGCAACTAGGCTTTATGATGCGACTAAATCGCAAGTTTTGGTTAGCCATCAGCTAGGACATGCCAGCACACAAGTCACTGACCTCTATACCCATATCGTTAATGATGAACAAAAGAATGCTCTAGATAGTTTGTGAAATACATAAAATAAATTATGTAATGTATGATTTTTAAAAAAGAAGCTGGTCCTACAACCAACTTCTTTTTGATTTATCCAACTATTGCTTCAGCGATTTCTTCACGGCTAATTCCAGCAAAGTAGCGAGTAATGTCAATGGTTTCTAGCGCCTTAAAGACATCTTCGCGTTCGTATTTCACCCCACGAAGGACATCTTCTACTGCAGCAACATCTTCGATTCCAAAGAAATCCCCATAAATCTTGATGTCTTGGATTTTTGATTCGAGAACATTAGCAAAGATTTCCACTTTGCCACTGGTGAATTTGGTTCCACGACGGACGTTAAATTCAGGTGATTTACCGTAATTCCAGTCCCATGTTCCAAACTTGGTATCCTTGATACGATTGATTTCAGCTAATTCTTCCTCAGAAAAAACGTATTCAGTCATCTCTGGGTACTCTTTTTTCATGTATTCCAAGAGCAAATCACGGAATTCTTCAACTGTGATTTTTTCTGGTAATTCATTGACAATATTGGTGACACGAGCACGAACCGATTTCACACCTTTTGATTCAAATTTATCCTTTGAAACCTTAAGGGCGTTAGCAAGGACTGACAAATCAACGTCAAAGAGCAAGCAACCGTGGTGCATGATACGGCCATTGATATAGGCTTGGGCATTACCACAGAATTTCTTGCCGTCGATTTCTAAGTCGTTACGACCTGTGAACTCAGCTTTAACCCCAAGTTGAGCCAAAGTATTGATAACTGGAGTTGAGAAGCTCTTAAAGTCAAAAGCCTTGTTTTCATCTTCTTTTGAGATGATCGTGTAGTTGAGGTTATTTAAATCGTGGTAAACAGCTCCACCACCGCTGATACGGCGGACCACCTCAATACCATTTTCTCGAACATAATCACGGTTGATTTCTTCGATGGTATTCTGGTGACGACCAACAATGATAGATGGCTTATTAATCCAAAGTAGGAAGATTTGATCCTCATCCAAAAGGTGTTTAAAGGCATATTCTTCCAAGGCAATATTAAAGGCAGTGTCGTTTGAATGATTGATAATATATTTCATGATATCCCTTTATACGATAGAGACTGGAAAACACCTTTCCAGTCTAATCTATCTTTCTTTTATTTTTTCTTAGGTGAATGGATGGCCATTCCTAAAACATCCGCAAATGCTTCGTACATCACTTCAGAGTAGGTTGGGTGTCCGTGGATAGTCTTCAGCATTTCTTCAACAGTGATTTCCATTTCGATAATGCTTGATGCCTCGTTAATCAATTCTGCAGCTGCAGGACCAATGATATGGACACCAAGGATTTCTCCGTATTTCTTATCAGCGATGACTTTTACGAAACCTTGTGCTGCATCTGAGGCAATGGCACGACCGTTTGCGGCAAAGTTGAATTTACCGATAGCAACATCATATTTCTCACGAGCTTGCTCTTCTGTTAAACCGACTGCTGCTACTTCAGGAAGAGTGTAGATAGCTGCTGGAGTCAAGTTCAACTTAGCAACAGCATGGTTTCCTTTAAGGGCATTTTCAGCGGCAACTTCCCCCATACGGAAGGCTGCGTGCGCTAACATCTTAGTACCATTAATATCACCTGGTGCGTAGATACCTGGAACAGAAGTTTCCATGTATTCGTTGACCTTGATACGACCACGATCCAATTCAAACTCAACCTCTCCAATACCTTCAAGGTCTGGCACACGACCAATTGAAAGAAGAGCTTTGCTTGCGATGATATCATCTTTTCCTTCAACCTTGATACGAAGTTGACCATTTTCCTCGACGATTTCTTGCAGTTTAGTACCAGTCAAGATGGTCATTCCTTTACGCTCAAGGATCAAACGAAGGTTCTTAGAAACTTCAGCATCCATAGCTGGTACGATACGATCCATCATTTCGATAACAGTCACTTTTGAACCAAATGTCATGAAGGCTTGACCGAGTTCGATACCGACAACTCCACCACCGATGATAACAAGGCTTTCTGGTACTTCATTCATTTCAAGAATGTCATCACTAGTCATGACAAGTGGAGATTCCATACCAGGGACGTTGATCTTGCTGACTTTTGAACCACCAGCAAGGATGATTTTCTTGGTTTCAAGTAATTCAGAACCATTTACCAAAACATTCTTATCTTTAGTGATGGTACCAATTCCCTTGTGAACAGTAACTCCGTAGCTACGAAGCAGACCTGCAACTCCGCCAACTAAAGTATTAACAACCTTAGACTTAGTTTCAAGGAGTTTGTCCATATCAACAGTGAAGTTTGGATTTTCGATGACGATACCACGGTTTGCGGCATGACCGATATTCTCGATGATTTCAGCGTTATGAAGGTAGGTCTTAGTTGGGATACAGCCACGGTTTAAGCAGGTTCCACCGAGTTCAGATTTCTCAACAAGGGCAACCTTACCACCAAGTTGGGCAGCTTTAATAGCTGCAACATAACCAGCAGGACCTCCACCAATCACAACGATATCAAAAGCATCATCGCTCTTACCATCATCGTTTGAGGCACTTGCTGCAGGTGCTGGGCTAGCTTCTGGCGCTGCTGCTCCAGCTGTTGGGATGTTTTCCCCTTCTTCACCAAGGTAACCGATAACTTCCGTTACAGGGACAGTTTCACCATCTCCTTTGAGAATGGCAATCAAATAACCATCTTCTTCGGCTTCCAATTCCATGCTGACTTTGTCAGTCATGATTTCCAAAAGGATTTCTCCTTCTTTTACAAATTCTCCGACTTTTTTATTCCATTGGACGATTTGTCCTTCTGTCATATCCACGCCGGCTTTTGGCATAATTACTTCTAAGGCCATGTCTTCCTTCCTTTTTCTATATCTTAAAAATGAATATTCTTGCTCTTAAATCAACATTGAGATTGGATTTTCAATCAATTCTTTCAAGTCTTTCATAAACTTAGCACCAGCCATACCATCTACGACACGGTGGTCAATGGTTAATCCTAGACTCATGATTGGGCGAATCACAATTTCACCATTGACGACAACTGGCTTCTCAATTGTCGAACTCACACCAAGGATAGCTGAGTTTGGTTGGTTGATGATCGGACCAAAGGACTGAACGCCAAACATTCCCAAATTACTGATAGTAAATGTTGAATTTTGCAGTTCACTTGGAGCCAATTTACCATCCAAGGTACGGCCAATCACATCTTTAAAGGCTACAACCAGTTCTGAAAGACTCATCTTCTCAGCATTGTAAACAACAGGTGTCATTAATCCATTATCCATACCAACTGCCATCGCAAGGTTGACATAGTTGTGAGTGATAATGGTCTTGCCATCTTCTGTCAATGAAGCGTTGATGTATGGGTGTTTCATAAGAGTCTTAACAACCGCAAGTGAAAGAAGGTCTGTTACAGTAGTCTTCTTCCCAGTTGCTTCCATGATTGGCTCCAGAACCTTCTTACGAAGAGCCAACATTTCCGTCATATCAACTTCATAGTTGAGGGTGAAGGTTGGAGCAGTTAGGTAAGATTCAACCATACGTTGGGCAATAACCTTACGCATTGGTGTCATTGGAATACGCTCAATTTCACCGTATGGTGTTACATTATCAGGAACTTCTTCCACTTTTTCAATCTGGGCAGGAGACTTGATGGTATCGTTTTCGATATTTTCAGGAAGCAAGGCTAAAACGTCCTTCTTCATGATTTTACCACGATGACCCGTTCCTTGGATTTCCTGCCAAGCAATATTATGTTCGAGGGCAATTCGTTTTGCAAGTGGCGAAATGCGAACCACGTTTGTGTCTTTATAAGTTTCCACGTCTTCTTTGTGGACACGACCGTTTGCACCTGAGCCAGAAACATCGTAGAGGTTGATCCCTAAATCATCCGCTAACTTTCTAGCTGCAGGAGTCGCTCTTAGCTTGTCATCAGCCATGACCTCTCCAATTCTATACTAAGATATTAAGGACGCAGAGGGCAATGAAAAAATAGGAGATTGACGATGTGTTCGATGAACACAAGGAAATCTATCTTTTTTTCGCAGACCTCCGTCCGAATTCAATTAAATGATACAAAGGGCGTTTAAAAGCGACCGAAAAATAGGAAATCGACGATGGCTTCGATGAAGCCAAGGAGATTTATCTTTTTCCGAGCTTTTAGCCCGTGTTCAACTCTACAAGTAACTTGGACACGGAACGTATCTCAAGTTACTACGGTTGCCGCTATCAGGCGGTCAACCTAGTAGACTTACTAAGTCGTTCGTCGAATATTATCGATTCGACTCCCTCCTGTCGCAACTTTGCAAGTAACTTGGATACGTAATGCATCTCAAGTTGCTACGGTTGCCGCTATCAGGCGGCCAACCTTGTAGACTGACTAAATCTTTCATCGGTTATTATCGAACCAACTCTTCTTGTGACAGGATACGATTTTTACATAATTTATCTTATGTGATCCTATTCTTTGTTATAGGTTTTACGGATGGCATCTTTGATGCTTTCAACTGTTGGAATCATTGCATTTTCTAGGTTTTGTGCATAAGGCATCGGCACATCTTCTCCTGCGCAACGGCGGATTGGTGCGTCTAGATAGTCAAATGCTTCTGATTCTGAAATAATTGCTGAAATCTCTCCGATATAGCCACTTGTTTTGTGGGCATCGTTGACCAGAACAACCTTACCAGTCTTCTTAACTGAGTTAATAATGATATCCTTATCAAGCGGAACAAGTGTACGTGGGTCAACAATTTCAACAGAAATTCCCTCTTCAGCCAATTCTTCAGCAGCTTGAACCACACGGCGAAGCATTTTTCCGTAAGTAACAACTGTTACATCCGTTCCTTCGCGTTTGATTTCCCCAACTCCAAGTGGAATTGTGTAGTCTGGATCAACTGGCACTTCCCCTTTTTGGTTAAATTCTGACTTGTACTCAAGAATAATAACTGGGTTGTTATCACGGATAGAAGACTTGAGCAGTCCTTTCATGTCAGCAGGTGTACCTGGAGCCACAACCTTAAGTCCAGGAATATGAGTAAACCAAGACTCTAGAGATTGCGAGTGCTGGGCTGCAGAACCAACTCCGTTACCTGCTGCACAACGGACAGTCATTGGAACCTGACCCTTACCACCAAACATATAACGTGTTTTAGCAGCTTGGTTGACGATATTGTCCATGGCAATAACCGAGAAGTCCATGAAGGTCATATCGACGATTGGACGAAGTCCTGTCATGGCTGCTCCTGCTGCTGCTCCAGAGATAGCAGCTTCAGAAATCGGACAGTCACGAACACGTTCTGGACCAAATTCTTCAAGCATTCCGACAGAAGTACCGAAGTCTCCTCCAAAGACACCGACATCTTCTCCCATCAAGAACACATTTTCATCGCGACGCATTTCCTCAGACATAGCAAGGATAATGGTGTCACGGAAGGACATTGTTTTTGTTTCCATTTTATCTCTTTCTCCTTAGTCTGCGTAAATATCTTCAAATGCTGATTCAAGCGGTGGGAATGGACTTTCTTCCGCAAATTTAACAGAAGCTTCTACTGCTTCCTTGACTTGCGCTTGGATTTCTTCCAATTCTTCGGCACTTGCAATAGTGTTTTCAATGAGGTACTTGCGAAGGTTTTCGATCGGGTCTTTTTGTTTCCACAATTCGACTTCATCACGTGTACGATATTTACCAGGGTCAGATGATGAGTGACCAAGCCAGCGATAAGTTACACTTTCAATCAAAACTGGACCATTGCCACCACGAACATGATCTACAGCTTTCTTAAATCCTTCATAAACGTCTATGACATTGTTTCCATCTTCGATGAACATTCCAGGAATTCCATATGCTGCACTACGTTGATGGATATGTTCCACGTTAGTCATTTTCTTGATATCAGCAGAGATACCGTAACCGTTGTTAATGCAGTAGAAAATAACTGGCAGTTTCCAGATAGAGGCCATATTTACTGCTTCGTGGAAAACACCTTCGTTGGTCGCACCATCTCCAAAGAAGCAGACTACGATTTTTCCAGTGTTTTGCATTTGTTGACTAAGGGCTGCACCGACAGCGATCCCCATACCACCACCTACGATACCATTGGCACCAAGGTTCCCAGCATCAAGGTCGGCGATATGCATAGAACCACCTTTACCTTTACAAGTTCCAGTGTATTTACCAAGGATTTCAGCCATCATTCCGTTGAGGTCAATTCCTTTGGCAATAGCTTGTCCGTGACCACGGTGGTTTGAGGTAATTAGATCATCTGGGTTGAGAGCCAACATAGCACCCACATTAGCTGCCTCTTCTCCAACAGAAAAGTGCGTCATTCCTGGCACTTTCCCTTTCTTTACTAATTGCGCAATTTTTAAGTCCATACGACGGATTTCTTCCATCTTACGGAACATCTCTAGCAAAAGATTTTTATCTAAAGTTGACATCTTCTTGCCTTTCTAAGTTTCTTCTTACCTTACTATTTTACCGTTTTTGGCAAATACTGTCAAAGTTTTTCTAAAGAAAATTTCACAAAATAAAAAAGAAACCCCCATGAAAACAAGGGATTTTCTTACAAAGAATATTTTTTCACAAACTTTTTAGCGTTTAGATTTTTCTACAGATTCAAATCTCTTCATAATCACTGTTAAACGCCAACGGTAGAGCGCTCCACTTACGATTAGACTAATAATCAAACCGATCCAGTAAGAATAAGCACCAAAATCTGTTAGGGAATCAAAGACCATAGCTACTGGGATTGCTGCACCCCAATAACCAACCAAACCAAGGTAAAAAGGAATCACTGTATCCTTATACCCTCGTAAAATTCCCTGAAGCGGTGCCGCAAAGGTATCTGCTAACTGAAAGAAAAGACTATAAGTTAAAAAGCGCGCTGTCAATTCAATGAATTCTATGTCGTTACCATAAAGACTAGCCACATTTCCCCTAAAAATGTAAAGAAAGGTTAAGGTAAAACCTGCAAAAATAAGGGCTGTCCATCTTCCTAGACCAATATAAGTTTTCGCATCATCAAATCTCTTGGCTCCCACTTCATAGGAAACAACAATAGCCATAGCAGATGAGATACTCATAGGAAAGGCATACATGAGAGTTGAAAAATTCATAGCTGACTGGTGACTAGCGATAATCAAGGAAGAGAACTTAGCCATAATCAAGCCAACCACGGAAAAGATAGCCACTTCCGCAAAGACAGTTCCCCCAATAGGCAGACCTAAGCGAACTCCTTCCTTAATTTTATCCATATTAAGTGGAATTCGTTTCTCAAGGTGTAAGGCTTTGAGCTTCTCCTGTTTAAATAAAACCAGAACAGAAATCCCAAGCAAGACCCAGTAGGCCAAGGATGTTCCTAAACCAGCACCAGCCCCTCCCAGTTCTGGAACACCAAAGGCCCCGTAAATCAAGAGGTAGTTAAATCCACTATTGAGAGGGAGTAACAAAAGCATGAGGTACATGGACAGTTTGGTCAAGCCCAGCGAATCCAGCAAGGAACGAATGACACTAAAAAGCAATAGGGGGATAATTCCGATAGATAAAAACCAAAGATAGCGAACCGCTACTGCCGCCACCGGTGCTTCTAGTCCGATATGATTCAAGATTGGTGGTGCCAGGAAAAGTACCATTCCCAGCAAGAGCACAGATAGACCCAAAGCCAGATAGATGAACTGGTAAAAATCAGACGCAACTTCTTCCTTTTTACCTCGCCCAAGATGGTGACCAATGATGGGCACCAGGGCTGACACAATCCCTGTTAGGAATGTAAAGAAGGGATTCCAGATACTGGTTGCCATCGACACACCAGCCAAATCCATAGTATTGTATTGACCTGTCATAGTCGTATCAACAAAGGAGGCAGAATAATTGGCAAATTGATAAATCAGGATAGGGAAAAATATCTTTAAAAATAAGATAAACTTGTCTTTAAAATGATGAGTCTGGTACATATAGGCTCTCTATTCTTTTTGTTTACAGAGCAGACTTCCACCTAGTTTTGATAGACGATTTGTCCCTTACAGATGGTATATTTAACCTGCCCTTTTAAGGTTTCACCGATAAATGGTGAATTAGCTGCTTTCGAAGCAAAATGGGAGTCCACAAGGCGATCAGCCTTAGCGTCAAAAATAGTGATATCTGCTGGACCATTCTCAGCCAAGTAACCTGCTTCAAAGTTGTAAAGCTTGGATGGGTTGTATGTCATTTTTTCAAGTAATTCCATCAAGCTTAACTCACCAGCTTCCACCAAATAAGTTAAACCGAGAGAAAGAGATGTTTCCAAACCAGTCATACCAGATGGCGCTTTGGTAATATCTTCGACATTTTTCTCATCTGCATGATGAGGCGCGTGGTCAGTCGCGATAACTGTGATGATACCTGATTTAAGACCTTCGATAACAGCACGACGGTCTGATTCCAAACGAAGCGGCGGATTCATCTTAGCATTGCTACCTTGTGTCAAAAGGAGCGCTTCGGTCTTGGAGAAATGCTGTGGCGCTACTTCTGCTGTGACTTGCGCACCCAATTTTTGAGCAAACTCCACTACTTTAACACTTTCTTCCTTAGACAAATGCTGGATATGAACATGGGCCTTAGTTGCGTAGGCAATCATGACATCACGCGCCATCATAGCGTACTCAGCCACCCCAGTCGCACCGCAGATATGGAAATGCTCTTTAGCAATATTTTCATTAAATCCAAGAATACCGTTCAATCCTGGATCTTCCTCATGAAGACTAATAAAGGTGTTGAGTTTTTTGGCTTCCTCCATGGCTTCCTTGACTACTTTACTGCTTTCAAGTGGAATACCGTCATCTGAGAAACCAACCGCACCAGCTTCTAAAAGTGCCTTAAAGTCAGTCAAATCTTCCCCATTAAAATTCTTAGTAATGGTCGCAACCGTCTTAACATTAATCTTCTCTTTGGCAGCTGACTGGAGAACTTCTTGCAAAGTCTCAACATCTGAAATGGTTGGACTAGTATTAGCCATCATAACAACAGTTGTAAAACCACCTGCAGCGGCTGCTAGGGCACCAGTATGGATGTCTTCCTTGTGGGTCTGACCAGGTTCACGGAAATGAACATGGATATCAACCAAGCCAGGAGCAACTACAAGACCAGTAGCATCAATTATCTCTGCTCCTTCTTCTTTAATCTCAGGCGCAATTTTGATAATTTTCCCATCTTGAACTAAGACATCACAAACTTGATCCAAACCAGACTTGGGATCCATAACACGACCATTTTTGATTAGTAGCATCTGCTTTCTCCTTTATTCATAAAAATCAACTTGGGTATCCAACAATTTATCCCCATCATAAACAAACTTGGCTGAAAAGAAGGGTTTATCTTCTAAAAGCCACCCAACAAAGGTATGGTCACCTTCCCAAGTCGGCTTACTCAAAACCTCGTCATAGGGGACCCATTCCAGCGTCCCCTCATTGCAATCAATCAAATTCCCCTCAAACTCCGTCACCTTAAAAACATAGGTGTACCAGTCTAAATCTGGTGTGAATTCAGGAAAAGTGATAACACCTTTTAGAACTGGCTTGGCTTTGAGTCCTGTTTCTTCAAGGATTTCACGTGCTGCACATTCCTGTGGAGTCTCACCACGCTCCAGCTTACCACCCACACCAATCCATTTCCCTTCATGGACATCATTTGGCTTCTTATTACGATGGAGCATGAGCAGTTCTTTCCCGTTATCAATGTAGCAAATTGTCGCTAACTGAGGCATATTTTCTCCTTATCTAAGCCAATCGATTGGCTCTTGTCCTGTTTCTTTTAAGAATGCATTGGCCTTGGAAAAAGGCTTGGAACCCCAAAATCCTCTATAAACTGACAAAGGACTGGGATGGGCTGATTCGATAATCAAGTGATGAGGATTGGTAACTAAGGCCTTCTTCTTACGTGCATAAGCTCCCCAGAGTACAAAAACGACTGGTCTATCTAGATGATTGACCACCTGAATCACAGCATCTGTAAAAAGCTCCCATATCTGACCAGCATGACCATTGGCCTGTCCAGCAGGAACAGTCAAACAAGCATTAAGAAGCAAGACTCCTTGCTCAGCCCAAGCTGTCAAATCATGAGATTTCTTAACCCCAATATCATCTGACAATTCTTTCAATATATTTTGCAAGGATGGTGGAGCAGGGATAGAGTCAGGTACAGAAAAACTCAAGCCCTGCGCTTGACCTGGCCCGTGATAGGGATCTTGCCCTAGAATCACCACCTTCACTTCTTCAAGCGGTGTTTTCAAGAGAGCCTGAAAAACCTTTTCCTTAGGTGGATAAATAGTCCCCTGAGCATAGACCTGCTCCATAAACTGATTGATTTTACCAAAATAACCCTCAGGTAATTGCGCCTTAATCAAAGCATGCCAAGACGAGTGTTCCATAGCCAACTCCTTCATTTTTACTGCCTCTATTATAGCAAAAAGTGGCTATTGAAACCACTTTTTACAGTTTATCTAGGAGATCTAGAAGAGCTTGATAAGACTCAACTTCATAAGTCGGCTGGGCTTGTGTGTGATTTTCGAGGTGATGAGGATTGTACCAGATAGTGTCAATCCCAGCATTATTGCCACCTTGAATGTCGGCGGTTAGAGAATCTCCAATCATCAGCGTCTTTTCTTTGCTAAAAACTTCAATCTGCTGACCAATTTTTTCATAAAAGAGAGCATCCGGTTTTTGTGTTTGTAGCTGTTCAGAGATAAAAACTTGATTGAAATAAGGTGCCAGACCCGATTGAGCCAAGCGCCCTGTCTGAATGGCAGTAATACCATTTGTCGCAGCATATAAGTCATAATCACGCTCGATGAGGCTATCTAAAAGTTCATGAGCACCTGAAAAAGCTTGCCCTTGCTGGGATAGGTAAAACTGGTAACGTTGGGCTAGAAAACTACCGTCTTTTTCCTGTCCAAAGTGAGCAAATAAACGAGAAAAGCGCGTGTTAACCAGCTCTTGTTTACTAATTTTCTTTTGCTCCAAGTCCTTCCAGAGAGCCTTGTTCATAGGAACATAATAGTCCTTATAAGCCTGAATATCCGCAACTCCTTCTTCTTTTAGAAGTTGGGTCAAAGCCACATCCTCAGCAGCATCAAAATCAAGAAGAGTGTGGTCAAGGTCGAAGAGTAGAAATTTATAGGACAATTTGAGAGTTTTCCTTTCTAAGATAAACAACTTTCACTTCAGCCAGTTGTTTAATGTAAAAACTTAAAAGTGATATAGTATCACAAAGAATAATCGTTCCAATTGATTAACTAATTCATACTATTCTAGTCAAGTTTATTTTTATTATAGAGAAATCTTCTATAAATTCGAGCAATAGTTAAAATAAATACGGAGACTACCCCTATAATAGTTAAAACTGATTTTCCTACCCCTGTTTCAGCATTTATTATGTAAGTGTGAAATAAAGGTGCTAGACCTAGCAAAACATATAAGATGTAGAAAGTTAATTTTATCTCTCCGATACCAGCAAAAAAATGTTTCATTTTAAATATCCCAATTTTACCTTTCATCTTTATAATCCACTAACAGATCTATTGACTTCTCATTTTTTTGAATAATCTTGACAGCAAATTTACTCCACTTAATGCCACTAAAACTTCAATGGGCAAAAAATAGTAATCCCATATCAAATGAGAAATCAGCAATGTTAGAAATAGTATACAGTCAATATAACTATTCTGAAAATACTCTGTAATTACATAATACAGAAATACCACAACCATCAAAATTAAAACAACCATCATAATACTATCATCCTGTTCTTAATTTATTGTCACTTTTTCCATCCCATTCATCAATAGCATTAAAAAATCCAATCAATAAATGATTACATACTCACTAATACTATTCTAAAATTTAATTTTTTTGGGGATTTAGTAACGCAATTCCAATTAGTAATACACCTAATATAAATAAAAGTATTTCCCAAAATTTATTCTCAGTTTTAATAAGAGGAATAAGATACATGCTGACTAATATGGAACTTACTCCTAAAAGAGCAAAGACCACTCTGACCTTATCACTTAGTTTAAACATATTTAATTCCCCATAAAATAAGCAGTAGCTACGTTTACTGTAACATTCCCCGTCTTTATGTAGAGATAATCTCCCATCAAGACACCTCATCTCTTCTTACTCAATAGCAGCATAATTATTTGGTGATACGAGTTTCATAAGATTTCTCCTCTTTAACGTTGCATGGTTAGGATAGTTCTCCAATAAGTAATCGTCGACTGCGTTTAAAGCACTTTGTTACCTAGATAAGATATCCTTTCTCTACCTGATTTGATTTTAAAGAGAACTAAGATTTAACCATATCTATCTCACTTCTTATTTTTAAATAACTCATACTCTTTTTCTCTGATAAAGGGAAGTGAAAAATTAGAAAAAATTAGTAGAATTGAAAACAGATATTCGTCTTTTTGTATCACTAAAACATAACCTAAAAATATATAGACAATCATATCTAGTACAAAAAGAGAAAATATCCTCCTTTTCATTACCTTACTTGTCTTAAAAATTCTGTTTAATAGAACTTTTATCGTCGTATCTACACAAATTTTTATCAAAAAGATAAGAGTCAATACACGATTATCAACTGTACCATGAAGAATAAATGGAAATATAGTTAATATAAAACTAGAAATCTCTAAATATTTTATCCAAGGAGATTGAGACATCTTACTTTTAAACTGACTGATTTTCCTATACTCGCTAGCTAATCTAGTATCAAAATCTCTACCAATTTTATTAAAGATTAAGAACTCCAGGATAAAAATACTTATTAATACGATATAAGTAGAAACGTTTCCTGGGAAAAATTTATTGATTAAAATTGGAAAACTCATTAACAGAATCGAGTTTATAGCCAAACAAATGGATACTATTTTATTCTTCACAGAGTATATAGGTAACGATACTATTGAATAGAGAAATGCTAAAAAAATAAGCAAGATATACTTAGTGCTGCTAATTAGCGGCGCCCTTAATGATAAAAAAAGATAGGCACCCCATACGATGATATGCGCTTTACGAATCGACTCTAGATTACTCATCTACCTACTCCTAATATGTAAAAGGAATCCATTTTTAGCTCACATTCTCATTCCAACAAGTCATAAACGTTTCATGATATTTCCTTCTTTTACATTAGGTAAAGTTGAAATACATTTTTTGCAAGTGAAAATATTATTATTATTTGAAAACCCCAAATATCTATCCCTCTTCTAGACCTAAACCAAGTCAGATTAAAGATACAAATATAATGGTAAGGCTTTCTTTTACTTTAGACTACCATAAAACAAGGAATCTTTCAACAAAATTCATTGGCAAACTACTATTCTAGAAGATTGACAGTTCAAATCTTTCAGAATAGAACAATTCTATCTATCGAATACCCTAACTTCATAAATATCCATGTAATTCTAGATCTAGAATTCCTATAAACTAAATGTTTTCGTACTATTCTAAGCCATTGATAACCTTAAATGTTAATTTTTGAAGAACTCTAAAGCTAGAATTACTCTAAACAAGGAAAACTAAGATATTCGAAACTTAGAAAAACACATACACACATCAACTACTACACTTACAATTCTTCTGATGTGCTTTGAGTTTTTTCAGAGCCCAATCATAATGACTGGAGGTGCTACTGATAAAGTAGGAACCTAGACTTGTCCCTCCTGTCCACTTATAGACACCTTTGGTAAAGAGTTCGTCATTGCTAAAAACTTCTATCAACTCTAAAACCTCTTTATGCGATTGCTCTAATAGTCTAGTCGCTTCTTCTAAAGAAGTTTTCTGGTGCTTCTTCCAAAAAGCATCATTCATTTGTCCATAAGTTTTCCAATTATAAGACTCAGGGAGAAAAGGTCTTTCGTGACCTTCTTGATTAGAATGGACCCAAGTCAAAAGTAACTGCTGCCATTCATAAAGATGAATCAGGACATCTCTTAGATTCTTATCCCTTTTCCAGTGAGCTTCTTTTTTCTTTGAGTCTCTTGAAAAATCAAATGGAGTCTGTAGCTCATCTTCACTTAGTTGGGAGATGAAACGATTGAGCTTTTCATAGTTTTCCTTAGAGGCCAGCATTAGCTCCTCTTTTGTTTTTGGTCTAGGCACAGGAGTACTCCCTTCATATCTCTAGTTATTATTAGAAATTTTTTATCCTTTAAATCTCTATAACTTATCCTTTAATTTCTCAACAAAGAGATAGGCTACCGGACAGGTCAAAGTATTCTTAATCGTCAAATGGTTGATTTGATGGATCTTTTTGCGATCTGTATGGGGGAACTCTCGACAGGCCTTTGGACGAACTTCATAGATGGAACAGAGATTATCTCCTCCTAGAAAGGGACAAGGCATGGATTTAAAAACCTTATCACCATCTTCATCTACCTGCAAAAACTCTGCTTCAAAAGCAGGTAATTTCATCTTAAAGTACTTGGCGATTCGTGTAATATCCGCTTCTTTAAAGTCAGGCCCCAATGTCTTGCAACAGTTGGCACAGGCCGTACAATCAATCTCCTCAAAGACTTCTTGGTGAATCTGTTGGGCTATCTTATCTAGATTTTTTGGTGGCTTTTTCTTTAAATTGGCTAAAACTTTACGGTGCTCCTTTTGCTTTTGCAAGGCTAGCTGATGGTAATACTCAATATCAATTTCTTTAGACATAATTTCTTTCTAATTCAAGCATTTTTGTCTATTATACCATAAACACTGCCCCTTTTATGCCCCTCGAAAACAAAAATAGCCCTTCGGATAAAATCCGAGGGGCTAGAAACGTTGTTAAATCAACGGCCGAACTTTTGAATTTCAAGGTTCGGGATAAAATAGTTCACTGAACTATTTTATTTTTTCAAGTTGTAGAATGATTTCAATCCACGGTATTCTGCTACTTCACCAAGTTGGTCTTCGATGCGAAGCAATTGGTTGTATTTAGCGATACGGTCTGTACGTGAAAGTGAACCAGTCTTGATTTGTCCTGCGTTAGTTGCAACTGCGATGTCAGCGATTGTTGAATCTTCAGTTTCACCTGAACGGTGTGATACAACTGCAGTGTAACCAGCTTCTTTAGCCATTTCGATAGCTTCAAAAGTTTCAGTAAGAGTACCGATTTGGTTAACTTTGATAAGGATTGAGTTAGCAGCACCTTCTTGGATACCACGTGCAAGGTAGTCAGTGTTTGTTACGAAGAAGTCGTCACCAACAAGTTGTACTTTCTTACCAAGACGTTCAGTAAGAGCTTTCCAACCTTCCCAGTCGTTTTCATCCATACCATCTTCGATAGTGATGATTGGGTATTTGTTAACCAATTCTTCAAGGTAGTCGATTTGTTCTGCAGATGTACGAACAGCAGCGCCTTCACCTTCAAATTTAGTGTAGTCGTAAACTTTACGTTCTTTATCGTAGAATTCTGATGAAGCACAGTCAAATCCGATAAATACGTCTTTACCTGGAACATATCCAGCAGCTTCGATAGCAGCAAGGATAGTTTCAACACCGTCTTCAGTTCCTTCGAAACGAGGAGCGAATCCACCTTCGTCACCTACGGCAGTTTCCAAACCACGTGATTTAAGGATTTTCTTAAGAGCGTGGAAGATTTCAGCACCGTAACGAAGAGCTTCTTTAAATGTTGGAGCGCCAACTGGCAAGATCATGAACTCTTGGAAAGCGATTGGAGCGTCAGAGTGAGAACCACCGTTGATGATGTTCATCATTGGAGTTGGAAGAACTTTAGTGTTGAATCCACCAAGGTAGCTGTAAAGTGGGATTTCAAGGTAGTCAGCAGCAGCACGAGCTACAGCGATAGACACACCAAGGATTGCGTTTGCACCCAATTTACCTTTGTTAGGAGTACCGTCAAGAGCGATCATAGCACGGTCGATAGCTTGTTGATCACGTACATCGTAGCCGATGATAGCTTCAGCAATGATGTTGTTTACGTTGTCAACAGCTTTTTGTGTACCAAGACCACCGTAACGAGATTTGTCACCGTCGCGAAGTTCAACTGCTTCGTGTTCACCAGTAGAAGCTCCTGATGGAACCATACCACGTCCGAAAGCACCTGATTCAGTGTAAACTTCTACTTCAAGTGTTGGGTTACCGCGTGAGTCTAGGACTTCGCGAGCGTAAACATCAGTAATAATTGACATTTTTTACTCTCCTTATGAGTTAAATTTTTTACACCTCTATAATACCTTAAAAGCCCTCCTTTTTCAAGAAAAAACGTTATCTTTGTGCAAATTTTCCTTAACTTTATAAAGTAATCGCTTTCTTTTGTCTGTTTTATTCTAACTTTTATGATATACTGTTTTCATGACAGATTTATCAAAACAATTACTTGAAAAAGCTCATGGTGGAGCAAAATTAAATCCGGATGAGCAAAGACGCTATCTTGGTACTTTTGAGGAAAGAGTTCTTGGATATGCAGATATTGATACAGCAAATAGCCCTCAGTTAGAAAAAGGTTTTTTATCTATTTTAGAAAATCTTCAGGAAAAAACAGAGCCACTATTTGTGAAGATTTCACCAAATATCGAATTTGACAAGCAAGTTTTCTACTTGAAAGAAGCAAAAGAAACTGATAGCCAAGCCACAATAGTTTCTGAAGACCACGCTTCTTCTCCTTTTGGCCTGATTATCCATAGTAATGCACCAGTACAAGTAGAAGAAAAGGACCTTCGACTTGCTTTTGCAAAACTTTGGGAAGATAAAAAGGAAGAACCAGCCAAAACATCCATCTGGAAAAAATGGTTTGGCTAAATCTTGTGCATATTTAATAAATGCCCAATATTGTTAGCCGTGTGTTCCAAATAGAGACTGGCATTTTTCAGACTATCTTCTAAAGGTTCACTTTTCTCCAAAATAGAAAAGGCAGCTTGGATATTTTCAAATGGTAAGGGAGGTAAATCCTCAGCAAGACTACCACAAATAGCAATGACAGGAACTCCGACAGGGGTTCTTTTTGCAACACCAATAGGCGCTTTACCTGATAAGCTTTGACGATCTAGCCTTCCTTCTCCTACAACAACCAAGTCAGCATGTGAAACTTTCTTATCAAAGTTGATTAGGTTCAAGCAGGTATCAATTCCCGACACGATATTTGCCTGAGCAAAGGCACACAAACCGCCAGCAATGCCTCCACCAGCTCCTGCTCCTTTTATTTCCAATATTGCAGGTGAGATTTTTTCATAAAAATCTTGTATTGCCTGATCTACGACTGCAAACATAGTAGGATGTAAACCTTTTTGCTTTCCAAAAGTGTAGGTCGCACCTTGAGGACCACATAAGGGACTCACGACATCTGCTAAAATACGAATTTGAACATCTTCAGGAATTTCATAGCGATTTTCTGTTGACATAGATGCTAAGTTTAATAAGGACTGACCGCAAGCCGGCAAGACATTTCCATCCCTATCATAAAATCGATAACCTAAACCAGCAGCAATCCCCAGTCCTCCATCATTACTGGCCGTTCCACCAACGCCGATATAGATTTCTTTAATCCCTTGAGCAATGAGATGACGAATCAACTCTCCAATACCACGAGTTTGGATTTTAAGTGGATTTCGTTTCTCTAGCGGAATCTTTTCAAGGCCAACTAAATCAGCAACTTCAAATAGCGCCAGTTCCCCTTTTTGAAAATAGCGCATGGCTTCTTTTTGTCCAAAAGGTCCTGTCACTTGCATCCATTTTTCTTCTAGGTCAAGAGAATGTCGAATAGCATCAACAGTACCTTCTCCCCCATCACCAACAGGGCAGAGGATACAGTCTACATCTGCTACCGATTGTTGGAAGCCTCTTTTTATTGCTTCAGCTACCTGTTGAGCGGACAAGCTTTCCTTAAACGAATCCGGTGCAATTACAATCTTCATATTTTCCCTCATTCTAAATAGTCAATCAAAGGAAGAACTTCTAAAAAATCTCTCTTATCAACATGATTCGATATTTCTTTTTTAAGCACTTCTTTGGCACAAAAAGCGATTCCTAGTCCTGCTGACTTTAGCATAAATAGATCATTGGCCCCGTCACCGATTGCAATCGTTCTTTCTTTAGGAAGTTTTAGTTTCTCTCTCCATTTTTCCAGAGTCTCTGTTTTAACCTGGGGACTGATAATTTGTCCAACTAATTTCCCTGTTAGAAAGCCACCTTGGACTTCAAGTTGGTTGGCAGAAAAATAGGCAATGCCAAGAGATTTTGCTAATCTCTCAACTATTGGAGTAAAACCACCGGACACCAGACCAACTAGGATGCCATTCTTTTGGAGAATAGAGATAAATTTCTGGGCATTTGGCGTTAGATGAATAGTGTTGAAGACTTTATCAAAAACCGAAACAGGAAGACCTTCCAGCAAGGACACTCTTTTTCTTAAACTGCTTTCAAAGTCTAACTCTCCTCGCATTGCCCGACTTGTAATCTGTGAAATTTCCTCCTCACGACCTACCTCTCTTCCCAACAAATCAATCACTTCTTCTAGGATTAAGGTTCCATCAACATCCATGACACACAAGCCTTTTACTTGAGACATCAGTTCTCCTTTCTAAATAGCCTAAAAATCGTATGAAGTGATCATACGATTTTATCTATTAATTAACTAAGCTTTGGTACAAGTCTAGATATGACTTGCAGGCTGTATCCCATGAGAAATCACACTCCATAGCTTGTTTTTGTAGATTTCTCCAAACGTCAGGATGGTTTCTATACAAGTCCAATGCTGTTTGGAAAGTCCAATTCAACCAATAAGGAGATAGATTGTCAAAGCTAAAGCCAGTACCGCTTCCTTCGATTGGATTGAAAGCGCGAACGGTATCTCGCAAGCCACCAACTTCATGAACCAATGGCAAGGTTCCATAACGCATAGCCATCATTTGAGACAAGCCACATGGTTCAAAACGACTCGGCATGAGGAAGAGGTCACAGGCAGCGTAGATTTCTTGAGCTAGTTTGACATCAAAAGTGATATTTGCTGATAGCTTATCTGGGTAGATTTGAGCAAACCATGAGAAAGCTCCTTCAAAGGCTGGATCACCAGTTCCCAAAAGAACAATCTGAACATCATTTTGCAAGATATGGTGAAGACTTTCGACCACCACATCAAAACCTTTTTGACGTGTCAAACGAGAAACAATTCCCACCAGTGGAACATCAGCCCTAACGGGTAAGCCAACTCTTTCTTGCAATTTTGCCTTATTTTTGGCTTTTCCAGACAAATCTTCCTGATTGAAATGATAGTCTAAAAGAGCATCCGTCTGAGGATTATACAGGTCAGCATCAATCCCATTCACGATACCAGACACCTTGCCAGACTCCATTCGAAGAATTTGATCCAAGTTACATCCGAACTGACTGGTCATAATTTCATGAGCATAACTAGGCGAAACGGTTGAAACACGATCCGCATAAAGAATACCAGCCTTCATCCAGTTCAGACAGTTGTTCCATCGAAGGGTACCATCAGCGTAACGTTCAAAGCCGATTCCAAACAAATCCCATAACATTCCTTCTGAAAATTGTCCTTGGAATTCTAAATTATGAATGGTTAAAACTGTTTTAATGCCCTCATAGGCTTGAATCCAACGGTATTTTTCCTTCAACAAGAAAGGAATCATAGCTGTATGGTAGTCATGAACATGGAGAAGGTCAGGAATAAAGTCAATTCTTTCCATAGCCTCAATGGCAGCCAGTTGGAAAAAGGCAAAACGTTCTCCGTCATCAAAGTCACCGTAAACATGACCGCGGAAGAAATAATATTGATTGTCAATAAAGTAGAAGGTTACACCATTTAATACTGTTTTCTTAATTCCACAATACTGTCTGCGCCAACCAACACTCACCTCAAAATGAAGAACATCTTCAATCTGATTTCCAAATTTAGCCTCTACCATGTCATAGTAGGGTAAAATCACTGCAACTTCGTGCCCAGCTTTTACCAGTGATTTGGGAAGAGCGCCAATGACGTCTCCCAAACCACCTGTTTTTGAAAAGGGAGCACCCTCTGCTGCTACAAATAAAATTTTCATGAATGAATATCCTCTGTTACTTTAGCACCTTTCTTAACAACGACTGGATGTTCTGCAGTTCCACGGATCACAACTCCATCCGCAACTTCAACACCCTTGTCCAAGATAGCATATTCTACCTGAGCACCTTCTCCAATAACAACACGAGGGAAGAGTAGGCTATCTTTAACCAAGCTATCCTTGTAAACATGAATATTACGTGATAGAACAGAATTAGCCACTTGACCTTCAATGATACTACCAGAAGCAAACTGAGAAGTGCTTACCTTAGATGTATTAGCATAATAAGTTGGCTCTTCGTTTTTGACCTTTGTATAAATCTTTTGGTTTGGAGTAAAGAGTGAGTAGAATTTCTGTGATTCAAGCATATCTTTGTTAGCTTGGTAATAAGACTCTACAGAATGAATATTTGCTAGGTAGCCTGTGTACTCGTAGGCAAAAGCCCCTTCTTTTGCAGCCAAATCACGTAAAACATAACGCAATTTCTCTGGATGTTCTTTCTTAGCTTCTTCTTCTAAGCGTTCAATCAACCAAGGGGTATCAACGACAAAGATATCTGTGGACATATTGTAAACTTCATCTGTTGACTTGTTATCAAAGAGTTTATGAGAACGAACATGGTCTGTTTCATCCACTTCCAAGATTGCATTTACTTCTGAAATATCTTTCTTAGGAAGTTTCTTATAAACAACTGTAATAGGTCCCTTCGTTGTGTTATGAAGGTGGAACACTTGGTTCAAATCAATATTAATTAAGACATCACAGTTAAGTGATACTGTTTGGTTTGACCCAGAGCGTTTTAAATAGGTGAGCAGCTGTTGGTAATATTCTTTTCCTACTGTGCTACTCTCAACGCGTGTATTATAAATTCCTAGATAATAGTGACTAAGAAGAGTTGACAAGCCCCACTCACGCCCTGAACGGATATGGTCAAAAACAGAACTAATATTATCCTGCTGAAAAATACCAAAAACACTACGAACACCAGCATTGGCAAGACTTGAGAGTGGGAAGTCAATCAAACGATATTTACCGCCAAATGGCAAACTAGCTACTGGACGGTGGTCTGTCAATGTTGACATATCATGAAAACCAACTGTGTTTCCTAAAATGGCAGAATATTTATCAATCTTCATCTGTTGCTACCCCCACTACTTCATTATATCCTACAACTTGTACTTCTTCTGTTCCATCAATTTCGACACCATCAGAAATAACTGCACCTTCACCAATAATGGCACGTTTGATTTTAGCCCCGTGTCCAATAATAGCTCCACTCATAATAACTGAATCAAGAACTTCTGCTCCTTCGCGAACTTGCGCACCTGTTGAAAGAATAGAGTGTTTAACCGTTCCATCAACGAAACATCCGTCTACAACCAAGGAATCTTCCACATGAGCATTTGCCCCAAGAAAGTTTGGTGGTGAAATTAAGTTTCTTGAGTAAATCTTCCATTGACGGTTACGGCTGTCCAAAGCATTCTCTGGAGAAATGTACTCCATGTTCGCTTCCCAAAGCGACTCAATCGTACCAACATCTTTCCAGTAACCGTTAAATTCATAGGCATAGACACTTTCACCTGACTCAAGGTAATTTGGAATGACATTTTTACCGAAGTCTGACATATCGACATTGCTCTTTTCAGCAGCGACTAACATATTGCGGAGACGTTGCCAATCAAAGATGTAAATCCCCATAGAAGCCTTTGTAGATTTAGGTTGAGCTGGTTTTTCTTCAAATTCAACAATGCGGTTATTGGCATCTGTATTCATGATACCAAAACGGCTAGCTTCTTTCAGAGGAACATCAAGAACTGCTACTGTCAAACTAGCATTATTATCCTTGTGTGACTGGAGCATATCATCATAGTCCATTTTATAGATGTGGTCCCCAGAGAGAATTAAGACATACTCAGGATTGACACTGTCGATATAATCAATATTTTGGTAAATAGCGTGGCTAGTCCCCTCAAACCAACGATTTCCTTCACTTGCAGAATAAGGTTGAAGAATAGAGACACCAGAATTGATACCGTCTAGTCCCCAGCTTGAACCATTACCAATATGGTTGTTGAGAGCAAGTGGTTGGTACTGTGTAATGACTCCAACATTGTTGATGCCTGAGTTGGCACAGTTTGAAAGAGCAAAGTCAATGATACGGTAGCGCCCACCAAATTGCACAGCTGGTTTTGCGATGCTTTGAGTGAGTTTACCGAGACGAGTTCCTTGCCCACCAGCAAGAATCAAAGCTAACATTTCATTCTTCATTTTCTACTCCTTTTTGGTTTTTACTTGTGACGGTTTTAGTAGGTTTCAAGCGACGTTTGATTTTCCAAACACTTGCTCCCATAGCCGGTAGGGTAAAGGTCAAGGTCTGCTCATAATCTTTCCAAAGTCCTTCTTGTGTTTGCACAGTTTGATTGTGTTCTTTCCAAACGCCTCCCCACTCTTCTAACTCAGTATTCCAGACTTCTTCGTAAATCCCTGCAACAGGAAGTCCGATTGTAAAATCTTTTCGTTCAACAGGTGCCATATTAAAGATACAGACTAACATATCATCCTTCTTACCCTTACGGATGAAGGAAAGAACACTCTGGTCTCGATTATCCGCATCGATGATTTCAATACCATCATAGCTGGTATCAATTTCCCACAGACAGCGGTGGTCTTTATAAAACTGGTTTAGCTGAGAAGTGAAATACTTCATCTTAGCATTCATTGGATCTTCTAGATTAGACCATTCCAACTGTTCTTCAGATTTCCATTCTAGGAATTGCCCATATTCACTACCCATGAAGAGTAATTTCTTACCAGGGTGACAAATTTGGTAAGTGTAGAGATTGCGCAAGCCTGCGAATTGATTGTAGCGATCTCCCCACATCTTATGCATCATACTCTTCTTACCGTGAACCACTTCATCGTGCGAGAATGGTAGGAGATAGTTTTCCTTGAAAACATACATAAAGCTGAAAGTCACCAGATTAAAGTCATACTTACGGTAAATAGGGTCTTCTTCGTAGAATCGGAGGATATCATTCATCCAGCCCATATTCCACTTGTAGTCGAATCCTAGACCATCTGAATCCTTAGTGTCAGTAATCTGAGTAGCTGATGAACTTTCTTCTGCAATCATCATCACATCTGGATGAACTAGTTTAATCACATCATTCAAGCGTTGAAGGAAATAATATCCTTCATAGTTGAGATTTCCACCATCTTTATTAGGTGTCCATGGAGCATCATCGTAGTCAAGATAGAGCATATTGCTAACCGCATCCACGCGAATACCATCTAAATGATAAAAATCAATCCAAAACTTAATACTAGAAATCAAGAAAGACTGAACTTCATTCTTTCCAAGGTCAAAATTGAGTGCTCCCCAACCGTAGTTATGAGCCTTATTATGGTCTTGGTATTCAAAAGTCGGTGTTCCATCATAATAGGCCAAGGCATCGTCGTTAATAGTGAAGTGACCAGGTACCCAGTCTACAATAACCCCAATATTGTTTAAGTGACATTCCTCAACAAAATCTTGAAACTCTTCAGGACGACCATAGGCATGCTCTAAAGCAAAGTAACCCATAAGCTGATAGCCCCAACTCAAACCGAGAGGGTGGGACATCAAGGGCATAAACTCGATGTGAGTATAGTTCATCTCTACCAAGTAAGGAATGAGTTCATCTTTCAATTGAGCAAAACTATAAGGGCTGCCATCAGAATTTCTCTTCCAAGACCCAGCATGGACCTCGTAAATATTGACAGGACGCTCTTCAAAGCTCAAGCGTTTTCTACGAGCTAACCAAAGTCCATCCTTCCATTTTTTCTCTGGGATTTCTGTTAAAATAGCCCCAGTACCAGGTCGTGCCTCATACCGAACAGC
The DNA here is from genome assembly GCF_946190325.1 of Streptococcus mitis. Lineage (GTDB taxonomy): Bacteria > Bacillota > Bacilli > Lactobacillales > Streptococcaceae > Streptococcus > Streptococcus mitis_CF. The sequence continues at coordinate 241,226 of NZ_CAMHZR010000001.1, read as the reverse complement.
CAAAGGATCAATCTTCATCAGCTGATGACCATTTGCACGCGTGATATGGTACTTATAAATTTGGCCTTCTTGAGCAAGACTGGTAAAGACTTCCCAAACTCCAAATTCATTCCGTTCCATTGGGATTTGATTTTCAACCCAATTGGTGAAATCCCCTACCAAGTATACAGCTTGAGCATTGGGTGCCCACACACGAAAAGTGTAGCCATACTCACCATTTTTTTCTTCCCTATGAGCTCCCAGATAGTGCTGGAGGTGAAAATTTTCACCTGTCACAAAGGTTTCTAAAGCTTTTTTCTTATCCATACACCCTCCTAATTCTGTAAGCGTTTTCTATAGATTTATTATACTACCTTTTTAGGGAAGATTCAAGTAAATTACGGAATTTGCAAAAAAATTTTTTGAAAGTCTTCAACAAATTCACTGATATGTTCACTTGTAAAACAAGAAATTTTCAGAAACGATTTGAAAACGAATTGTTTTTTTATAATACTATCATAAAGTTCGTTATTTAGCTAACAAAAATATAATTTTAAGTAAAAAAATAAATCAGGAAACGAATCTCCTGATTTTATTAACAGATAAATCACCACGAATGAATTTAAATTGTAAATCCATTCTACAAAACTTTAAAGACGCTGGCGCTAACACCAGCAACCATGTCTTTATCACTTAAATGGCTATTGGTCACCAATAGTTCTAGATTTCCAGCATTTTCAAACTGGAAGTCTTGCCCTTTAGCATTAAATACAACTAGTAAATGTTCTTCCCCTTGAATCTCATAGACAATCCAACCGCTATGTTCGTGAGCTGAATGAACAAAAACATGATGGTAAATTTCATCATAAGTAGGGTAAGAAAAGGCACTGGTTTCTGTCTTCAATAGAATCATCTGACGGATAAAGTCAATACTGTCTTGACGCTCATTAATCAAGTCCCAGTTCACTTGATTCACGCTGTCAGGAGCGTTATAGCTATTCATAGCACGTTCTCTATCATCATGGGTCAGCTCACCATTTTCACCAGTCGCAACCAGTTTAGTACGACCAAATTCTTGACCGATTTCCATAAAGGCCATCCCTTGCATGAGTAGATTCATGGCTGTGGCAGTTTCGACCTTGCGCATGATTTGCTCTGAACTTTGGTCTGGATGTAGGGTTGCCAACAAATCGTGAAGATTGTAATTGTCATGGGCTTCCACATAGTTAAGTACTTGATTTGGATGTGTATAGGTTCCTAATTCACGACTGCCTAGGATTGCTTTGGCAAGAATTGGCTCTGTAGCAGCACCGCTGACAAAACCTGACTTGATAGCACCATAAACTTCTCCACCTTTGACAGCATCACGCTGATTGTCATTAAAGAAACCAATATTTGGCATCTGGTAGGCATTGTCTTTCTTGGCCTTATCATAAGGTGCAAGACCTGTTCCCATATCCCAACCTTCTCCATAAAGGATAATGTTAGGGTCAATTTCATCCAAGCTCTGACGAATCATCTGCATGGTTTTGACATCATGAATCCCCATCAAATCAAAACGGAAGCCGTCAATATTGTATTCCTGCACCCAGTATAGAAGAGAATCAATCATATACTTGCGGAACATTTCGTGTTCACTGGCTGTTTCATTCCCAACACCCGTTCCATTCTGGAAGGTGCCATCTGGATTCATACGATAGTAGTAATCAGGGACAGTTGTTTGGAAAGGTGCATCAACAACTGAGAAGGTATGGTTATAGACCACATCCATAATGACACCAATGCCAGCATCGTGATAGGCTTGAACCATGGTCTTCAAATCACGAATAACCTGAGCAGGATCCTCTGGGTTTGTTGAAAGGCTCGTCTCTGGTGCGTTATAGTTTTGTGGGTCATAGCCCCAGTTGTAGGTTACATTCCCGTCCTCATCGTATTCTTTGTGACGATCTGCGATTGGTTGCAACTGAACATAATTGTAGCCCAGCTTCTTGATGTGATCAAAAGCAGTTGACTGACCGTACTGGTTAACCGTTCCAGTCTGAGCAGCACCCAAGAAAGTTCCTCGAAGATGTTCATCCACACCTGAGGTCGGTGATTTGGTCAAATCACGAATGTGCATTTCACAGATAACTGCCTTACATGGATTTTCCAAGCGCCAAGTAGCCTCAGAACCATGCTTAACCTCGAAGTGTTCAACTTGCTTTTCTGCATGGCTCAGAATAGCTGAACATTTGCCATCAGGACTGGTCGCAATTGTGTACGGGTCACGTGTCAAGGTTTGATGATGAGGGAATTGGACTTGATACTGATAAGTCTTACCAGTCAAATCTTCCTCAACATCCAAACTCCAGACACCGATTGTATTGTCCTTATGATTATAGGAGTAGCTATTGCCTCTCTCCATCTCAAAGGTCTTCCAAACAGGAGCATCATTAGCAGCTGATTCATAAACGATAACCTGCACTTCTGTCGCTGTTGGAGCCCAGAGAGCAAAATGCGCTTGATTATCCTCTACACGGCACCCCAATTCACCTTGGTAACCCCAATGATGGTCAAAACTAGCACTATTAATGGCCTTGTCAAAGGCAAAAGGATTTTGATTTTTATAGAAAGGACTGGCGATAGCAGGATTTTCAGAGTAATAAATCCTATCATCCCCTTCCAAAATCCAGACCTCTGTTAAAAGAGGATAGTGATTAAAACGGATAGCATATTCTTTACTGGTTTGGCCTGTATGAACCACAAAATTCAAGCTTTCTAAGGCATGAGCACTTGGGTGTTCAAAACTAAATAGGGCGCCAAAATAATCTTCTTTGTAGGTTAGCAAATCAATTCGCTGGTCCTGACTTTTTACAAAAGAGCAAGTATCGTATTCTCCATTCTTGCGATGGTAATGAATGCGCATAGGGTAGTTATACATTTTTTATCTTTCCTTTTTACTTCTATTTTCTTTCTATTTCACTAATAATTTTTTGTCAATCTCGTCTCAATTAACAAACATAGTCATATTATCTAAACTCTGTTTTTAAACGATCATTACAGGCTTTCTAGCCAAGCTTCATCTCGAACTTCAATTCCAAGTTCCTGTGCTTTTTGCAGTTTACTCCCAGCATCTGCACCAGCAACAATAAGGTCTGTCTTTTTAGAAACACTGCCTGTAACTTTGGCACCCAGACTTTCGAGTTTACTTTTAGCTTCTGAGCGCTTGAGCCGTTCCAATTTTCCAGTCAATACAACGGTCAAACCTGACAAGGCCGCATCCGCTACTACAGTCTGTCCTTTATAGTCCAGATTGACCCCAGCTTCTTTCAATTCTTTAAGGAGAATTTCAGAGCCCTCTGTCGCAAAATAAGTCTGAAGACTCTTGGCAATCACACCACCCAGACTCTCAATACTAGCAACTTCCTCTGGATCTGCCTGAGCCAGATTTTCGATTGAATGAAAATGTTGAAGTAACAGCTGACTAGCCTTGCTTCCGACATGGCGAATTCCCAAACCAAACAAGAGCTTTTCGGCAGAGTTTTCCTTTGATGCTTGAATAGCATGATAGAGTTTACCAGCAGACTTTTCCTTAACCCCTTCTAAAAGGAGGAAATCTTCTTCTTTCAAACGGTAAATATCCGCCACATCCTTGACTAAATTGGCAGCGAAAAGCTTCTCAACAATAGATGGACCAAGGCCTGTAATATTCATGGCATCTCGAGAGGCAAAGTGAATCAAGCCTTCCATGATTTGGGCAGGACAACGCGGATTGATACAACGAAGGGCCACTTCATCTTCAAAGTGCAACAAGTCAGAACCACAACTTGGGCAGTTTGTAGGGATATCTAGTTTCTCTTCAGAAACCCGTTTGGACTCTACCACACGTAAAACGGCAGGGATGATGTCCCCAGCCTTATAAACGATAACCGTATCGTCTTTTCGGATATCTTTTTCAGCAATATAGTCCACATTGTGTAGGGTCGCACGGCTAACAGTTGTACCAGCAAGCTGAACAGGAGTCAGGTTGGCAGTTGGGGTCACAACACCAGTACGCCCCACAGTCCAGTCAACTGATAGAAGCTGAGCTTCTTTTTCCTCAGCAGGAAACTTGTAGGCTACAGCCCACTTTGGAGCCTTAACGGTAAAGCCAAGTTCTTCTTGACCTGCTAGGTCATTGACCTTAATCACCACCCCATCGATATCATAAGGCAGATTGTCCCGTTCCTGTCCTACTTCTTGGATAAAATCCCAAATCTCATCCATGCTTTCAGCCAGAATTCGCTTAGGATTAACCACAAAACCTAGTTGTTCTAGGTGCTTCAAAACCTTTTCTTGGCTATCACGAGTTGACGGACTGGCTTCTTGATAGAGGAAAGTGGCAAGGTTACGCTTGGCTACTACTGCTGTATCCAGCTGACGCAGAGTTCCTGCTGCCGCATTACGAGGATTGGCAAATTCAGACTCTCCATTTTCTTGGCGAGCTTGGTTAACCTGGTCAAAAGAAGCGCGTGGCATGTAACATTCCCCACGAACTGTGATATCTAGTTCTTCTGGCAAGGTCAAAGGAATGTCCTTAACACGCTTGAGGTTTTCTGTGATGTTCTCCCCAACAGAACCATCTCCACGCGTTGCCCCAACAACTAAAATCCCCTTTTCATAAGTCAGCGAGATAGACAAGCCATCGATTTTCAGCTCACAAATATAGGTTGGATGAGCCACTTCCTTACGAACACGCGCATCAAAAGCTTCAAGCTCCTCACGTGAAAAAGCATCCTGCAAACTATAAAGAGGATACTGATGACTGTATTTTTCAAAACCATCTAAGACTTTTCCACCAACACGATGGGTCGGACTGTCTGCTAACACTTGATCTGGATAGGCAGACTCCAACTCAACCAACTCACGGTAAAGACGGTCATACTCACTGTCTGAAACCGACGGATTGTCGCTGGTATAGTACTCAGTCGCATAGCGATTGAGCAAGGCGACTAACTCATTCATTCTTTTATTCATAAAACCATTTTACCATAAATTAAGCCCTCCTCACAAACGAGAAGGGCGGATAACTTAGAAATCTTACACCTGCTCTGATAATTCTTCCCATTCAAGCATAGCTTCTTCCTGACGATGGCTGATTTTGTCCAGCTCAGCCTGTAATTCCATCAGTTTGTCGGCATCGTTTGTCTCCAACATTTGTTCAGAAATGGCTTGACTTTGACTTTCTAGCTCTTCGATTTCAGCTTCTAGATTTTCGATTTGTCGCATGAGTTTGCGAACTTCTTTTTGACTTTCTTTCTGAGCTTGATAGTCATTAACTGGACTTGCTTCTTTTGCTTGATTACTAGTTGAAGCTTCCTCAGTTTGAATCATTTCTACTTCTGCTTTCTTCTCAACATAGTAATCGTAATCTCCAAGGTAGAGAGTCGAGCCATTCTCAGACAATTCCAAAACATGAGTTGCAACACGATTGATAAAGTAACGGTCGTGGCTGACAAATAAAAGAGTTCCGTCGAAGTCAATCAAGGCATTTTCTAGCACTTCCTTGCTATCAATATCCAAGTGGTTGGTCGGCTCATCCAGAATCAAGAAGTTATTGTTTTCCATAGACAGTTTAGCCAAAAGCAAACGAGCTTTCTCACCACCAGACAGCATGCCGACTGATTTTTTAACGTCATCTCCTGAGAAAAGGAAGGCACCTAGACAGTTGCGGATTTCAACTTCTGGTATCAGTTTAAAATCATTCCAGAGTTCATCCAGAACAGTATTACTTGGTGTCAGCTTACTTTGGGTTTGGTCATAGTAACCAACCTCAACATTAGCGCCAAATCGCTTTTCTCCCTTGATAAACGGAATCTGATCCACAATAGACTTGATAAAGGTTGACTTACCGATTCCATTTGGACCAACGATAGCAACAGCATCCATCTTACGAAGGTCTAAATTGATAGGCTCTGATAATACTTCCCCATCATAACCAATAGCCGCATTTTCAACAGTCAGAACAACATTACCAGAAGTTTTTTCAGACTGGAAGGTCATGTTAGCTGATTTCTTGCCAGCTTCAGGTTTGTCCAAACGCTCCATTTTTTCTAGCTGTTTGCGGCGAGATTGGGCACGTTTGGTCGTTGAAGCACGGACTAGATTGCGATTGACAAAGTCTTCCAGAGCAGCAATCTCCTTCTGTTGCTTTTCATAGTTTTTTGCTTCAGTAGCTAGCTTTTGCTCCTTCAACTCGACAAAACGAGAATAATTGCCCACATAGCGATCCAAGGAATGCTTGGTCAAATCCAGCGTAATTGTCGCAACCTTGTCCAAGAAATAACGGTCGTGGCTAACAATAATGAGGGCACCGCTATAGTTTACCAAGTAATTCTCTAGCCAGGCAATCGTTTCAATATCCAAGTGGTTGGTTGGCTCGTCCAAAACCAAGAGATTTGGTTTTTCAAGAAGCATTTTGGCTAGAGCCAAGCGAGTGTTTTGGCCGCCAGAAAGCTCGGCAATTTTCATCTGCCACATAGACTCGTCAAACTTGAATCCATTTAAAATCGCTCGGATATCAGCTTCATAGGTAAAGCCACCTGCTTGGCGAAAATTCTCAGATAAGCGGTCGTAATCTGACATCAGTTTATCCAAAGCCTCACCAGACTTTTCACCCATCTCCAATTCCATCTGACGAAGTTGATTCTCAGTCCGACGTAAGTCATCAAAGACATGAAGCATCTCATCGTAGATGGTGTTTTCAGACTCAAAACGGCTATCTTGGGCTAGGTAAGACAGAGAAATATCTTTTTTCTTATTAATTTCTCCACTAGTTGGCTCCTCTTCTCCAACCAAAATCTTCAAAAGAGTAGACTTACCTGCACCATTTTTCCCAACAAGAGCAATCCGATCTCGTTCATCAACCTGCAAGTTGATATTATCAAAAAGAACCTCTCCAGCAAAAGAACGTTCAATTTTATTAGCTTGTAAAATAATCATACAAGTAGTATAGCATGTTTCCCTAAGGCATTCAAGACTTGATAAACCGGCATATGTCACCACTATTCTGAAAATTATGCTAAGGTTTTACTAAAATGCTAAAAAATGCTATAATGTGAACGGTTAAAACAATTTACAAAAGGAGAATTTTAATGTCTTACCAAGAAAATTACCAAAAATGGGTTGATTTTGCGGATCTTCCTGACTACCTTCGTCAAGATTTGGAAAATATGGATGAAAAAACAAAGGAAGATGCCTTCTATACAAATCTTGAATTTGGTACTGCAGGTATGCGTGGCTTGATTGGTGCTGGTACAAACCGCATCAACATCTACGTTGTTCGTCAAGCTACTGAAGGATTGGCTCGTTTAATTGAGTCTAAAGGTGGAAATGAAAAAGAACGCGGTGTGGCAATCGCCTACGATAGCCGTCACTTCTCACCTGAGTTTGCCTTTGAGTCTGCAGCAGTTCTTGCTAAACACGGCATCAAATCTTACGTATTTGAAAGCCTTCGTCCAACTCCAGAACTATCATTTGCAGTTCGTCACCTCAACTGTTTCGCAGGTATCATGGTCACGGCTAGCCATAACCCTGCTCCATTTAACGGTTACAAGGTTTACGGTGAAGATGGTGGACAAATGCCTCCACACGACGCGGACGCTTTGACTACTTATATCCGTGCAATCGAAAATCCATTTGCAGTTGAAGTTGCTGATGTGGAAGCTGAAAAAGCTTCTGGCTTGATTGAAGTCATCGGCGAAGCTGTCGATGTAGAATACCTCAAAGAAGTTAAGGACGTTAACATCAACCCAACCTTGATTGAAGAATTTGGTAAAGACATGAAGATTGTCTACACACCACTACATGGTACTGGTGAAATGTTGGCTCGTCGTGCTCTTGCCCAAGCAGGATTTGATTCTGTTCAAGTTGTTGAAGCGCAAGCAACTGCTGACCCAGACTTCTCAACTGTAAAATCTCCAAACCCAGAAAGCCAAGCAGCCTTTGCTCTTGCTGAAGAACTTGGTCGTCAAGTTGGTGCAGATGTTCTTGTGGCAACTGACCCTGATGCTGACCGTGTTGGTGTTGAAGTTCTTCAAAAAGATGGTAGCTACCTTAACCTATCAGGTAACCAAATTGGTGCTATCATGGCTAAATACATCTTGGAAGCCCACAAAAATGCTGGAACTCTTCCTGAAAATGCAGCCCTCTGCAAATCTATCGTATCAACTGACTTGGTAACGAAAATTGCTGAAAGCTACGGCGCAACCATGTTCAACGTTTTGACAGGTTTCAAATTTATCGCTGAGAAAATCCAAGAATTCGAAGAAAAACACAATCACACTTACATGATGGGATTTGAAGAAAGCTTCGGTTACTTGATTAAACCATTCGTACGTGATAAAGACGCTATCCAAGCCGTTCTTGTCGTTGCTGAACTTGCTGCTTACTACCGTTCTCGTGGTTTGACTCTTGCTGACGGTATCGAAGAAATCTACAAAGAGTATGGCTACTACGCTGAAAAGACTATCTCTGTTACCCTTTCAGGTGTCGATGGTGCTGAACAAATCAAAGCAATTATGGCTAAATTCCGCAACAATGCTCCAAAAGAATGGAACGCAACAGCTATCACTGTCGTAGAAGACTTCAAAGCTCAAACAGCTACTGCTGCTGACGGTACTGTTACAAACTTGACAACTCCTCCAAGTGATGTGTTGAAATACACACTTGCTGACGGTTCATGGATTGCTGTTCGCCCTTCAGGTACAGAACCAAAAATCAAGTTCTATATTGCAGTTGTAGGTGAAACTAATGAAGAATCACAAACTAAGATTGCTAATATCGAAGCAGAAATCAATGCATTTGTAAAATAAAACACTAGAAAAGATGAGACCAACCAATCTCATCTTTTTTTCGTATCAAATCTAAGCAATTTTAGAAACTTTATGGCATACTAGACTTATCAATGAAAGCGAGGTAATCTCATGGAACAATTTTTAGATAATATCAAAGACCTTGAAGTCACTACAGTGGCGCGTGCGCAAGAAGCTCTTGATAAGAAAGAAACTGCAACCTTCTTTATCGGTCGCAAAACTTGCCCTTACTGCCGTAAATTTGCTGGTACATTGTCAGGTGTCGTAGCTGAAACCAAAGCCCACATCTACTTCATCAACAGTGAAGAAGCAAGCCAACTCAATGAGTTGCAAGAATTCCGCTCACGCTACGGAATTCCAACTGTACCAGGCTTCGTTCACATTGCAGATGGACAAATCAATGTCCGTTGCGACTCTTCAATGTCAGCACAAGAAATCAAAGAATTTGCAGGATTGTAAAAAATATAAAAAGAAGGCACTTGCCTTCTTTTTAATTATTTTCAAAATAGGAATCAACCAACTCCTGAATCCTTCCTTCTTTAGCGGCAGGAATGGTATCTTCTAAAACAAAGTTCTTTCTACTAATGTCTTGTGAGAGATTTCCAAAGATAAAATTAGTGGAAATGTTATAGATAATTTCGGACGGTGCAAATCCATAAACTTGATTTTCTAGGATATGTTTTAATCGCTCTTCAGGATTTGGAAATGATTCTCGTAAACCATTGCTGTTATATAGCCGCTTAAAAGGTCATCCACCATTCTCTTCACCACCCGTTTAGGAGTGAAAATCTGATTGGTTTTCTGTGGTGGAATATAGTCGAAAATATCTTCTTTCTGATCATAAAAATAATCTGCCAACTCCTCTTTCTTGCGAAGAAATTCTTGGATGGCTTCATCAAATGTTGCTCGATCAAAGAGATGTCCTGCAAAATCCTGCCCACCATCTCTCAAATAACGAAATTGTTCAATCGTAATACCAGTCACTTCAAAGAAGACATGCTCGGGAACAAAGGTATCAAAATTATCAAGTGTTAGAGATTGATCACCGTAGGCCATGATGAAACTTGGAATTGTTCGTGCAAATCCTCGAAGATGGTCCCGAATCTCATCTTGGGCTGATTGTTTCAACTGTTCCACCCGTTTTATCTCAACCTGTTCAATAAACTTCTCAGGCATTTTTTCCACTTCTTTTTTAAGTGTTTGTTCTAGTTTTTCTTTATGAATGAGATTATTTTCTTCTAAACGTTTTTCAAAAACTTCTTGAATTTTATCTTTTTGCTCTTTATCATTTTCTTCCTTGAGCTGTTGTTGCAACTCTTCCTTGATATGAGCTTCAGAAATTTTACGTTCTATCTCATTTTTTCGAACTTCATTCTCAAATGTTGCTACAATTTGTTTCTTGATCTGGTCTGTTTCACGAGTTTTCAGATCATATCCAGCCTTCAATTCCTCTACAATTACTGAAGAAACTGTCTTACTCAAGTCATTGACCAGCTGTTTTTGAGTTCTTTCCTCATCTTTTGTGACTAAATCAGCAACAGACTCACCAAGCCCATAAACTTTTTCACCAAAAAGTCGTGCTTGTTGATTGATCACAATTTCATGGTCAACCACTGCATTGCCCTCATCATCCACCGTAACACCTGAAAAGTCTAGTAAATCAGATGGTGTTTGTAACTTGCCTTCCTTTTCAACTGGTAGTTCATTTAAGATGTCTAGAACGGTTTGACTGGCTTGGAAAATGCCGCTGATATAATCAAATAAGAGATTAGACATAAACCCTCGTTTGAGGACTTCCCTAGCTTTTATTTGACGCGGTATAGTCAGAACTGCCTTAGCATCAATTTCAACCATCTTACCTGCACGGTCTTCTGCTATAACAGGGAAGAAATTCAAGAGTTCTCTGATGTTTTCTTCACGAGTTGCGGAATTTCCACCACCTCCTGCAGTCGCAAGTGATAAGTTGTTCGCAAACTCATCAAAGAGAATCAAGGTTCTTTCTGGCGCAAAGTCAAAGACATAGGCTCTTTCTTTGCGGAAGTGATTTCCTTTGTTATCGCTCCATGAGTAAGGGTTTTGTGCACGAAAGGCAGCTTGCATATAAATGGCAGGTGATTTCTAGCCAGCGCACTTGGATATAATCTTCAAGATCCAGAGATTCAAGTTCAGCTTCCACGTAGCCATTTTGCTTTTCAACTAACCAAGTTGGCGTAAAAACTTCGGCTCTAATCTTGGTTCGGTCTTTTTGTTCATACTTGGACTTTTCTGATCGGGGTTGAATCAAGTTTGCATAGGTTCCCGTCACCCTACTTGGAGTGATGTGATCACTTGGAGCAAATCCCTTTCCCAACAATTCATAAGAATGAGTCGCCCAAACAATATTTTTCTTGGTCGTTCGATCTTTTAAAAGAATTTTTAATAAGTCAGCAGACTCCATAGCCAACTTTTCTTCACTAATATCTATCGTCATAAGGCAACCTTTCTCGTACTATAAACCTTATTATATCATATTTTAAATGGTGTTTGGAGTAGAAAATAATAACTAAACATAACAAAAGAAGGCACTTGCCTTCTTTTTATATATCTGTCAATGGTGTTGCGGTATCTGGTGAGGTATCGTAAACCCTAAAGTCTACTCCTACACCTAAATCAGCTTGGGCTAGCTGATTGACCATGGTCATGTGAGCCAGTTCCTTGATATTATTTTCCTTAGATAAATGTCCAAGGTAGATTTTCTTAGTACGATTCCCAAGTGTCCGAATCATTGCTTCAGCACCATCCTCGTTAGAAAGATGCCCCAGATCAGATAGGATTCGTTGTTTGAGTCGCCAAGCGTAAGAACCTGCTCGCAAAATCTCTACATCATGATTGGACTCGATAAGGTAGCCATCTGCATTTTCGACAATCCCTGCCATACGGTCACTCACATAACCTGTATCAGTCAGCATGACAAAACTCTTATCATCCTTCATAAAGCGATAAAACTGCGGTGCAACCGCATCGTGGCTAACACCAAAACTCTCGATGTCGATATCTCCAAAGGTTTTGGTTTTACCCATTTCAAAGATATGCTTTTGCGAAGAATCTACCTTTCCAAGGTACTTGCTATTTTCCATTGCTTGCCAGGTCTTTTCATTGGCATAAAGATCCATACCATACTTGCGAGCCAAAACTCCCACTCCGTGGATATGGTCTGAATGCTCATGTGTAATCAAGATGGCATCCAGGTCCTCGGGTTTACGGTTAATTTCAGCAAGTAGGCTGGTAATTTTCTTACCAGACAAGCCTGCATCCACTAAAAGCTTCTTTTTTGGGGTTTCCAGATAAAAGGAATTTCCACTGGAACCCGACGCTAAAATACTGTATTTAAAGCCTGTTTCACTCATTCTAGTCTTCTACTTCGTCCTCCCATACTTCTTCTTTCACTGCATCCTTATCATAAGGTAACACAATGGTGAAGGTTGATCCCTTACCGTATTCACTCTTGGCCCAAATAAAGCCCTTATGTTGTTTGATAATTTCTTTAGCAATGGACAGACCCAGACCTGTACCACCTTGGGCACGACTTCTAGCACGATCCACACGATAAAAACGGTCAAAGATACGTGGCAAATCCTGCTTAGGAATACCCAATCCTTGGTCTGAAATAGACAAAATCATCTGATCATCAGTTGTCTTCATGGTCACTGTGATTTTTCCACCATCAGGCGAATACTTAATGGCATTGTTGAGAATATTATCAATTACCTGTGTCATCTTGTCTGTATCAATTTCAATCCAGACAGAGGTAATCGGATAATCTCTCACCAATTCATATTTTTTCTCTTCATCTGGTCCCCTCATCTTATCAAAACGGTTGAGAATAAAAGTAATAAAGGCAGTGAAGTTAATCAGTTCCACATCTAGATGACTGGTTGCATTGTCAATACGTGAAAGATGGAGAAGATCTGTCACCATCCGCATCATACGATTCGTTTCGTCTAGAGACACCTTTATAAAATCTGGTGCTACAGGTTCTGACAAGGCACCCTCATCCAAGGCTTCAAGATAGGATTTTACGCTGGTCAGAGGTGTCCGTAGCTCATGACTAACGTTCGAAACAAAGAGTCTCCGTTCGCGTTCTTCCTTCTCCTGCTCCGTCGTATCGTGTAAAACTGCAACCAGACCAGAAATGAAGCCTGATTCTCGACGAACCAAGGCAAAGCGTACACGAAGGCTCAGATATTCACCATTGTCATCCTGAGAATCAATCATAAGCTCAGGAACTTGGGTAATCAAATCACGAAGTTCATACTCATCTTCAATCTTAAGCAATTCTAGAATACTTTTATTGAGAACCTCTTCTTTTTGAACACCTAGCTGTTTCTTAGCCATGTCATTAATCATAGTAATCTTGCCACGACGATTGGTCGCAAGGACTCCGTCTGTCATGTATGAGAGGATACTGTGCAATCGTTTACTCTCTTGTTCCAGATTTTCTTGGGTCAAACGGATTACTTCTGATAAATCATTAAGATTATTGGTAATATTAGTGATTTCAGAGCTTCCCTGCATATCCAATACCTGCGAATAATCTCCTGCAATCAAGTCTTTAACTTTTTGATTAATTTGCTTCAACCGAATATTATCCCGCCGATTTTCTAGTAAGAGCAAGGTAACAATCAAGATAAAACCCAATAAAATTAAAATGAAGATAAAATCACTAGTAAGAATATTTTTTCTAATCAATTCAATCATTATTTCTCATATAATAACCAACACCACGACGTGTTAGGATATACTCTGGACGACTAGGTGTATCTTCAATCTTCTCACGCAAACGTCTGATAGTTACGTCAACAGTCCGAACATCTCCGAAATAATCATAACCCCAGACCGTTTCAAGCAAATGTTCACGTGTAATCACTTGACCAATATGAGACGCCAAGTGGTACAAAAGCTCAAATTCGCGGTGGGTTAAGTCTAGTTCTTCGCCGTATTTCTTAGCAACATAGGCATCTGGCACAATCTCCAAGTCCCCAATTTGTAAGGGCTGAGTTTTCTTTTCATCAGACTCTTGATTATCTACAGAAGCCAAGTCCGTGCGACGAAGAAGAGCTTTGACACGTGCCTGCAACTCACGATTTGAAAAGGGTTTAGTCACATAGTCATCTGCTCCAAGCTCTAAACCGATAACCTTGTCAAATTCGCTATCTTTAGCTGACAGCATGATAATAGGAACACTACTAGTCTTGCGAATAGTCTTAGCAACTTCTAAGCCATCAATTTCCGGAAGCATCAAATCCAGAATAATAATATCTGGCTGCTCTGCTTCAAATTGTTCTAGTGCTTCACGACCATTAAAAGCAGTTACAACCTCGTAACCTTCCTTGGTCATATTAAACTTGATAATGTCCGAGATTGGTTTTTCATCATCTACAATTAATATTTTTTTCATTTGTTCACCTTTTTCTCTACTATTATATCAAAAAATAACAAGAAGACACAATAGCTAGTCTTTGCTACTGTCTAAGTTGGCTTTTGCATAAGCCTGCCAGATTTTTTGTTGGGGTTTAGCAAGTGGAACATCCTTGAATTCTTCTGGTGAAAGCCAGCGAACTTCCCTATCTGAAAAATCATGGAAATCACTCACCTGACCTGCTACAATCTGTACATGCCACTTACGATGGCTAAAAACATGATTGACATTCTCAAAATGCAGATTAAGCCAATCAATATCTAAATCATAGTCCTGCTGGAAACTCTCTTCTGGACTGGGGCCAAAGTTCACACTTTCTTCTGCAACCTGATGAAAGAGGTCAAACTGCTCTTCTTGCGAAAAGTTATCTACTTCTATCAAGGGGAAATGCCAAAAACCTGCCAAAAGCTTTTCGCTTTCATTTTTTTCAAGTAAAAATTGCCCCTGAGAATTTTTCACAACTAAGGCTTTTAGATAAATGGGAACTGGTTTTTTCTTTGGAGCCTTAATTGGATAACGGTCCATAGTTCCATTCTGATATGCCGCACTAAAATCCTTCACTGGACTTTCTTCTGGCCTAGGATTTACAGGCGCCTCAATATCAGATCCCAAGTCCATCAAGGCTTGATTAAAGTCACCCGGACGCTCTGGGTCAATCAAGATTTCCATCATTGCCTGAAAAATTTTACGATTACTTGGAATGCCAATATCGTGGTTGACTTCAAACAGACGGGCCAAAACACGCATGACATTACCATCTACAGCCGGCTCAGGCAAGTTAAAAGCAATACTGGAAATGGCTCCTGCTGTGTAAGGTCCAATACCTTTCAAGCTGGAAATTCCTTCGTAGGTATTTGGAAATTGACCACCAAAGTCAGTCATAATTTGCTGGGCTGCAGCCTGCATATTTCGTACTCGAGAATAATAACCCAAACCTTCCCAAGCCTTCAACAAACGTTCTTCAGGCGCAGTTGCCAAACTTTCCACTGTTGGAAACCAATCCAAGAATCGTTCATAATAAGGAATAACTGTATCCACCCTAGTCTGCTGGAGCATAATTTCAGAGACCCAGATATGATACGGATTCTTACTCCTACGCCATGGTAAATCTCTTTTGTTTTCATCATACCAGGCAAGAAGTTTCTCACGGAAAGAAACAATCTTCTCATCCGGCCACATGACGATACCGTATTCTTTCAAATCTAACATATCTCTAGTATAACACAGAAGATTCTAACTGTCCTTTTCCTAGTATTAAAAAGCCTCTTTCCAAGGGGAAAGAGGACTAAATATTATTGATGAACAGCTTGGGCTGCTGTGATAAGGGTTAACTTGTAAACATCATCTGCATTACATCCACGAGAAAGGTCGTTAACTGGCTTGTTCAAACCTTGCAAAACAGGACCTACTGCCGCAAAACCACCAAGACGTTCTGCCATCTTGTAGCCGATATTTCCTGCCTCGATACCTGGGAAGATGAAGACATTTGCTTGACCAGCTACTGTACTTCCAGGAGCTTTCAAAGCTGCAGTTTCAGGAACAAAGGCTGCATCAAATTGCAACTCACCATCGATTTCAAGGTCAGGGCGCAAGTCGTGAGCAATTTTAGTTGCTTCAACAACCTTATCAACGCTTTCTCCAAATCCTGAACCTTTAGTAGAATAGCTTAGCATAGCAATTTTAGGTTCAATTCCGAACATCTTAGCTGTGATTGCTGAGTTAATCGCAATTTCAGCCAAGGCTTCTGCATCTGGATTGATATTGATAGCACAGTCTCCAAATAGATAACGTTCCGTACCACGAACCATGAGGAAGGCACCTGAAGTGCGAGTTACATTTGGACGAGTTTTGATAATTTGAAGGGCTGGACGAACTGTTGAAGCTGTTGAGTGAATCGCTCCTGACACCATTCCATCAACCAAGCCCAAGTAAACCAACATAACACCAAAATAGTTGACATCTTCAACCAAAACCTTGCGTGCATCTTCTTCAGACATTTTGCCCTTGCGACGCTCCACCAAGGCAGCAACCATTTCTTCAAATTTATCGTAGTGTTGAGGGTCGATGACTTCATAACCATCTTCGATACCTTCGATTTCAAGATAAATTTTAATTTTTTCAGGATTTCCAAGCAAAACAGGAATCACTTCTGTTTCTTTTACCAAGCGTTTAGTCGCTTGAAGAATACGTGGCTCTTCCCCTTCAGGGAGAACGATACGAGCATTTTTACCAACAAGGTTGGCTTTGAGACTTTCAAAAACTTCCATGAGTTTTCTCCTTTAAGATAATAATTATACTCTGAAACAGTTTTTATAGAGTATTAGTTGATAACTGGGTAATAAGGTTCCTAAAATCATCTGGCAAGGGACTTTCTAACTGCAAGTCTTGCTCTAAAAATGGATGATAAAAGGATAGGTAATGGCAATGCAAGGCCTGACGTTGGATGCCATCGTCCAAACTACCACCATACAAATCATCTCCCAACAAAGGAAAACCAATATGAGAAAAATGGACTCGAATTTGGTGAGTTCGACCAGTATGCAGGCGAATATCAACCAAATGAATATTTTCATAAGAAGCTACAATCTTGTAGGAAGTATGGGCATACTTTCCACCTTTAGCCACCCGTCTGGTGATAATAGAGTCTTCATCACGCGCAATCGGAGCAATGATTTCCCCCTCCGGCTCCAAGTGTCCATCACCTTTAATCAAAGCAAAGTAGCGTTTTTCAATGGACTTTTTCTGCAACTGCTTGTCTAATCGTGCATGGGCATAGCCGTGCTTAGCAAAGAGCATCAAGCCAGAAGTGTCACGATCAAGTCTAGTCACAATGTGAACCTGCTGATTTTCATAGTTTTTCTTGACGTAGTAACCCTTGATAAAATTGGCGATAGTATTGGAGTGGTTGACACTAGGAATAGAAGCCACTCCATATGGTTTATTCAAGACTAGAAAATGGTCATCCTCATAGAAAATATCCAGTGGGCGCTCGATAGCTTCAAGAGTTTCAAAGCCTTCCTCAGCAGGAATATCAATAATAACTTTGTCTCCAATATCCAATAGATACGTTGCATTTTGCGGTTGGTCATTGACCAGAATAGCTCCACCTCGAAACTTAATCTTGGCCAGAAGTCCCTTAGAAACCTCGTGCTTTTTCAAGAAGGTCTTAACCTTGACATGTTCATCTGCGATAAATTCAAACCTCATTCGTCCACCTCGCCGATGAAAGCATCTTTAACACGATTCCAGAAACTGGTGTGGCTCGGCGACGCTACAAAGTGAATCTTATGATGGTCTATTTGATACTCAATTCGCTCAATATTGCGGAAAGAATAAACGCTATTGTCAACCGAAATGGTATGGTAATCGTTTCTTGTTGGAATAAGTTCAATCTTATCCTTCTTAGGAACAATAATAGACGAACCCAGCGTTCGATAGACACGATTGTTAAGGCTGGCAATTTCCGTTAATTGCAAAGCTTCAATGGTTGGGTGTAAAACAGCTCCACCGAGCGACTTGTTATAGGCTGTACTACCAGTCGGTGTCGAAACTGTTAGCCCATCTCCACGAAAACGTTCAAAGTGGACACCGTTAATCACAACATCCGCCACCATGGTTCGATCAGACCTGCGGATGCTGGCTTCATTTAGTGCTCTAAAAATCTTCACTTCACCATTTTCAAGAAAGACCTTCACATTTAGAACAGGGTAAGAGACTCTTGCTCCGGTATCTAGCTGCAAATTAGTCACTAGCTTATCCAACTCAAAATCACGGTAGTCCGTATAGAAGCCCAAATGTCCAGTGTGAACACCAATGAAGCGGACCTTGTCAAGCTGGTTTTCGTACTTATGAAAGGCCGACAAGAGCATACCATCCCCACCGATAGAAATAACGATATCTGGATTGGTATCATTGAGTATAAACTGATTTCTCTTCAAACGATCTCGCAATTCATACAAAACCCTTTGACTCTGCGGTTTTCTATTAGCTATCAGGTCAATTCTTTTACCTGTATTCTTCATCTGTATCGTCACTGTTTCCTACACCATCATTTAATTTTCTACTCAAAGGATCAAAAAGTGCCTGGGCTTCCTGGATATCATCTCGAATTTTACCCATTTCTTCATCCAACTGATGAGCAATCTTGGCTGTAATTTCCAGTCGCTTCTTTATCTCCTCTGGGAAATCCCCTTGGTACTTGTAGTTGAGAGAATGTTCTATCGTTGCCCAGAAATTCATGGCCAAGGTACGTATTTGAATTTCCGCCAAAATGGTTTTAGCACCATTGATAGTGTCAACCGTATATTCTACTACCACATGATAGGAACGATAGCCTGATGCTTTTCGATGAGTAATGTAATCTCGCTCCTGTATGATCCGCATATCCTGACGCTTGCGCAAAATCTCCACTACTTCCTTGACGTCATCTACAAACTGAACCATCACACGCAAACCAGCAATATCTTGCAAATCGTGCTCTAAGGTCGCATAAGTAATGCCACGCCGAGCCATTTTTTCCCTGATGCTCTCAATTGGCTTGACTCGGCCAGTCACAAACTCAATCGGAGAATGCCTATTTTGCTTACGATATTGCTTCCGAATACCACGTAGTTTAATCTTTAACTCACCAACAGCTTGAATGTAAGGATCTAGAAATTCTTCCCATTCTAAGGTCATATATTCTCCCTTGTTCTCATATTATCCTTCAAAAATATCTTTGATTTTTTCTCCAGATTCATATACAATAAATACAATGCTATTATATCATATAATCCGCTTTCATAGACAAAGAAAAGGTAAGAAAATTGAAACATTTAGAAATTGAATTGAAAACACTCTTGAAAAAAGATGAATATAATCGTCTAAAAGACCAGTTCACAGACGTCACTCCTGTTCTTCAAAAAAATTACTACATAGACACGCCTGATTTTGAACTGCGAGAAAAGAAAGTTGCTTTGCGCATTCGCACTTTTGAAGATTGGGCAGAATTGACACTCAAAGTCCCACAAAGTGTCGGAAACATGGAATACAATCAAAAATTGCAACTAAAAGATGCTGAAAACTATCTGAGCAAGAAAAAACTTCCTCAAGGGCTAGTACTGGATGAATTGGCGAAACATGGTATTAAAACTAGTAAATGGCAGATTCTTGGTTGTCTAACAACTCTTCGCTATGAAATGCAAACAGCTATTGGTCTCATGGCGCTGGATGAAAGTCAGTACTTTGATATTACAGATTACGAATTAGAGCTTGAAGTTGAGAATCACGAGCAAGGGAAACAAGATTTCCAGCAATTTTTAGAGGAAAATCAGATTGCTTATCAAAAAGCTCCCTCAAAATTGGTCCGATTTGTCAAAAGCATGAAAAATAGCTGAAATAATCTCTATTTTTTGGTAAAATGGAAAAGATAAAATACAAAAATCCCTGTTCATATAGGCTAGGCAGATATGACTAGGATTTAAAAAGTTTACAGAGGACGGTCTATAATGTCAGATAGAAAAAACATGAAACTTTTCGCACTCAACTCTAATCAAGAAATTGCACAGAAAATTGCTCAAGCTGTTGGTGTCCCACTTGGAAAACTATCATCACGTCAATTTTCAGACGGAGAAATCCAAGTAAATATCGAAGAAAGTGTCCGTGGTTATGATGTTTACATCATCCAATCAACAAGTTTCCCAGTTAACAACCACCTAATGGAATTGTTGATCATGGTCGACGCTTGTGTACGTGCAAGTGCCCACAGTATCAACGTTGTCCTTCCATATTTTGGCTATGCACGTCAAGACCGTATCGCTTCACCACGTGAGCCACTTACAGCTAAACTAGTTGCTAATATGCTGGTTAAGGCTGGTGTTGATCGTATCCTTACACTTGATCTACATGCCGTTCAGGTTCAAGGATTTTTTGATATTCCTGTTGACAACCTCTTCACAGTTCCCCTATTTGCAAAACATTACTGCGATAAGGGGCTCCTTGGTTCAGATGTTGTTGTCGTCAGCCCTAAAAATTCAGGTGTGAAACGTGCCCGTAGCTTGGCTGAATATCTTGATGCTCCTATCGCCATTATCGACTATCCTCAAGACGATGCAACTCGTAACGAAGGTTATATTATCGGTGATGTTGAAGGTAAGAAAGCTATCTTGATTGACGATATTTTAAATACAGGACGTACCTTCTCTGAAGCAGCCAAAATCGTTGAACGTGAAGGGGCTACAGAAATTTATGCTGTTTCTAGCCACGGTCTCTTCGTTGAAGGTGCTGCTGAACTTCTTGACAATACTAAGATTAAAGAAATTCTTGTGACTGATTCAGTAGCAACAAAAGAAAAAACTCCTAAAAACGTATGCTACATCACTGCTAGTGAGTTAATTGGTGATGCCATCGTCCGTATCCACGAAAGAAAACCAGTCAGCCCACTCTTTGCCTACAACAAAAAGAAATAAGGTGATTCTTTGATTTATTTGGACAATGCTGCAACGACTCCCATGTCAACAGTTGCTATTTCAGCTATGACCAAGGTTATGCAAGAAACCCATGGCAATCCTTCTAGTATTCATGGTCATGGTCGTCAAGCTGGAAAACTCTTGAGAGAAGCCCGTCAGGAACTAGCCCAGTTACTGGGGACAAAACCTCAACATATCTTTTTCACTTCTGGTGGGACTGAAGGAAACAATACTGCCATCATTGGCTACTGCCTTCGTCATCAAGAACAAGGAAAACATATCATCACAACTGCCATTGAGCACCATGCTGTCCTTGAAACGATTGATTACTTGGTTCAACACTTTGGGTTTGAAGCAACCATTATCCAGCCAGAAAATCAAGAAATCACAGCCCAACAAATTCAAAAAGCTTTACGTGACGATACGATTTTGGTTTCAACCATGTTTGCCAATAATGAGACAGGAAACCTACTGCCCATTGCTGAAATTGGCCAAATACTCAAGCAACACCCTGCCGCCTATCATGTCGATGCAGTTCAGGCTATTGGCAAAATACCAATTCATCCCGAAGAATTGGGCATTGATTTTCTCACCGCTTCTGCCCATAAATTCCATGGCCCTAAGGGAATCGGCTTTCTCTACGCATCTAGCATGGACTTTGATTCCTATCTACATGGCGGAGACCAAGAACAGAAAAAACGTGCAGGGACTGAAAATCTAGCTGCCATAGTGGCTATGGTTGCAGCCCTAAAAGAAGACCTAGAAAAGCAAGAAGAACATTTTCAACATGTACAAAATTTAGACACTGCCTTTCTTGCAGAGCTAGAGGACATTCAATATTACTTGAATAGAGGAGAACATCATCTCCCTTATGTTCTCAATATTGGATTTCCTGGTCAGAAAAATGACCTCTTACTCCTTCGTCTAGATTTAGCTGGAATTTCAATCTCTACTGGCTCAGCCTGTACGGCAGGTATTGTCCAATCTAGCCATGTTCTTGAAGCTATGTACGGAGCAAATTCAGAACGCTTGAAGGAATCCATTCGTATCAGTTTGTCGCCAGAAAATACTGTTGAAGATCTACATACCCTCGCAAAAACCTTAAAAGAAATTATCGGAGGTTAGCCATATGGCATTTGAAAAAACCATTCAGTTAAAAAATTGTCGTTACGACTACACTCTTAGCCCTTCTGTTAAAAAATTCACCCTTAAGGACAATACCTTTTTTGAGACTAAGGTTGGTAACTATGAATTGACTCGCCTTTTGGAAAAAGTTCCGAACAGTGGTGAAGGCTTCCAACTCAAAATCATCATTAACAAGGAACTTACAGGTGCTAAAATCAATATCACTGACAAGTTTGGGCTACGTCTAGTTGATATTTTCAAATCAGAAGACCACCACATTCATCAGGAAAAATTCTACTTCCTCATGGATAGCTTGGTAGAACGTGGTGTCTTTACAAAATCTGAAAGATAGGTCCCATATGTTTGAACTGACCTATAAGGACAGCTATCATGTAGAACGCACTCTCAAGTATGAGGATTACGAGGCTCTCATGCTGGCTCTGTCAGGATGTGTAACCCTACCAGATACACTTTATGTGACTTCTCTGACTTTTAAGGGCCAGAAAGTTTACCAAGGGCTGGTCGGGGACCTCTACCGTTTTCTATCACATGCAGATTTTTTACATCAAAACTAAGATTTTTCTTAGTTTTTTCTTATTTTTGTTGATTTTTTCACAATGTTTCTATAAAATAGAAGAATAGAAAGGTTGTGATTTTGTGAAAGATAAACAGTCTGCTATTCCAAAAGCTACAGCGAAAAGACTCTCTCTCTACTATCGAATTTTTAAGAGATTTCATGCAGAAAAGATTGAACGTGCCAACTCTAAGCAAATTGCAGAGGCTATCGGTATTGACTCAGCGACTGTACGTCGTGATTTTTCCTATTTTGGTGAACTAGGTCGGCGTGGATTTGGCTATGATGTCAAAAAACTGATGACATTTTTTGCCGATTTGCTCAATGATAACTCCATCACCAATGTCATGCTGGTTGGTATTGGAAATATGGGCCATGCCCTTCTCCACTACCGCTTCCACGAGCGTAACAAGATGAAGATTATCATGGCCTTTGACCTAGATGACCATCCCGAAGTCGGTACTCAAACTCCTGATGGAATTCCCATTTACGGGATTTCTCAAATCAAGGATAAAATCAAGGATGCTGATGTGAAAACTGCTATCCTGACCGTTCCCAGCGTCAAGTCACAAGAGGTTGCCAATCTCTTGGTGGATGCTGGCGTGAAAGGAATTCTCAGTTTTTCACCAGTCCATCTGCATTTACCAAAAGACGTGGTCGTTCAGTATGTCGATTTGACAAGTGAACTCCAAACCCTCCTCTACTTCATGCGAAAAGAGGATTAGAAAGCGAAAATCATTTTATGAAAAAACCAGTTATAGGGATTACAGGAAACGAAAAAACTCATCCAGATGATGACATCATGATGAGCTACGTAGCAAAAGGCTTTGTTGAAGGCGTTAAAGAAGCTGGAGGAATTCCCATCATCCTACCGATTGGTGATCAAGAAATGGCCTTCCACTATATCAGTATGATTGACAAGCTCATCTTGACAGGTGGGCAAAATGTTGATCCAAAATTCTATGGTGAACCAAAAACCATCGATAGTGATGACTACCACCTTCAAAGGGATATCTTTGAACTGGCCCTCATCAAGGAAGCTATTAAACAGAAAAAGCCAATTTTTTCTGTCTGCCGTGGAACTCAACTCTTTAACGTTGCCATGGGTGGAACTTTGTACCAAGATATCGAAGACCATTGGCAGGATTGTTCTGCTGAGTACACAACTCAGCGATTGGTAACAGAACCTGATACAGTTCTTCGAGAAATCTATGGAGAAATTTCCCATATCAACTCCTTCCACCACCAGAGCATCAAGGATTTAGCACCAAATTTAAAAATTGTGGCTCATGATCCTAAAGATGGTATCATTGAAGCTGTTATGAGTACGGATGACATTGCCTTCCTCGGTGTCCAATGGCATCCAGAATTTCTATTTGAAAATCGTCCCAAAGATAAAAACCTCTTTGACTATGTCGTAAATGAACTTTAAATTAAATCTGTCTTTTCACGGTAACTAAAGTAACTAGAATGGGAGACAATCAAATGGTCCAATAGGACAATCCCCATCAAGTCACAGGCTTCTTTGACAAGCTTAGTTACATGATCATCATTTCGACTAGGCGCTACCGCTCCTGAAGGATGATTATGGACCAAGATGAGTGAAGTCGCCATATGCTTGATAGCATAGTGAAGAATCTCACGTGGTTCAGCAATACTACGAGTAGCTGAGCCGATAAAAATGGTCTGTTGATGGATGATTTGATTTTGAGTATTGAGATAGAGCGCCACCAGGTGCTCTTGTTTTTTATGTCCCAACTCCTGCTGCATCTTCTTGGCCAGCTTTTGGCTACTGAGAATACTTTCCATCTCAATAGTCTCATGTTTATGAATACGATGCCCCAGTTCAATCATAGCTTGTAACTCTATGGCCTTAACACGGCCGATACCAGATAGACTCTGCAATTCCTGCAGGGTCATTTTTTTCAAATCCGTTAGACTTGAAAGGTTGTTCAAAACTTTCTGGGCAATTTCAAAAACACTGACTTGCCGTGTTCCTGTCCTGAGTAAAATAGCTAACAACTCTTGATTACTAAGCGCTTCTACTCCTTCCTTGGCTAGTCTTTCTCTTGGCAATAGTGAATCTTCTTGAAATGAAATACTGTACATAAAAATCCTCCTCACTTTATTATTCGTGAGAAGGATGGAAAATTATATTTTTTTCTCAATTGGGGCTACACTAGCTAAAAGTTTTTTCAAACCTACTTCTGGGAAATTGATTTTTAATTCCTGCCTAGCACCGCTTCCTGAAACTTCCAGAACAGTTCCCTCTCCCCATTTCTTGTGGAGGGCAATGTCACCAATAGACCAATTTGCCTCACTAGACGCTGATTTTGTTCCAGCTGTAAATTGACCAAATGGGAGACCGCTTGACTGGATAGTTTTTGGTGCCACACCGCGTTTACGGTCTTGAAGGGCCTGGGCAAGACTCATACCTTGACCAAAGGCGAGACCACCACTGCTATAAGATGCCTTAAAGCTTGTATTTACAGGACGAGCCAGACCTTGATACTCAAGTAAGTCTGAGCTGATTTCGTTAATAAAACGAGTCGGACGGTTGTAGTTAGTACGACCAAAAAGCAGGCGCGAATTGGCATTTGTCAGATAGAGAATTTTCTCTGCACGCGTAATTCCTACATAGGCTAGACGGCGTTCTTCTTCTAATTCATCTTGATCTTCAGCTGCACGGCTAAGCGGAAAGACATTTTCTTCCATCCCAATCAAAAAGACAACTGGAAACTCGAGGCCTTTGGCAGCATGCAGGGTCATTAGGGTAACTTCTGATGTCTCCTGACTACCTGAATCTGTGTCCGCAATCAAAGCCAAGTCATTTAAGAAACGACTCAATTTATCCAGACCAGTTTCCTCTTCTGACACATCAGAGGTGTCATCAAAGTTTTTCGTCACAGAGAGGAACTCTTCAATATTTTCAACCCTAGCCTTGCTTTCTAAAGTCGCTTGAGCATTTAGAATATCGACGTAACCTGTTTTTTCTAGGACGGCCTCAACCAACTCAGTAATGCTTAACTGTTCCAGTTGCTCCCGCAAATCCAGAATCATATTGGCAAAATCCCAGATAGACTGGGCTGCTTTACCCTTGATACCAGATAACATGATATTGGCTGAAGCATCTAGCATGGACATGTCTTGCATATTCGCAAAGTCACGGATTTTCTCAACAGTGCCTGGGCCAATTCCACGTTTTGGCTCGTTGATAATACGCTCAAAACTGATATTGTCACTCAAATTGGCAATAAGATTGAGGTAAGCAATAATATCTCGGATTTCCTTACGGCTGTAGAACTTGGTTCCGCCAACCATGGTATAAGGAATATTTGACTTGAGCAAGGCTTCCTCGATAGTACGGGACTGCGCATTAGTACGATAAAGAACTGCAAAATCCTTGTGAAGGAAGTTTTGACTCCGACCAAGTTCATCTATAGTTCTGGCTACAAATACAGCCTCATCTAGCTCATCATTGGCACGATAGTAAACGATTTGCTCCCCATCAGCATTTTGAGTCCAGAGATTCTTAGGACGGCGATTTTTATTGTTTTTGATAACCTCATTAGCCGCTTGGAGAATGGTTTTAGTTGAGCGATAATTCTCCTCCAACAAAACAACCTTGGCTTGGGGATAATCCTTTTCGAAGTCCAAGATATTCTGCATATCAGCACCACGCCAACCGTAGATAGACTGGTCCGCATCCCCAACCACACAGATATTTTTAAAGCGCGAAGCCAAGAGTTTGACCAATTGGTACTGGGCATGGTTGGTATCTTGGTACTCATCAACGTGGATGTATTGGAATTTCTGTTGATAGTAAGTCAAGACATCAGGATTCTGATCAAAGAGACGCAAGGTCAGCATAATCAAATCATCAAAGTCAACCGACTCCGACTGACGAAGCTCTTTTTGGTAAGCCGTGTAACACTGGGACACGATTTGCGTATACATATCGCCAGCTTGGGCAGCATAAGCTACATCATCAATCAGGTCATTCTTAGCATTGGAAATGGTTCCTAAGATGCTTCGTTCATTCCATTTTTTCGGATCCAAGTTCAACTGCTTGAGAATGCGTTTCATGAGCGTTCGCTGTTCACCAGGATCTACAATTGTAAAATTGCGGTTGTAGCCAATATGGTCCGCATCGCGACGTAGTATACGAACACACATGGAGTGGAAGGTCGCAATCAAACAGTCCTGAGTGGCTGAATTGAGACCATAAGCACGCTCTTTCATCTCACGCGCAGCCTTGTTAGTAAAGGTAATGGCCAAGATATTCCAAGGATTGACCAGCTTTTCATCAATCAGATAAGCGATGCGGTGGGTCAAAACTCGAGTCTTCCCAGAGCCAGCCCCTGCCATGATTAACAAGGGACCTTCTGTCGTTTGTACCGCCTCAGCCTGACGGTCATTCATTCCATTTAATAATGCGTTCATCTTCTCTTCCTTACTCTTGAAGTCAATATTTCTATTATATCAGAATTCAGGGAAAATATCTTTACCTAGACTGGTTACGTGTAGAAGGCAACTCCTTATATCTAGATAAAAAATGAGCTTGGATAGTATTTCCAAACTCATTTGAATTCAATTAAACTATTAGAACAAGCCTAGAACGGTTCCATCGCTTTCAACATCCATGTTTAGAGCAGCTGGTCGTTTTGGAAGTCCTGGCATGGTCATGACATCTCCAGTTAAGGCAACTATGAAGCCTGCACCTAATTTTGGCACCAATTCGCGAATGGTAATTTCAAAGTTTTCAGGTGCTCCAAGTGCACTGGGATTGTCTGAGAAACTATACTGAGTCTTAGCCATACAGATTGGTAATTTATCCCAGCCATTTTGAACAATTTGAGCGATTTGAGTTTGAGCTTTCTTTTCGAAGTTTACTTTTGAACCACGATAGATTTCAGTAACAATCTTTTCAATCTTTTCTTGGACAGAAATGTCGTTGTCATAAAGACGAGTGTAGTTAGCTGGGTTTTCAGCGATTGTTTTAACCAAGGTTTCAGCCAGTGCCACTCCACCTTCTGCACCATCAGCCCAAACACTAGCCAATTCAACTGGTACATCGATTGAAGCACAGAGTTCTTTTAAGGCTGCAATTTCAGCCTCTGTATCAGATACAAATTCATTAATAGCTACGACTGCTGGAATACCGAACTTACGGATATTTTCAACGTGGCGTTTCAAGTTAGCAAAACCTGCACGAACTGCTTCTACGTTTTCTTCAGTAAGAGCGTCTTTAGCCACACCACCATTCATCTTAAGGGCACGAAGGGTTGCAACAATGACAACTGCATCTGGAGATGTTGGCAAGTTTGGTGTCTTGATATCAAGGAATTTTTCAGCACCAAGGTCCGCACCAAAACCAGCTTCAGTAACTGTGTAATCAGCCAAGTGAAGGGCTGTGCTTGTTGCCAAGACTGAATTACATCCGTGAGCAATATTGGCAAATGGACCACCGTGTACAAAGGCAGGTGTACCGTAAATTGTCTGAACCAGGTTCGGTTTAATAGCATCCTTCAAAATCAAAGCCAAGGCACCTTCAACCTGCAAATCACCTACAGAAACTGGTGTACGGTCGTAACGATAACCAATAACGATATTCGCCAAACGACGTTTCAAGTCCTCGATGTCCGTTGCCAAGCAAAGAATTGCCATGATCTCTGAAGCAACTGTAATGTCAAAGCCATCCTCACGTGGAATACCATTTAGAGGGCCACCAAGCCCAACTGTTACATGGCGAAGAGCACGGTCGTTCAAGTCCACAACACGTTTCCAAAGGATACGACGTTGGTCAATTCCCAACTCATTTCCTTGGTGTAAGTGGTTGTCAATCAAGGCAGAAAGAGCATTGTTGGCAGTTGTAATGGCATGCATATCCCCAGTAAAATGAAGGTTGATGTCTTCCATTGGCAGAACTTGAGCATAACCACCTCCAGCTGCACCACCCTTAATTCCCATTACTGGACCAAGAGATGGTTCGCGAATAGCAATCATGGTTTTCTTGCCAATCTTGTTCAAGGCATCCGCAAGACCAATGGTAATAGTTGATTTTCCTTCACCTGCAGGTGTTGGGTTGATGGCAGTAACCAAGATCAATTTCCCAACTGGATTGCTCTCAACTGCACGAATTTTATCAAAGCTGAGCTTAGCCTTGTACTTTCCATACAACTCCAAATCATCGTAAGAAATACCAAGTTTCTCTACAACATCAACGATTGGCTTCAACTCAATACTCTGTGCGATTTCAATATCTGTTTTCATTCAAAACTCCTATAACCTCTTTTATGATAATTCATTATAACACAAAACAAGATTTTTAACATCCCAAAACTCTCTAAACGTTCGTAAATATCCCTGTTTTTAAGGTTTTTAGAGTCCTTTCTTAAATTTTATATGGCTTTATAGTTTGAAACTATATTCTTTCCTTTTACCAAATTTTTATCACTTTCATTTTACTTACCGTTTATTTTTGTGTACAATAGTGCTATGAAAATTTTAGTTACATCGGGCGGTACCAGTGAAGCTATCGATAGCGTCCGCTCTATCACTAACCATTCTACAGGTCGCTTAGGGAAAATCATCACAGAAACCCTGCTTGCTGCAGGACATGAAGTTTGTTTGATAACGACAAAACGAGCTGTGAAGCCAGTAGCCCATCCTAATCTAAGTATTCGAGAAATTAACAATACCAAGGATCTTCTTCTTGAAATGAAAGAACGTATTCAGGATTATCAGGTCTTGATTCACTCAATGGCCGTATCTGATTACACTCCTGTTTATATGGCAGGACTTGAGGAAGTTCAGGCTAGCTCCAATCTAGAAGAATTTTTAAGCAGGCAGAATCATCAAGCTAAGATTTCTTCAACTGATGAGGTTCAGGTTTTATTCCTGAAAAAAACACCCAAAATCATCTCTCTAGTCAAGAAATGGAATCCTGCTATTCATCTGATTGGTTTCAAACTGCTGGTTGATGTCTCTGAGGATTATCTCATCGAGATTGCCAGAAAAAGTCTTATCAAGAACCAAGCTGACTTAATCATTGCGAATGACCTGACTCAAATCTCACCAAACCAGCATCGTGCAATCTTTGTTGAAAAAGATCAGCTTCAAACAGTCCAGACTAAAGAAGAAATTGCAGAACTCCTCCTTGAAAAAATTCAAGCCTATCATTCATAGAAAGGAAAGCTATGGCACATATTCTCTTGGCTGTAACGGGGTCTATCGCCTCTTACAAGTCGGCAGATTTAGTCAGTTCTCTAAAAAAACAAGGTCATCAAGTCACTGTTTTAATGACTCAGGCTGCTACAGAGTTTATCCAACCTTTGACACTACAGGTACTCTCACAGAATCCTGTCCACTTGGATGTCATGAAGGAACCCTATCCTGATCAGGTCAATCATATCGAACTTGGAAAAAAGGCGGATTTATTTATTGTGGCCCCTGCAACTGCTAACACTATTGCAAAACTAGCCCACGGATTTGCGGACAATATGGTGACCAGTACAGCTCTAGCATTGCCCAGTCATATTCCTAAACTAATAGCTCCTGCTATGAATACAAAGATGTATGAACATCCGGCAACTCAGGCTAATCTGAAAACATTAGAAAGCTACGGCTATCAGCTGATTGCTCCTAAGAAATCCCTACTAGCTTGTGGAGACCATGGACGAGGAGCATTAGCTGACCTCACAATTATTTTAGAAAGAATAAAGGAAACTCTCGATGAAAAAACGCTCTAATATTGCACCCATTGCTATCTTTTTTGCAACCATGCTCGTGATTCATTTTCTGAGCTCACTTATCTTTAACCTTTTCCCATTTCCAATCAAACCGACCATCGTTCATATTCCTGTCATTATTGCCAGCATTATCTACGGTCCACGAGTTGGGGTTACACTTGGATTTTTGATGGGGCTACTTAGTTTAACTGTTAACACGATTACAATTCTACCGACAAGCTACCTCTTCTCACCATTCGTACCAAACGGAAACATCTACTCAGCTATTATAGCTATCGTCCCACGTATTTTGATTGGTTTAACTCCTTATCTAGTCTATAAACTGATGAAAAACAAGACTGGTCTGATTCTAGCTGGTGCCCTTGGTTCACTTACCAATACAGTCTTTGTCCTTGGTGGAATTTTCTACCTTTTTGGAAATGTTTTTGATGGTAATATCCAAAAACTCCTAGCAACTGTTATCTCAACAAATTCAATCGCCGAATTAGTCATTTCTGCAGTTCTAACCCTAGCTATTGTTCCAAGACTACAAACCTTGAAGAAATAAAAATAATCTCCGCTTTCAAGCTTGAAGGTGGAGATTTTGTTTGAAGTAGTTTCTTTATAGTGAACTTTTTACTAAAAAACGACCTATAAACCTAAGTAAATCCTTGCTTTATTGTCTTGTTTATTGTACTATACTAGTGTATATACAGAAAAAAGGAGATTCTTATGAATACACGGAAAAAGACACAATTTATGACAATGACTGCCCTTTTAACGGCTATTGCAATTTTGATTCCAATTGTTATGCCTTTCAAGATTGTCATTCCACCTGCTTCCTATACTTTAGGAAGCCACATCGCTATTTTTATTGCCATGTTCTTATCGCCCTTGATGGCTGTTTTTGTCATCCTAGCCTCTAGTTTTGGATTCTTGATGACTGGCTATCCCATGGTTATTGTTTTTCGAGCTTTTTCCCATATCTTTTTTGGAACTTTGGGGGCTCTTTACCTACAAAAATTCCCCGATACCCTAGATAAACCAAAAGCTTCCTGGATTTTCAACTTTGTGTTAGCGCTTGTCCATGCCCTTGCTGAAGTATTGGCCTGTGTCGTTTTTTACGCAACTTCTGGTACCAATGTAGAAAATATGTTTTATGTTCTATTTGTGCTAGTTGGATTTGGTACAATTATCCATAGTATGGTAGACTATACATTAGCACTAGCTGTCTATAAAGTGCTTCGCAAACGCCGTTAAAAGGAAGAACTATGACAAAAGATCGCAAACAAGCTCTGCTCCAACTCTTGAAAGAAGCTCCTAAAGCCCTTAATGGCCAAAGTTTGGCGGAACATTTTCATGTCACACGTCAGGTCATTGTGCAGGACATTGCAATTTTGAGAGCCGATGGCGCTCCTATCCTATCCACTAATCGTGGCTACGTCTATAAGCAAATTGAAACCAATCCTTATGTTCATAAACTTTTCAAAGTGAAACATGAAGTTGAAGAAATCGGTCAAGAACTCCTTGCTATCGTTGATAATGGTGGACGTGTTCAAAATACCTTGATTGACCATCCCGTCTATGGAGAAATTGAAACCTTGCTTAAACTGTCTTGTCGCAGAGATGTGCAACATTTTCTAGAACAAGTCGAGCATTCTGATTTTAAACCTTTATCTGAATTGACAGATGGTATCCATTACCACCTAGTTGAAGCCGAAACACAACAAGACCTCCACTATATCGAGGAGGCCTTGGATCAACTCGGTTATTTAGTAAAAGACTAGAAAATTTTCTTTTCCCAATCGTCTTCTGTACTGTGGCGGTAGAAAAACTCTGACTTGTCAGGAGCTTCCATCATCTCCATCAATGGTAACATATCATAGGCCAGATCCAAGTTTGGAATCTGGTCTTTTTGCACCCAAGAAACTTCTCCTTCATCTGAAGAGCGAAGGGTACCAGAGAACTCAGTCGCCTTATAACAAACGACAATATAGCGCCCACCTGTATCTAGTGGCCAATTTTTAATGCCGACAAGTTGAGGATTTTGGATAGTTAATCCTGTTTCTTCGTAGATTTCACGAATGACAGACTCTGCGAAAGACTCGCCGTTTTCTACATGGCCTCCTGGAAAGGCATAACCTGACCAGCGATTGGTTTCAGGAGAGCGATACTGCATAACCACGCGCTGGGTTTCGATGTCTTCAATCAGACAGATATTGGTTAAAATCGTTAATTGGGAACGGGACATAAATTTACTCGCTTTCTAAGTTATTAAAACATATCTTCGTTGTATTTTACTTCTGGCTTCATTATAAAGGGATTGAGCAAGTCGTGATATTCATGAATTTCATGAAGCAAGGATCCTCTGATGATTCTGATTTCATTTTTTTCCCTATTCACATAGTAGTCTATATTTATAGGCATAAATGACTCTGATCCAAAAGATAAAAACAGTAATGACATAAACAAGATTATGAGAGCAACAAATCCAATAAGAGCCTGAAAAATTAGATGATGCCATTGAAAGATTCTAGTTTTATAGAAGGTAGTCCATGGATGAATAAATAAAATGAGGCAAAGACTAAAGAACTAGATGTTCGACAGAAACGGTGTAAAAGCTAATCCAAACAATCCTAAGAGAAAATGAATCAGGACAAATACCAGGAACAAAAAAAGCAAAACCGATTATCTTACAGTGCCAAAATTTATATTTTCAAGCAAACGTGCATAACGTATGTATATTCCTTACAAATATATCTATTATTTTCAGAATAACTGATAGAGTTTCTCATCATCTAGTTATTACATTGTCTTACATAATTTGGTTCCCAATTAATTATTTTAATAAATCAGCTAAAAATATTTCATTATTTTTATTATTCCATTTTGTTGTATCACTTTTACTTTTGTATTTTCTTATAGCATTAACTAAGTCTACACAACGATTTAGATCCTTTTTAATTCTATCATACGATTTTACATAATTAGGTTTTTTCTTTAATTGAGCAGCAAGAAATACACTTGGTTTATCTTGTGATTTCACTTTTTCAAACTGTCCCTCTAATTTACGAAAATATATTTCAATCATTTCAATCTCACTTTTCGTTATTACATGATAGATTCCTCTATCCTGCAATTTATCCAAATAAGGTTGAACGATTTTATATGGTATCCCAGACCTATCTTCAATAATAAAAATAATTATTTTATTTTCTTCATAATCTTGAGTCAAATAATGGTTCGAAAATGTTGCAGGATTACCATAAAATCTATTCGATCCTCTATAAGGAGAATCTAGTCCATCAATTTGATCATAGTTTATAACTTGCTTATAACTAAATTTTAAACAATCATTTTCAAGTAATAACTCAATAATAGCCTTTTCTGTTGCTCCTTCAACAATGATAGCAACAAGTGTATCTGAGGTTATATTAACCATAAATCATCTCTCCATTAATTCATGACTCTCTGAACTCAACAATTGAATACTTTTATTCATACTTTCCCTCATCATTTTATAGGAAGAATTTTTCGGAGCAGTTCCTAAACCATAACTACCTGATAAGATTAGATCGCTTTTCTTCCTATCAGATCTATCTTTTTCACCAATAATATTACTCATTTTTTCAATATTTATAAGAGGATTCTTTTTTAACACGTAAATACTATCACTTCTATCAATAAAATCAGTAATCTCAATGTAGTGAGTAGTGAATATCAATGTTGCAGAATTTTTATTTATATTACTATTAAAAAGTTTTATTAATTGTACCGCAATTGATTTATTCAAGTGATTTTCTAACTCATCAATAATTAAATATCCGCCAGAATTTAGAATAAATTGAATATTTAATAAAATCATTATACCTTTAATTGTACCTGATGATAAGAATCTATTTAAATCAACAATATTTGATTCTATCAACTCTTTCGAGTATTTAAATCTAATTTTGAACTTTTTTGTATCCTCTTCAAAAATTAAAGATTCAATACTATCGTCTAAAAAATTTACATAAGAAATATCCATATCATTAGCAAAATATTGAATTTTATTAACATCAGTAATATTAGTTAAATCTACAACACTATCTTCAACCAATTGATGGTTTTTTTTATTCAATACACCTGAAAAAATAGAATCTGTCTGTTTTAGATAAGTAACATCAATATCTTTTCGAGAAATAGTCTCTTCAAAGTTTGTAAAAATCTTATCTTTAGATTCTGTTTTCTTCACTTTTTTTCTATAAAGGACTTCATCTTTAAAGTATAATGAATTTGACTTATCTTTAGAAATGATTGATTCAATTTTATAAATCCACTCCTGATTAAAAATATAATTTTCACAAATCACTTCATCATCAAAATAATTTCCAATTTCAGGAATATCATCCTCTGATAAACTTTTATTTTTAATAAATATATTTAGCATTGCCAAAACTAGTTTTAAACTAGTTGTTTTTCCAGATGCATTTATACCTAATAGAGCAATTGAATTTAATTTATATAACTTATTAATTACATGAGAAACATTTTTACTTTCTTTCTCATAAAAGTTTACGTTTTTACTAGCAAAAAAATCGAATTCAAACTCTCCATTTTTGAAGTAAGATAAACCTCGTATTTTAGTTTTGAGTATTTTCATCATTCTATCCTCCTGTATACACTATACCATACTTTTTTGTATTTTTCTCTTTTTAACGCTAAAATCGATAAAAAACATTCCATATACCACAAAAAATCTAATTTCGTTTTTTTTTTTTTACGAAAAAATCGTTTTTATAATATTACAAAAATAATATTTTCATCTACCCCAACGCCTTGACTTCCAGCATCATATCGCGGATCTGAGCTGCGAGTTCAAAGTCAAGCACTTCGACGGCTTCTTGCATTTGTTTTTCTAGTTTCTTGACGAGTTCTTTGCGTTCTTGTTTGTTGAGGCTATTGATATCGACTTCCTTGTCTTCTTCCTTAGCAATCGCCTTGGTCACAGCAATCAGGTCACGGATTTCTTTCTTGATTGTCTGAGGCACGATACCATGATCTTCATTATAAGCCATCTGGATTTTGCGACGACGGGCCGTTTCATCCATAGCACGTTGCATAGACTGAGTCACAGTGTCCGCATACATGATGACATGGCCTTCGCTATTACGGGCAGCACGTCCAATGGTCTGGATGAGTCCACGCTCGTTACGAAGGAAACCTTCCTTGTCAGCATCAAGAATGGCTACGAGACTCACTTCAGGTACGTCAATCCCTTCACGGAGCAGGTTAATTCCGACCAAGACATCAAAGACACCCAAACGCAGATCTCGGATAATCTCTGTTCGCTCTAAAGTCTTGATATCCGAGTGCATGTACTTGACCTTGATACCCATTTCCTTGAAGTAGTCGGTTAAGTCCTCTGCCATTTTCTTAGTCAAGGTTGTGATAAAGGTTCGTTCGTTCTTTTCTACACGGGTATTGATTTCACCTAAGAGGTCATCAATCTGTCCCATAGTCGGACGAACTTCCACCTCTGGATCCAATAGTCCTGTTGGACGAATGATTTGCTCAATCACTGTCTCGGTCTGTTCATTTTCATAGTCACCTGGTGTCGCTGAAACGTAAACAATCTGGTGCACATGACTTTCAAATTCCTCCCGACGGAGAGGTCGATTGTCCAAAGCAGACGGCAAACGGAAACCATAATTAACCAGCATTTCCTTACGAGAGCGATCTCCATTGTACATGCCCTTGATTTGCCCCATTGTCATGTGGCTCTCGTCAATCATGATCAAGAAATCATCTGGGAAGAAGTCGAGAAGCGTATAAGGAGGCTCTCCTTCGCTACGCCCATCCATGTGGCGAGAATAGTTCTCAACCCCGTTGGTATAGCCCATCTCACGCAGCATTTCAATATCATACTCTGTTCGCTGTTTCAAACGTTGAGCTTCTAGCAATTTACCTTCCTTCTCAAAGACAGCTAGTTGCTCTTCTAATTCTGCTTGAATCTTTGCAATGGCAACTTCCATGTGGTCGTCATTGGTCACAAAGTGAGTAGCTGGAAAAATCGCCAAATGATCCACTTCTCCCAAGACCTGACCTGTCAGAGCCTCAACCTCACGGATACGGTCAATTTCGTCTCCAAAAAATTCTACTCGAAAAGCGTGTTCATCACGAGATGCTGGGAAAATCTCCACTACATCCCCACGCACACGAAATCTCCCCCGTTGGAAATCAATATCATTACGTTCAAACTGGATATCAACCAAGTCATTCAAGAGTTTATCACGAGAAATCTCTAGACCAGGACGGAGACTCACGACACTATCAGCGTATTCCTTTGGCGAACCCAAACCATAGATACAAGAGACTGAAGCCACGACAATAACATCATTGCGCTCCAAAAGGGCTGAAGTCGCTGAGTGTCGGAGCTTGTCAATCTCGTCATTGACAGAGCTGTCCTTTTCAATATAGGTGTCGCTAGAAGGGACATAGGCTTCTGGCTGGTAATAATCATAGTAAGACACAAAGTACTCAACGGCATTTTCAGGAAAAAACTCCTTAAACTCCCCATAGAGCTGGCCTGCTAGAGTTTTATTGTGGGCAATAACCAGAGTTGGTTTATTGACTTTGGAAATGACCTGACTCATGGTATAGGTCTTCCCTGTTCCGGTCGCTCCCATCAGAATCTGAGCTTTTTCTCCCCCCTCAATGTTATCTACCAACTGCTCGATAGCTTGTGGTTGGTCTCCTGAAGGTTGGTATTTTGATACTAGTTTAAATTGATTATCTGTAATACGATTGATCATAAGAATCCTCTCTCGATATGCTATTCCTATTTTAGCATACTTGTAGCATTTTCACGAAGAAAAGGACAGACCAAAGTCATATCCTTTCATTTTCTTTCTTTAATTGATAGGCGAGATAGACAATCAGCAGTAGTAAGACCAGACTTGTCATGATGGAACCCTCAATACCAAAAGATCCACCTGATAGCCAGCTCTGATCGCCTTGTGGTAAAAAGGTCATCAGCGACGTTCCTGACGGTTGACCACTAACT
The DNA here is from genome assembly GCF_946190325.1 of Streptococcus mitis. GTDB lineage: Bacteria > Bacillota > Bacilli > Lactobacillales > Streptococcaceae > Streptococcus > Streptococcus mitis_CF. Next base: position 204,035 of record NZ_CAMHZR010000001.1, on the reverse strand, counting down.
AAAATCCCAAATAGATTTCCTTGAGCAAAATTCCAAGCCCCATGAATACCTGCAACACCCCAAACTGTATCGGTTTTGAGGAGGTAAAGTGACATAGCAACTCCGAATAAAAAGAGATTCACTAGAGATAGAGGTGTGAGACCAGAATTTCCCACATGAAGCAGGGTAAAGAATAGGCTAGATATAACAACAGCTAGTTTTAGATTGGTTCTTGAAGCCAATTGAGGAAGGAGCCAAGCACGGGCCACCACTTCTTCTGTTGTCCCCTGTAAAATCCAAAATGGAATGGTAAAAATGACAAAGGCAAGCGAATAAGGATTCAAGTGAATAGACTCAAAACGATATTGCCCCAAGGCCACTAAACCTAACAAGGTCAGAAGAAAAAGTGCCAGACCTAGCCCAAACCCTTTAAGAAGATAGCTGAGGAAATTTTCTTTATAAAATCCCAAAGTTCGAATAGGTCTTTTCTCAACTTTTCTAGTCCATCTGAACACAGTGTTGAGAATAAAACCAAAGGCCAGCAATTCTAAGATCAAATGAAAGTCACTTGTTTTATCCATCAAGCTCTGCTGCAAAGTCTGCAAGTAGGTTGCAAAAGCTTGACAAGCCTCTCCAAAATTTCTAGCAAGTCCGATGAGAGCTAACAAACTAATACCATATAAAGTATAAGCCACAAACTCTCCTATAAAGACAAAAGCAAAGGCTAACAAGGGGCTTGTGTAGAGGTTTAACCGCATTTGAGAAGCTTGGAAGTCTTTAAAAATTCTTTTGTTCTTCACATCTCCGTCCTCTTTTCTTCCATTATATACTATTATTATAGCACTTTGTGGTAGCAGTTCAAGAAAGAAATAAAAAGCTTTTATGTTATATCTTCTAACATAAAAGTCCCTAGATTTGCATTTTTTTGTTTTTTCTGATATAATGGGAAAATATTCGGAAAAGGAGACTAAAAATGAAGAAAAAATTTCTAGCATTTTTGCTAATTTTATTCCCAATTTTCTCATTAGGTATTGCGAAAGCAGAAACGATTAAGATTGTATCTGACACAGCCTATGCACCTTTTGAGTTTAAAGATTCAGATCAAACTTATAAAGGAATTGATGTTGACATTATCAACAAAGTCGCTGAGATTAAAGGATGGAATATTCAGATGTCCTATCCTGGATTTGATGCAGCGGTCAATGCGGTTCAAGCTGGTCAAGCTGACGCAATCATGGCAGGAATGACAAAAACTACAGAACGTGAAAAAGTTTTCACCATGTCTGATACTTACTATGATACAAAAGTTGTCATTGCAACTACAAAGGCACACAAGATTAGTCAGTACGACCAATTAAAAGGTAAAACTGTTGGTGTTAAAAACGGAACAGCCGCTCAACGTTTCCTTGAAAGTATTAAGGACAAATACGGCTTTAGCATTAAAACATTTGATACTGGTGATTTGATGAACAACAGCTTGGCTGCTGGTGCTATCGATGCTATGATGGATGATAAACCTGTTATCGAGTATGCCATTAACCAAGGTCAAGACCTCCATATTGAAATGGATGGTGAAGCTGTAGGAAGTTTTGCTTTCGGTGTTAAAAAAGGAAGCAAATACGAGCACCTAGTTACTGAATTTAACCAAGCCTTGGCTGAAATGAAAAAAGATGGTAGTCTTGATAAAATCATCAAGAAATGGACTGCTTCATCATCTTCAGCAGTGCCAACTACAACGACTGCAGCTGGTCTAAAAGCAACTCCTGTTAAAGCTAAATACATCATTGCCAGCGATTCTTCTTTTGCGCCTTTTGTGTTCCAAAACTCAAGCAACCAATTTACTGGTATTGATATGGACTTGATTAAGGCCATCGCTAAAGACCAAGGTTTCGAAATTGAAATTACCAACCCTGGTTTTGATGCCGCTATCAGTGCTGTTCAAGCTGGTCAAGCTGATGGTATCATTGCTGGTATGTCTGTCACAGATGCTCGTAAGGCAACTTTTGACTTCTCAGAATCATACTACACTGCTAATACAATCCTTGGTGTCAAAGAATCAAGCACCATTGCTTCTTATGAAGATTTAAAAGGAAAGACAGTTGGTGTTAAAAACGGAACTGCCTCTCAAACCTTCCTAACAGAAAATCAAAGCAAATACGGTTACAAAATCAAAACTTTTGCTGATGGTTCTTCAATGTATGACAGTTTAAACACTGGTGCCATTGATGCCGTTATGGATGATGAACCTGTTCTCAAATATTCTATCAGCCAAGGTCAAAAATTGAAAACTCCAATCGCTGGAACTCCAATCGGTGAAACAGCCTTTGCCGTTAAAAAAGGAGCAAATCCAGAATTGATTGAAATGTTCAATAACGGACTTGCAAACCTTAAAGCAAACGGAGAATTCCAAAAGATTCTTGATAAATACCTAGCTAGTGAGTCTTCAACTGCTTCAACAAGCACTGTTGATGAGACAACTATCTGGGGCTTGCTTCAAAACAACTATAAACAACTCCTTAGCGGGCTTGGTATCACTCTTGCTCTAGCTCTTATCTCATTTGCTATTGCCATTGTTATCGGGATTATCTTCGGTATGTTTAGCGTTAGCCCATACAAATCTCTTCGTGTGATTTCTGAGATTTTCGTTGACGTTATCCGTGGTATTCCATTGATGATTCTTGCAGCCTTCATCTTCTGGGGAATTCCAAACTTCATCGAGTCTATGACAGGGCAACAAAGTCCAATTAACGACTTCGTAGCTGGTACTATTGCCCTCTCACTCAATGCAGCAGCTTATATTGCTGAAATCGTTCGTGGTGGTATTCAAGCTGTTCCAGTTGGTCAAATGGAAGCCAGCCGAAGCTTGGGGATCTCTTATGGAAAAACCATGCGTAAGATTATCCTTCCACAAGCAACTAAATTGATGTTGCCAAACTTTGTCAACCAATTCGTTATCGCTCTTAAAGATACGACTATCGTATCTGCTATCGGTTTGGTGGAACTCTTCCAAACTGGTAAGATTATCATCGCACGTAACTACCAAAGTTTCAAGATGTATGCAATCCTTGCTATCTTCTATCTTGTAATTATCACACTTTTGACTAGACTAGCGAAACGCTTAGAAAAGAGGATTCGTTAATGGCAAAATTAAAAATTGATGTAAATGATTTACACAAACATTATGGAAAAAATGAGGTTTTAAAAGGAATCACGACTAAATTCTATGAAGGAGATGTTGTTTGTATCATCGGTCCTTCAGGTTCTGGTAAGTCAACTTTCCTTCGTAGCCTCAATCTTCTAGAAGAAGTTACTAGCGGTCACATCACTGTGAACGGTTATGACCTAACTGAAAAAACAACCAACGTTGACCACGTACGTGAAAATATCGGAATGGTGTTCCAACACTTCAATCTCTTCCCACATATGTCTGTATTGGAAAACATTACCTTTGCTCCTATTGAGCACAAGTTGATGACTAAGGAAGAAGCTGAGAAATTGGGAATGGAGTTACTTGAAAAGGTTGGGCTAGCAGATAAAGCTAATGCCAACCCAGATAGCCTATCAGGTGGTCAAAAACAACGTGTAGCTATCGCTCGTGGACTAGCAATGAATCCAGACATCATGCTCTTTGATGAACCAACTTCAGCCCTTGACCCTGAGATGGTCGGAGACGTACTAAACGTTATGAAGGAATTGGCTGAGCAAGGCATGACCATGATTATCGTAACCCATGAGATGGGATTTGCTCGTCAGGTTGCCAACCGTGTTATCTTTACTGCAGATGGCGAGTTCCTAGAAGACGGAACACCTGACCAAATCTTTGACAACCCGCAACACCCACGTCTGAAAGAGTTCTTGGACAAGGTCTTAAACGTCTAAACCCAAACTGTAAGGATTTCCTTGCAGTTTTTTTCTATCTCGTATTGGATTTTTTGATTTTTCGGAAAATTATGTTAGAATTAAGTTTATGAAATGAGATTTCCTCATACCTAGCAAGACTAGGAATAAAAATAGAAATTAGGTAGCTAGATGTCATCTAAGGTTATTGTTACAATTTTCGGTGCGAGTGGAGACCTGGCTAAACGCAAGCTCTACCCTTCCCTTTTTAGACTATATAAATCCGGCAATCTTTCCGAGCACTTTGCAGTCATTGGAACTGCTCGTCGTCCTTGGAGCAAGGAATATTTTGAATCTGTTGTAGTCGAATCGATCCTTGATTTGGCAGATAGTACCGAACAGGCTCAAGAGTTCGCTAGCCACTTCTACTATCAAAGTCATGATGTCAATGATACAGAACACTACATTGCTTTGCGTCAATTGCAGGCTGAACTAAATGACAAGTACCAAGCTGAACATAACAAGCTCTTCTTCTTGTCTATGGCACCTCAGTTCTTTGGAACTATTGCCAAACACCTCAAGTCTGAAAACATTGTGGATGGTAAAGGTTTTGAACGTTTAATCGTTGAAAAACCATTTGGTACAGATTACGCAACTGCAAGCAAGTTGAATGACGAGCTCCTAGCAACATTTGACGAAGAACAAATTTTCCGTATTGACCATTATCTTGGTAAGGAAATGATTCAAAGCATCTTTGCAGTCCGCTTTGCAAACTTGATTTTTGAAAATGTTTGGAACAAGGACTTTATAGACAATGTTCAAATTACCTTTGCGGAGCGCTTGGGTGTAGAAGAACGTGGTGGATACTATGATGAGTCTGGTGCCCTCCGTGACATGGTACAGAACCACACTCTACAATTGCTTTCGCTCCTCGCCATGGACAAACCAGCAAGCTTCACAAAAGACGAGATTCGTGCTGAGAAGATTAAGGTCTTTAAAAACCTCTATCATCCAACTGATGAAGAACTTAAAGAACACTTTATCCGTGGTCAATACCGCTCTGGTAAGATTGATGGCATGAAATATATCTCTTATCGTAGCGAGCCAAATGTAAATCCAGAATCTACAACTGAAACCTTTGCATCTGGTGCTTTCTTTGTAGACAGCGATCGATTCCGTGGTGTTCCTTTCTTCTTCCGTACTGGTAAACGTCTGACTGAAAAAGGAACTCATGTCAACATCGTCTTTAAACAAATGGACTCTATCTTTGGTGAGCCACTTGCTCCAAACATTTTGACCATCTATATCCAACCAACAGAAGGCTTCTCTCTTAGCCTAAATGGGAAGCAAGTAGGAGAAGAATTCAACTTAGCTCCTAACTCACTTGATTACCGTACAGATGCGACTGCAACTGGTGCTTCTCCAGAACCATACGAAAAATTGATTTATGATGTCCTAAATAACAACTCAACTAACTTTAGCCACTGGGATGAAGTTGGTGCGTCATGGAAATTGATTGACCGTATCGAAGAGCTCTGGGCTGAAAATGGTGCCCCACTTCATTACTATAAAGCTGGAAGCATGGGACCTCAAGCAAGCTTTGACTTACTTGAAAAATTCGATGCCAAATGGACTTGGCAACCAGATATCGCCTATCGTCAAGATGGCCGTTTAGAATAAAAAAATCCTGCAAGTTTGTACCTTGCAGGATTTTTACTTCTGATTAGATTAAGCCTTCCAAGAGACCCTTCATAAAGTTTTCTGAGTTAAACTCTCCAATATCATCGATTTTTTCACCAAAACCAATCAATTTTACAGGAATATTGAGTTCTTCACGGATAGCTAGAACAACACCACCTCGAGCAGTTCCATCAATCTTGGTCAAGACAATTCCCGTTAAAGGAGTGATTTTTGAAAATTCTTTGGCCTGTACCAGGGCATTTTGACCTGTTGATGCATCAAGTGCCAAGAAGGTTTCATGTGGTGCTTCTGGTACAACACGCTTGATGATGCGTCCAATCTTCTCCAACTCAGCCATGAGGTTGTCCTTGTTTTGCAGACGACCAGCGGTATCAATCATGAGAATATCAATACCTTCAGCTACGGCACGTTCCATTCCATCAAAGACCACACTGGCTGGGTCAGCTTTTTCAGGTCCAGTTACAACTGGAACGTCAACACGACGACCCCATTCAGCAAGCTGGGCTACTGCCCCCGCACGGAAGGTATCTGCCGCAACCAGCATGACCTTCTTACCAGCTTGTTTGTAGCGGTGGGCTAGTTTCCCGATAGAAGTTGTTTTCCCGACACCATTAACACCGACAAAGAGCATGACTGTCAAGCCATCTTGGAAGTGGATACTTTCATCATAGTTGCCATCCTTTTCATAAAGCTCAACCAATTTCTCAATGATGACACGGCGAAGTGCCTCAGGTTTCTTGGCGTTTTCAAGCTTGGCTTCGTAGCGTAGCTCCTCCGTTAAGTTAGAAGCGACTTGGACACCAACGTCACTCATAATCAGCAGTTCTTCCAATTCCTCGAAGAATTCTTCGTCAACAGAGCGGAAGTTAGCAAAGAAGGCATTCAAGCGGGCACCAAATCCTGTACGAGTTTTCTTAAGACTGCGGTCATATTTTTCCTGAACAGTTTCTTCTACTTGAGGCGTTTCTGGTTCAAGCACTTCAATGCTATTTTCTTCTTCAGCTTCTATGAACTCAGGATTTTCTTCCTCTGAGACTTCTTCTGAGTTTGGAAATTCTTCGACTTCTTCTTGAGAAACTTCTACAGTTGACTCTGAATTCTGACTCTCTTCAACTGTCTCTTGATTGTCCACTTCTTCGAGCACATATTCTTCAGAACTTTCAACCTCTGCTTCTTCATGAGGAAGTTCCTCAGCTTCTGTTAAGGCAGGCTCAACATCTTCAGACAAATCAAGATTTTCCAGAGCTTCTTTTACAACTTCTTCGATTTTAGGTTCTTCTTTTTTTCCGAATAGACGGTCAAATAATCCCATATCTTAGTTCTCCTTTAGCACATATTCTTCGATAGCCCAGGCGACAGCCTCTTCATCATTGGTCATTGGTGTCACTACATTTGCGACTGCCTTGACTTCAGGAACAGAATTTTGCATGGCAACACCGAGTCCCGCCCACTCAATCATAGAGAGGTCATTGGCCTCATCTCCACAAGCCATCACTTGACTTTGTTCAATTCCAAGATGGCTGATTAGTTTTGCTAAACCTGTTGCTTTATGAACATTCTTTGGTGACCACTCTAGCAACATTTCACGTGATTTAAAGATTTCATATTGGTCAAACAATTCTGGAGAAATCTTCTGAATAGCTGCATCCAAGGGTTCTTGAGGAAAGGCAGTCACGCATTTATTGTAAGTCATTTGACTAGATAGATCTTCAAAGTCCACTGGAACAAAGGTCAAAGCTGGATTGAATTTGGCATAAAGACTTTCTTGGTCCGATTGGATTTGATAAACAGTTCCTTCTGAGATGGCATCAAGAGGCAGTGATAATTTCTCTGTTTCCTCATACAAGCGTGCCACATCATCATATGAAAAGACTGTCTTATCAAGGATTTCACCCGTATTTTTCTGAACCAAACCACCATTAAAAGTAATCGTATACTCATCTTCGTGGCCGTCAGTCCCTAGCTCATGGAGAAAGAAATCCATAGCTTTTAAGGGACGACCAGTTGTCAATACAACCTTGATACCACGATCACGCGCAGCTTTCAAGGTTGCCTTAGTGCGATCCGTCAGCCTTTTATCAGTAGTCAGCAAGGTCCCGTCCAAGTCCAATGCAATCAATTTTATATCTGCCATTATAAACCCTCCATATAAGCTATAACCGACTGGTCCTTATGGTGACCAATCACTGTCTCTGCTAATTCTAAAATTTCAGGTCGTGCATTTTCAGGAGCTACAGGATGTCCCACAACCTGCATCATGTGCAAGTCATTTAGATTGTCTCCAAAAGCCATAACCTGATCCATTTTGATACCAAGTTTTTTAGCTAATTCAACAATAGCCACTCCCTTATCGACATAGTCCAGAACAATATCAATGGATTCAAAGCCAGTTGTCATGGCCTTAACACCAGGGACATTTTCGTTTACCCAAGCTTCCCCAGCTTCTAGCGTTTCTTCTGTGAAGTTGGTTGTAAATTTGAAAATGTCATCTTTAATATCTTCCAGACTCGCTACTTTTTGGATATTTTCATTATAGTGCTGACTCACTTTTAAATAGGTCTCATCAACCGTATCTAGAACATAAGCTCCCTTTTTTCCCGTCAAGAGCAGTTTATTGATATCTACATAAGGTGACGTTTTCAGCCTTTCAAAAGTCGTCAAATAAAACTCACGAGACATGGTCGCTTCATACAAGTCTTGACCTCGATACTCTACCAAACTGCCATTTTCTGCGATAAAAATAATATCATCACGAACAGCAGCAAATAATTTTTCTAAGGATAAAAATCCGCGCCCCGAAGCCACCGCAAAGTAAATCCCTTTTTCCTTGTAGGAAACCAAGAGAGACTTGAGGCGGTCCATTTCAAAGCGTCCATTCTCATCTAGGAAGGTTCCGTCCATATCCGTTGCTACTAGTTTAATCATAAAATCTTTCTTACTCCGATTAGTAAATCTACCTCCTATTATACCATAGATAACTAGAAAAAGGACGAGTCTATCAGCTTTGCATCTCTTTTATCCTTCTCTACTAGCTAGTGGTGTTTCTAACTTTTAAAAAAGCTCGTAAAATTAAAATCGTGCAACTTTTTTCAGATACTTTTAAAAGATTGATTTCATTACCTCTTTCCTTTATACTGGATAAAAAGGAGAATAGTATGTCAGAAACAAATCACGAAATCGATTCAAATTTTGCAGGTCGTTTAAATATCCTGCGTGCGGGTGTTCTTGGTGCTAATGATGGGATTATTTCCATCGCTGGTGTGGTTATTGGGGTTGCCAGTGCTACGAGCAATATCTGGATTATCTTTTTATCAGGATTTGCGGCTATTTTGGCCGGTGCCTTTTCGATGGCAGGTGGAGAATATGTGTCCGTTTCAACTCAAAAAGATACTGAGGAAGCAGCCGTTGCGCGTGAGCAACTCTTGCTAGACCAAGATATGGAACTAGCTAAAAAATCTCTCTATGCTGCCTATATCCAAAATGGCGAGTGTGAAACATCAGCCCAACTTCTCACCAACAAGGCCTTTCTTAAAAATCCGCTCAAGGCTTTGGTAGAGGAAAAATATGGGATTGAGTATGAAGAGTTTACCAATCCTTGGCATGCTGCTATCTCTAGCTTTATTTCTTTTTTCCTTGGTAGCTTACCACCAATGCTTTCAATTACCATTTTCCCAAGTGAATACCGCATCCCTGCTACCGTCCTTATCGTCGGTGTGGCCCTTCTTCTCACTGGTTACACTAGTGCCAAACTTGGAAAAGCACCTACCAAAACAGCTATGATTCGGAACCTTGCTATTGGTCTCTTAACTATGGGAGTTACCTTTCTGCTAGGACAACTTTTCAGCATTTAGTATATAAGAAATATCTAAATGAAATTGCACTACCTACAAAATAAAAGATTCAAATCTACTTAGATATAATAAAAGAGAGAAACTTGATTCTCTCTTTTATTATATCTACAATCGTAGACAATGATTCTATAATGTGTGTTTTTCTAATAACGTTTTGATGTCTTCTAAGATTTTATAACGTTACCAGAAAAAATCATCCGCCTGAATAGTTGAAAGTTATTTACTTTATTTGCAATTATTTTAATCAATAACATCAATCATTAAAAGTGATAGTATTCTCAATAATGTCAAATCGACTCCTATTATAAGAGATAAACGCTTCAACGGAAGCTAATCTATTAATCGACCTTGCCCCTTTGAAAATTATTCTCATTTTCTAAGAGCCACTGACTATAAAGTTCTTGATATCGTTCCTCTTCGTTATCACTGTAACCTTTAAAAAGAACTTTATCAATATTTTCTTTATTAAAATATAAAATTTGTTCAGCATCAAGCCCTACTGGGTATATGCATCCTGAATAATCAAAAATTACTTTTTCTCCATCATTGTCAATGAAAGCTCCCCGATTAAGAATCATAATTTTACGGGTTCCATCTTTTAAATAAACAATACTTCCAATAGGTAACATAATCTTTTCTTCCTTTCGATATTTAAGTAATAATTTTATTTTTTTAAATAATAAATCTCAATAATATAAAAAATATAGCACTGAATTTAGGTAAAACAACATTTTATTTCAACTTTGATAAAACATCAACTATCTCATATTCCCGTTCTTCTCCAGGTGCAAAGGCAACATTTATGGTTGCTAGAGAAATGAACATTGTTAAAATCATTATCAAAAGCATGGCAACATTTTTTATATAAATAAAAGCTAAGGCAAATATAAGAGCTAAAGCAAAGAAACATACTCGTAAAAGAAGCATTTTTACGTAAAAACGCGATGAATTTACTGGTTTTATCTTAAAATAAATAGATTGTTCCAATGATCTATTAAGTAATTCCTCCAAACTTTTTTTCTTTTTAGAATATAAAAGCTGAAGCAAACTAAAAGACAATAATAAACCAATAACTACTAAAAGCAAACTAGTTACTATCGAAAAATTCACATAAAAGTTGGCAAATAAATCAATATGATTCATACGAGCCCAGGCATTCACAAAAACTGCCAATCCTGCAGCTAATGATGTTGGAAGGATAAATTTGCTCGCCTTAGAGTTTTTTTCTTCGATTTTAAAAAGTTCTTCATCTGAGATAGCATAAACTTTCTGATAAAAATACCAGTTTAAAGGCAAACAGAAATATCCGAGAAAATGTTTAGGAGATCTATCTAATAGATACTGTTTCCCCTGATAATGAAATAATAGGTATCGAAAATTCCCTTTATAATATAATTTTATTTTTTGCATTTTAATCCTTACTAATCTAAGAAAACATGAGTTTTCCCAAGCTATGAGGAGTATCTTGATATCGGCTACATCTTATTTTAGTTTTTTATCATTTATTTTATATAAGTGATGGCTTTCAGTTCCAAATGCAACATTAGAAGCCGACAAATATAGAAAGATGATTGCATTGGCCATTAAGCCAAAAAGTAAGTTACCTGAGTAGAAATAATACATTGGCATAAAAAATGCTAGCCCACCAATAACCACTATAAATCCTAGCAATTGTTTAAAGTCAATTTTTACTGGCGTAATTTTATAATATTGTAAATGCCTAAGTTCGTGCCCTATCAAGAAGGCCATCCTTCTTTTCCGAGAATAGTAAAATAATTCAACCAGAACATATGTTAAAAGAAAAGTCATTAAAAAGAGTGCCACTTTCGTAAAACTTGAAAGATTCGTTTCAAAATACTTAGTGATATCAATCTTGTTAACCCGTAACCAATTATATAAAAAGATACTCAGCCCAGCACCGAGAGAAGCTGAAACAGTGAGTTTTGTAGCACGTCCAGTTTTTTCTTTTATTTTACAGTACTCATCCGATGTAATGGGATACACATGTTGAAAGAAAAGCCAATTTATAGGTGGAAAAAGATATCCTCTCAAATGACATGGTCTTCTATCAAGTAAATAGTATTGATGATTGAATTCAAATACTAAATAACGAAAATTTCCATAAGTAAAACGAATTTTTTCCATCATTTCTCATTAGTCAAAGGGGTTAAGGGCACTTAGCCCACCTGAAATGGCATTTCCTACATCACTTACCATCTCACTGGCCCAATTTTTTGCACTTTCAACACTATTTGATATTGCCTGACCTACGTTTTTCCCTACATCATCCAAAAATGCCCCTGTAGTGTCTAAACCATCTTTAAGCCCTAAAAAGTTATTTTCATAGGCTTTATTAAACAACCAAGTAACTCCAACTCCAATAGCAAATGATGCAGTCGCTACACCAACAGCAGCCCAACCAACAGGATTACTTCCCAAAAATGCTCCTAAAGCTACTGTAGTTAGCTCCGCAGCTCCAAAACCAATCCCTGTTGACAAACCATTATGCACAACTGCCTGACCAATACTTTTATCTTTGTTAACAATATCATCATACATTCCAAGACCAAAGCCAATTCCCATTAAGGAACGGCCACCCCATTTGCCCCAGTTCGCTATATTTGTACCTTTTTGAACCAAAGCTTGACCTATACCAGTTTGTTTAACTAAAACAAATGAAGTTGAGGCTCCGTTTAAAGCAAATGTACTAGGGCCTTTAATTCCTTCTAAAATAGTAGCTAAACCACCAAAACGTTGAACCCCTATTCCAAGTTGCTCAATTATAGTTGCAAGTAAGTCAAACTGCGTGCTATTTTTATCATAATTCTCTCGAACTAACTCTAATGCACTTTTTAATTGCTGAATCAACTCAGGTGAAACTAACTCTTCTGGATGGGACCGAGCATAGGTAAGTAAAGCTTCAATGTCCTCTATTGTTAATCCCTCTCCTGATTTCAACTTTTCTTTGTCCAATCGTCTTCCCCAAGACTCGTGGACCTGTTTAACCCACATCAATTCCTCTTGAGGTGGAATTACAAATGTTTTTGTTTCTTCATTCCAAGAGCTTTTTGCTTGAGATAACCCTTGCCTTACTACTTGATAAAGACCATCTATATTTGAAAAAAGACCTGATGATGAATTATGAAATGTCAAAAGTTTTTGAAGCTTATCCTCCAATTTTTGTTTGACTTTCTGTTGAATCTCAATATGTTCTGTTAAACTATTAATAAAAAAATAGTCTGGTTGTTCCACACGATATTCCATGTTTCGTAGTTTCTGATAGTAAACAATACTTTTATGTGCTTGCGCAATTTTTTGACGCAACTCATCTTCTCTTAAACTTACACTATCCACTTCACTAATGAATTTATCCGGAAGACTCAATGTTGCTTTTTCTATTTCCTCATTTAATAAAATGCAAGCTTTTGTTAATGGAATCAATATTTGACTACAATAAACTTTTGCAGAATCATAAGCTAAACCAGATAAATCTCCACTGTTTGATGAAAAATCATTAAGAGCCTTCTGTAAAGATTGATAGGCTTGATTTTGATTCTGTAGTGCTCTTGATGTACTACTTGCCTGATTCTTGGATTTCCATAAATACATATCAACCCCCATTTTTTTCTCTCACCTCTCTTTCTAATTGTTTCAATTGTTCTTTATCAACTTCTAATAGTTTTTGTGACTGTTTAAGTAACTCTTCCTGTTCTTGAAAATAGGTTTGAAGTTTTTGCGATGCCTGGAGATGTTGTGATTCTAAATCTTTAAAATAATAACTATCGTCAGATTTACTCATCAACTCTGCAACTTCACTAAAAAAGAATTTACTTTTTTTAGTAAGTTGATCATATTCATCTCGTACAATGTATAGATGACGTTTCTTTACTTTTAGAGATTCTTCTCTTTGTTTGAGTGATAACTCTAAATTAATGATATCACGATTAACCATTTAACGTAAACCTCGTGCTAGCATCGTCAATGCGTGACAATTGGTTTGCTACTTTCTGATCCATAGCATGAAAAGCTGAAGAAAGATTATGAATATTCGTTGACATCGCTGATAATACATTACCAATTTGACTCGCAGTAGTTTGCGCTAAATCAATTGCAGAGGAAGCTTTTACATTCCCCGCTACAGTTGTCTGATTATCTTTTTCAATTGCTATAAGATTAGCAAGACTTTCTGTAGCTTTTGCAATCGCCGTTGCTCTTTGAACAGCTAAAGATGTTACACTTTTTATTTCACTCATTATCGGGTTCCTCTAAAATATTTAACTATCATGATTATATCATAAAAATTTAAAAATATTTTAATATTCTCCAAATATGATTGAATACAACCTCAAAATTTTGAAATTGGCAATACATTGTTATTTCACTAGAAATTGCAGTTCTTTAAAAAATTAATAAAGCAATTATTAACTATATTTTTCTATAACAAACGAATCAAAGCCAAACTAAAAAGACTTAGCCCTGTACAATACAGAACTAAATCCTTTGGATAAATTAATTGTCTAACTTTTGGGGGTCAGTATATATCGAGGTATCTTTTTTACATTTGCACAATCTTGCGATAACTTCTTGAAGTAATCATGAAAATCAGCACATAGGCGATGAGGAAGATAGCGCAGATAGACAAGGTCACAGTCAACATCATAGTCGTATCTATTACACCAATCACTTTTAAAATCAAGCTAAGCATATGGTAGGCAAAGGCTAGATGTATGAAGGCAAAGAGCAAAGGAAGGAAGAAAACAGTTAAAACCTGCTTGTTAATGGTTTGCTTGATTTGCTTCTGATCTAAACCGACTTTCTGCAAGATAATAAAGCGTTCACGGTCTTCATAGCCTTCAGAAATTTGTTTGTAATAGATGACCAGAACAGTTCCGACCATAAAGATAATGGATAGGAAAATACCGATAAAGAAGACACCACCAAAGAGGGCACTCATCTGAGAACTAGCATCTGCTAGATTGCTACCATAAACATAGCTACCTTCCTTGTTTAATTGAGCATTAAATTGATTGAGGTATTTATCATATTCTTCAGCAACCTTGAGTTGTTCTTCTTCGCTGGCATTTACATTCATGCCACCGTAAAACTGATTATAGATAGCCGAATCTGGGAATTGATCCAAAAATGCTTGCAAATTAGGAACAACAAGGTAATTGTAATCAGCAGTCAAAATATTAAACTGATTTGGGACATGGTTGACAATGAAATCTTTAGTAAATTCTTCTTTGACAGAAAATTGATGATCGTTCAGAGTTAGAGTTTTCTGTTCTTTAACTCCCTCATTCTTTGCAAAGAGTCCGACCTCATTTCCTGATAGAGACAGTTTTTGACCAGTCATATTTTCATAATCTTTTTGGTCAAATACCATGAAAACTGTTGTGGGTTGGACACGGTTTTGTCCTTTTTCAAAAATAGTTAACTTATTTCCTTCTTGGTTTGCAACACCAAAGTAAGTGTAACGAAGCACTTCTTTCTCTTTAATCTTATAACCTTTGTCACTTGCAAACTGGCTCAAGAGTTTGTCCAAGTCTTCTTGTTCAACATTTTGCCCTGAAACCCCAAAATCATGAGGATTTAGAACTTTTTTAAAGGATTCTGAGGCATTAAAAATACTAGTAGCTGCTGACATGGTTACCAAAACCATTGTTGACAAGATAGCGATAGTTGCTAGTCCAACCGCATTTTTCTTCATACGGAAAATCAAGTTGGACACTGAGATAAGGTTATTTGGCTGGTAATAATATTTCTTGTTTTTCTTTAAGATTTGTAGGAAAACGGTAATACCTGCATTAAACAAGAGATAGGTACCAAAGATAACCAGTAAAACAGCTAGGAAGAAAGTTGTTAGGGCTGTAAGAGGATCTTTTACCGTAAGGGCAAGATAATAGCCAATCCCTAAACTAATCGAACCAAGAATAGTTTGGAGAGGTAGGAAACGACCTCTTTTCTCTCCACTTGCTTTCTCACGCGAGAGCTGGAGGGCATTCATACGGGCAATTCGAAGGGCATTCAGGAACATGAGGCCTAGGAAAATCAATCCAAAGACAACAAGTACTGCAATGACAACATTCATTTGGAAGGTAGCGACCAGCTCAACCTTCAATTTCATCAGTTTGAGCAAGAAAGCGAAAATCAACTTGTCAAACAAGGCTCCAATACCGATACCCGCTCCAACAGTTAGAATCCCAAATACCACTAACTCCTTAAAGGTCATACTGATAAGATGACGTTTCTCCAAGCCCAACATGCCATAAATTCCCAGTTCCTTGGAACGGTTTTTCATGACAAAACTATTGGCATAGAGGACGATAATGGCTGACGCAAGGGTGACGACAAACATACCAAATCCAAGAGTAGCTTGAATGGTTGTCCCTCCACGGATTTCCGAAATCTTGGGATTGAAGGTTAGAGAGTAAAAGAGATAGGTGACGGTGACTGCCAAGAGAACAGCCAGCGCAAAAGGATAGTAGAGTTTGCGGTTTTTAATCAAGTTCGATACCGCTAACTTATTGGTTAATCGAAACATACTAATTCACCTCGCTTGCCATGACAGTCAAGGTATCAGAGATTTCTTGGAACATCTGACGCTCTGTCTTCTCTCCACGGTAGATTTGATTGTAAAGAATGCCGTCTTTGATAAAGAGTACACGTTTAGCTCTGCTAGCTGCTGCTGTTGAGTGGGTTACCATGAGAATGGTTTGGCCGCGCTCATTGATTTCATCAAAAACATCAAGTAAGGCTGCAGATGACTTGGAATCAAGGGCTCCTGTTGGCTCGTCCGCAAGGAGAATTTCAGGTTCTGTGATGATGGCGCGTGCTACTGCTACACGCTGTTTCTGACCACCAGAAATCTCGTAAGGGTACTTCTCTTGCAATTGGTTGATGCCTAGATTCTCAGCTGTCACCACCAATTTTTTCATCATTTCCGTAATAGGTCTTCTTGACAAGACAAGAGGAAGCAATATATTGTCTTTAACAGACAGAGTATCTAGCAAGTTAAAGTCTTGGAAGACAAATCCCAGCTTTTCACGACGGAAGCTAGAGGCCTGTGAATTTTTAATGGTTGCTGTGTCAGTTCCATTTAAGTAAACCTGACCACGAGTTGGTTTATCCAGCATAGCTAGAATATTGAGAAGAGTTGATTTACCAGAACCAGACTCACCCATGATGGCAACGTAGTCACCTTTTTCCACGGTAAAGTGAATATCCTTGAGGGCCTCTACTTGGTTGCCCTGAAAACGAGTTTTATAAATTTTTTGAACGTGTTTTACATCTAAAAGTGTCATGAGAATCTCCTTTCTTAATATCCCATCAAATGAAATGTTGCTTGCATCATAGCGCATCCCAGCTGAACGCGCTCGATATCTTTGTGGCTTGGTTTTCTTGTTTTCTTATGTAAGATTTGTTTCATGATGTTACTCCTTTGTTCTTTATGAGTATAGTTTACATCAAAAAAAGACCGCTTGCCATAACCTAACCTTACAAAAGAGACTTTAATCTTACATTTTTGTAAGATTTGGGGGAAATGTAGGCATTTCATTAAAAATATTTTACCATAAAAAGAAAGTAAGAAGAAAACCCTTGCGGATACAAGGGTTCAAGAAATGTTAAAATAGATTAGTCGAATTCATAGACTAACAGTAAAATAACTGTTTCTACCTCACCAAAACCATCCATCATTTTCTTCAATGGCTTGGGCTTCCTTGCGTTTGCGTGGTCCTGTTCCGTACATTTCGGCTTCTATGTCTTCCTTGGTTGGTAAGATAGAGGCAAGAATGATGTAAATAATCACACCAATTCCAAAGTTTGCAACTGTAAAAATGGCAAACAGAAAACGTACAAGGGTAACATCAAAGTTCCACTTGTCTGACAGACCTGCCAAAACTCCTGAAATCATGCGATTTCGTCTCATTTTATAAAATTTACTATTCATGATATTTCCTCTTTCTGCTAGGTTAGATATAGTATATCACGGGTAGGCTCGGCTTTCATCAGTCCTCAGGCTGATTTATTAGTAGCAATTTACCTCTACAAACTCCACAGAGATAGCGTTTGGTATCAATCCTTCGCTTGCGCTGATACCTTTGCTGGCAGGATTGACAACGATAGACCTTGAGTGGTTTGGAGTTGCTATTTGGCAAGGTTGGTACAAAGCGTAATCCATCCACTGCTTTCAACAGTTCCTTAAAATCCCGATCCTTGTGTTGATAGCCCTTCCCTTGAAAATAGAGGTGATAATGACAGAGTTCATGTCGGACAATTTTCCTAAAAACATCCAAACCCAGTTCTTGATAAACCTTAGGGTTAAAATCTAAATGCCCATCTTTAGGGAAAAAACGCCCACCTGTCGAACGTAGACGCCTATTCCACTGGACATGATGGATAAAAGGTCTGCCGAAGTCTTCTAGTGAAACCTGCTTAACATAATCAGTCAGTTTCATTTGGAGCGAGGAGCGACAGATTGACTTTTTCACGTTCAGTATCGATTTTCTTGACCCAAACGGTCACCAAATCACCAACGGACACCACTTGGCTTGGGTGTTTGATAAATTTGCGACTCATATGGGAAATATGAATCAAGCCGTCCTCGTGAATCCCTATGTCAACGAAGGCACCGAAGTCAACGACGTTACGCACAACACCTTCTAGCTTCTGACCAACCACTAAATCCTTGATATCTAGGACATCTTGGCGAAGCACAGGTGCATCAAAGGAATCACGGAAATCTCGACCTGGTTTGAGAAGGTCGGCAATGATATCTTTAAGGGTTTCAGGACCAAGGTCTAGCTCTTGCGCCATATCTTTGACTGATAGGGACTTGAGTTTGCTTTGGGCTTCTTCGTTCAAGTCTTTGATATCCAAGCGTTTGAAAAGTTCCTTGACAGCAGCGTAATTTTCTGGGTGAACTCCTGTATTATCAAGGATATTGCTACTTTCTGGGATACGGAGGAAACCAGCAGCCTGCTCAAAAGCCTTGGCTCCCAGACGAGGAACCTTCTTGATTTGAGCGCGTGAAGTGATTTTTCCTTCTTCCTCACGGTATTTGACAATATTTTCAGAAATAGTTTTGTTGAGTCCAGCGACATGGGAAAGAAGAGCTGGGCTGGCTGTATTGACATTGACACCGACTTGGTTCACCACGGTATCGACGACAAAGTCCAGACTTTCAGACAATTTCTTTTGACTGACATCATGCTGATATTGACCGACACCGATTGACTTAGGATCGATTTTGACCAATTCAGCAAGGGGATCTTGCAAGCGACGGGCAATAGAAATAGCAGAGCGTTTTTCAACGGTCAAGTCTGGAAACTCCTGACGAGCTAGTTCACTGGCAGAATAGACAGAAGCACCACTTTCATTGACGATAACATAGCTGACCTCAGGAAAATCTTTAAGAACTTCTGCCACAAAGGCTTCGCTTTCACGACTGGCCGTCCCATTTCCGATAGCAATAATTTCCACGCCGTATTGACCAATCAAGTCTGCCAAATCTTTCTTGGCTTCTTCGATTTGACGAGCAGAGGCTGGTTTGACAGGATAAATGACCTGAGTTGTCAGCATTTTTCCTGTTGCATCCACGACAGCTAGCTTGGCACCTGTACGAAAGGCAGGGTCAAATCCTAGAACCACACGCCCTTTCAGCGGAGCAACCAAGAGGAGATTTCGCAGATTGTCAGAAAAGAGTTGGATAGCCCCTTCTTCTGCTTTTTCGGTTAATTCTGTCCGAATACGGCGCTCGATAGCAGGCAAGACTTTTTTCTTAACGGATTGCTGAACCACTTCATCAATATAAGCATTTTTCACCTTGAAACGAGTAGCAAAGAAGGCAAGAATACGGTCCGTCGCATGTTCAAAACCGACCTTCAAGACACCTAGCTTCTCCCCACGATTGAGGGCCAAGGTACGATAACCCTGCATATTTCCAACTGTCTCTGAAAAATCATAATAAATCTGAAAAACCTGCTTTTCATCGAGACTTTCATCCTTGACTTGAGAAGTGAGTTTAGAGTGTCTCAGCACTTCCTGATAAGTCATAGCACGTAAATTGACATCCTCCGATAAGGCTTCGACCAAGATATCAACTGCACCAGCTAAGGCTTCCTTGCCAGTCGCAAATCCTTCACAGACGAACTTTTCAGCTTCCTTCTCTAAGTCAGTTACATTCTGCAAAATCAAGCGAGCAAGAGGAAAGAGTCCAGCTTCACGGGCAATGGTTGCCTTGGTTCGACGTTTTTCCTTATATGGAAGATAGAGCTCTTCTACGTCTGCTAATTTTTCGGCTACTAAGATAGCTTCTTCCAACTCCTTAGTCAGCTTGCCTTGCTCTTGAATCTTAGCCAAGACAGTTTCCTTACGATCGTTGAGATTGCTCAGACTTTTATCCAAGTCGATAATAGCCTTAATCGCCACCTCATCCAAACTACCAGTCATGTCCTTGCGATAACGCGCGATAAAGGGAATAGTCGCCCCTTCAGCTGTCAAACTTAGAACGGTATCGATTTGCTTTAAAGTCACTCCCAAGTCCTGGGAGATTTTTTCATATTTTTTATCCATGAGTCTATTATACCACAAGCTGAACGTTTCAAATTAACTCGTAGAACATTTAAAAAATATGTAAGGAATAGATTTGTATTCTATAGCGCAATAACTTGTACTTAGAGAGCATTACCACCTTTTTTTAACCAAGCCATGATATCAAAAGTATTTAATGGATCAGACATAATAGCCAGTTCTGGAAGATGTTCCTGACCTGGAGTAAGACATTTTGAGAAATAAAAAAACCTCAAGCCTGAGCCTGCGGTGAGTGTAATCTATTTTGAAATTTTAAATAAAAAAGGAGCATTTAAGCTCCCTCCTTTGAAATAACGGACACTTGGCTGGTCGGTGTACCCAGCATCTCAGATACCTTTTTCAAGGTGCGGCAGGAACCTTTCTGCCCTCAAATGTCTTTCGTTAACTTTATTCTAGCACTATCTACTTTTTTTGTCAAGCTTTCTCAATCTACCAGACTTGATACGACTTTGTAACTTGAAATCTTGTAAGCGATACATGGTCGGAACATAAAAGAAATCTCCACTTTTATGTAACTTGATGGCAACAAGAACATTATCATCAAATCTTTTAACATATTCAAAACTAGCATCTTTCTCTCGTGGATTGACCCCAACGAAATCTGGATTACTCAGTATGAGTTCCAGGTCTTCGATATGATGAATCACATCATTGTGATGGCGTTTTATCATATGGCTTCTCAAACCGTCTTTGTTAACTTTGATATCACTAGCTTCAAGAACAATATTAAAAATTTCTTTTACTTCGTCAGTAACCCGACCGATCTTTTGATGTTCCATCATTTCCTCCGTTATTCCACAATTATTATATCATAATAATTGTGGATATTAGGATATATCACGCTCTATTATTCGTGAGATACTCAATTTTAACTTTTTCCTTTTCCTCAAAATAATAGTATAATAGAGGTAGAATTTAGAATCGAGGTACACCTATGGCTGTAAAATTTACAAAACGAGACGACTTGGACAAGATGTTTGAAGAGTTTGCTAAACTCCCTGATTTGAAACAAGTTACTTTCCCTGATGACAAAGAGAAAAAAGCTAAAGCAGAAAAGAAAAACTAGATGACTGCTTTTCAACAACTCCCATCTAGTGTGCTTCAAACTGGGACGATTTTTCTTTCTATAATCATTGAAGCACTTCCCTTCGTTCTGATAGGAAGTATAGTTTCAGGGATGATTGAGGTTTATATCACACCTGACAAGATTTATCATTTTCTCCCTCGAAATCGTTGGGGGAGAATCTTTTTTGGGACCTTTGTCGGGATGCTTTTCCCTTCTTGTGAATGTGGAATCGTCCCCATCATCAATCGTTTTCTGGAAAAGAAGGTTCCCAGTTACACGGCTGTTCCTTTTCTTGTGACAGCACCTGTTATCAATCCCATTGTTCTCTTTGCGACCTATTCTGCCTTTGGCAACTCCTTCCATGTCGCTCTGTTACGAGCTCTTGGTTCCATTCTTGTAGCTGTGATACTTGGGATTTTTCTGGGATTTTTCTGGCAAGAACCGATTCAAAAAGAAAATCGGTTGGCCTGTCATGAGCACAATTTTTCTCACTTGAACCCTGCAAAAAAAGTTTTTCAAGTCTTTGTGCAAGCAATTGATGAATTTTTTGATACGGGACGTTATTTAGTATTTGGCTGTCTCTTTGCCTCTGTTATACAAGTTTATGTTCCGACTCGGATTCTGACCTCTATCAGTGCAACCCCTATTTTTGCCATCCTGCTCTTGATGCTTTTGGCCTTTCTTCTCTCTCTCTGCAGTGAGGCGGATGCCTTTATCGGTGCTTCTCTACTCTCTAGTTTCGGTTTGGCACCAGTTCTGGCCTTTCTGGTGATTGGTCCAATGCTGGATATCAAAAATATTCTCATGATGAAAAATTACTTGAAAGCACGATTTATCAGTCACTTCATAATGATTGTGACTCTTGTCGTCTTAGTCTATTCTCTCTTGATTGGAGCCATTCTATGATGCGATTTTTAGTTTTAGCTGGCTATTTTGAACTGACCATTTATCTCCATCTGTCGGGCAAATTAAACCAGTACATCAACATGCACTATTCCTATCTGGCCTATATTTCCATGGTGCTTTCCTTTATCTTGGCAGTCGTTCAATTGTATATCTGGATGAAGCAAGTTAAAACCCATAGTCATCTGAACAGCCGATTGGCCAAGGTGACAAGTGTTGCTCTTCTGGCTATT
The DNA here is from genome assembly GCF_946190325.1 of Streptococcus mitis. Classification (GTDB taxonomy): domain Bacteria; phylum Bacillota; class Bacilli; order Lactobacillales; family Streptococcaceae; genus Streptococcus; species Streptococcus mitis_CF. The sequence continues at coordinate 181,872 of NZ_CAMHZR010000001.1, read as the reverse complement.
CCGATTGTTGTCGGTTTAACTTTCCCAACTGTTAGCTTAGATTCTCAGACTGTTTCAGCCAAAGGCTATCATTTCCCCTTATCGGAAGGAACGGATCAAGCCATTCAGACAAGTGAAGGAACGACAAGCCAATATTTGAAACCAGATACCAGTTCTTATTTTTCAAAATCGGCTTATGAAAAGGAAATGCGAACTGCGGCGGATAAATACTTGTCCCAAGATAGCATTCAGATTACGAATGAAAACTATATGGAAGTCATGGAGGCTATCTACGACTATCCAGATGAGTTTGAGGGTAAGACAGTCCAGTTCACAGGCTTTGTCTATAATGACCCTAGTCATGCCAATAGCCAATTTCTGTTCCGCTTCGGCATTATCCATTGTATCGCAGATTCCGGTGTCTATGGATTGCTGACCAAGGGAAATACCCGTCAGTATGAGAATAACACCTGGATAACAGCCAAAGGAAAACTGGTCAATCACTATCATAAAGAACTCAAACAAAACCTCCCAACTTTGGAAATCGACAGCTTTACCAAAGTCGATAAACCAGAGAATCCCTATGTGTATCGCGTGTTTTAAAAAGCAAACTAAATCCATTAAAAACAAAACGAACAAGTTCTCTTCTGAATGACAGAAAAAGAGCCTGTTCGTTTTTTATTAAATAGTCTATAGTAAGATGTCATTTTTGATGTTTTATAACTTTCTTATGTTGTATAAAAATCTATTGACAAATCGCTATCAGATTCGTATTTTTTCCAAGCTAAGCTGAATCCATAATAATCTTCAAATTCAGGGTGCCAGTCATAATAAAGTGGAATACGACTATATTTTCTTGCAACAACTTCGTCTTCAAATTCTGGAGACTCCCCAGCAGTAATACCAAATTGAAGGCCATTTAGTTCCCAGCTATTGCCCCAAACGTTTTCATCCGAGAGAACATCGATCCATCTCGAGGCATCAATATCAAAATCAGCACACAACTCCAGTTCATAGAATCTTCTACAGTTAATCTCTGAAGGCTTTATATAAAGAGCGCTGTCTACTTGGTACTTTTTATCGCTGACTTGAATCTGTGTGATTTTCATTGGAATAGGAACTCCATTTAATTCTAACCAGAAATAGCCTAAGGGAGTTTTGATAACGTAATATGTTTGCTGAGGCGCTGGTTTAGAGTTTTTAGAGCAAGCATCAAAAATTCTTCCAAGATTAATTAAATTTCTACAAACGTTTTTCGAAGTGATTGGATCGAAATATGAATACCTACGGATGACACGTTTTAACTTTTGAACAGGAAAAGTGATATCCTTGGGTAGGGCATGGTACTTCTGCACAACTAAAGCAGTTTTTTCAGTATTTTCCTTCCCTACTGGGACAATGACAGCATGCCCAATATGGATATTTGGGTCATCGCAGATATAAGTATAGCCATTTCCTCCCTCTTGAAACTCAACAACAACGATATTTAACTCTTGATCAGGAGCGAAAAGTGGTTCTGCTTTTGCACTTGTCTGGCGCTCATAAAAAGTGAAACAACCTGTATTAACCTCTTCGCCAAAGACCATAAAACTACCACAATTGGGACATTTCCACATATAAAAGGAAGCCTCTGAAATGTCTTCATAAGAAATTCTATCATGTTCATCAGTATTGTTAAAAATTTCTTCAAACAACTCATCCGAATAAACCGAATAAGCATTTGGATCAGGGGCTTTGTGGTCGTTCATTGCTTGACCACATCTACAAGTCCATTTTCCCATAATTAACCTCAGTCACGACTTAATTCTTCAAGGAAAAATTGATTGAGAGCTTTCCAGTCTTTCTTTTCCTCTGTAACACTTTGGACGTAGTCATCCAGCTCTTGGATATTTTTGATGATGAAGTCCTGAATTGGCTCTATCGGCTCAATTTCCATTCCTTCAGGTCCCTTTACCTTTATATCAAGCAAGCTAGACACATGGTCTTTCATTTCATCAGGGAGCAATTCTTTGACCAAATCATCAAACAAAATCGGTGGAACAGAATGATATTTTTCAATCCAACGACAAGCTAAAATAGGACGAAGTGCATAGAAATACTTTTTAGGTTTGACCTTATCTCCTGAAAGATACTTATTCATTTGAGTTCTAGCAGTATTCAAGTAATGGTGGAGCATCTTTTTCTCAGAAAAATACTGACTAACAAGCGGACGGATACGGTCAATAAAGCCTTCGTCTTGCTGGTAAACGATTGGCGACTGTAACCACTCAAAGAGGGTTGGATTTGACTTATAAAGCAACTTTAAAGTCTTGTCTAAATCCCAGCCACTCACATCCCAAGTATCGTCAATTGGTAGCTCGATAACATCGCGCTGTTCATTCAAACGGAGATAAAAATCTTGCTTATGTTTGTAGATAAATCGTACATCAAAGTCACTATCGGGAGACTCAAAACCCCAAGCACGACTACCAGACTCAATAGCCCACAAAATTGTGACATCGAAATCACGCTCAATTTCTGCTAATTTTTCGGGTACCAGAACATTCATTTCTTCTTGCGTTTGCATAATAAAGCCTCGTCTATAATTTGAACATAAACAGTTACTAAAATAGGAAACTAGGAGGACTGAAAGTGCTTTGTATCAAACTAACAAAATAACTAATCCATCTAGTAGGTTTTTCAGACGTTTTCTATACCTGAGACCTTTAAATGACAGAATCTCCATCCTTCCAATTCCGAGCAATTTCTTCATCTTTCTGGAGTTGGTCTACCAGTTCTTCAACAGAGTCAAATTTGACCATTTCACGGACACGGTCTAGCCAGTAGACAATAACTGTTTCACCGTAAATGTCATCTGAAAAATCAAAAATATTGACTTCAAAACGTGGCTCTTCTCCATCGAAAGTAACATTTTTCCCGACACTCGCCATTCCACGATATCTTTTACGCTGCACTTCAATATCGACTACGTAAACACCATCAGCTGGCATATAGGTTCGATCTCTTAAAACTAAGTTTGCTGTTGGGTAACCGATAGTCCGTCCACGAGCATTCCCATGAACAACCATTCCACGTGACGGTAGAGGAGTGCCAAGTAAATTACCTGCTTCCCTTACATCTCCATCAAGAATAGCATGACGAATACGAGTAGAACTAATTTTCCCCTTTTCATCCTCAACGGGCGGAACAATGATGATTTCTCCATCAAAATAGTCCTTCAGATCATCTGCAGTTTTCTTATCAGAACCAAAGGTGTAATCAAATCCCGCTACAATAATCGCTGGTTTTAATGCTCTAACATAGGTATCAAAGAACTCTTGACCCGTTAAACTAGCAAATTTACTACTAAAATCAAGTAAGAAAAGAGCCTCTACTCCATGCCATTTCATCTTATGTTCTCGTTCTTCATGGCTGACAATATGAAGCATTAATTCTGGCTTATAAGGCTGTAATGCGAGCTTAGGGGACTCTGTAAAGGTCATCACGACAACTGGAAGATAATCTTTCATCGAAGCCTTACTAGCTACTTCAAAAAGCTTCTGATGTCCCTTATGAATACCGTCAAAATAGCCTAATACAAGAACTGTTTTATCCGGTACTGCGATGTCTTTTTCATTTTTTATAGGTACTGTTGTAATCATGGAACTATTATATCATAGAGAAAGCCTTTTCGCTAAAAGGAAATCCCAAATGTCGTTTTTTGCCCCTGAACTGATCTTAAAAAATCATTCAAGATGTTATTTAAAAAATAGCATCCCCTAAGAGATGCTATCATATGGTAACTAGTCTACTGTTTCTTCCAAATCTTTTAACTTCACCGAAACAATTTTTGAGACACCTGATTCTTGCATGGTCACTCCATAGATGGAATCAGCCGCTGCCATGGTTCCTTTACGGTGGGTTACGACGATAAACTGGCTGTCCTTGTCAAAGCGGTTGAGGTAATCCCCAAAACGTTTGACATTGGCTTCGTCAAGCGCAGCCTCTACCTCATCCAAGATGACAAACGGAATGGTCTTTACACGAATAATAGAGAAAAGCAAAGCAAGAGCTGATAAGGCTTTTTCACCACCACTCATAAGGTTTAGAGACTGGATTTTCTTACCTGGAGGTTGAACAGAAATCTCAACCCCAGCTGTCAGCAAGTCTCCCTCAGTCAAAATGAGGTCCGCCTGACCTCCACCAAACATCTGCTTGAATGTCACTTTAAAGGACTCACGAATAGCTTCAAAGGTTGATTTAAAGCGTTCCTTAACCTCATCATTCATCTCAGTAATAGTCTCAAGGAGCAGGTTTTTCGCCGACAAAATGTCATCTCTCTGGCTATTCAAGAAATCCAGACGGCTGTGAACTTCTTCGTACTGTTCAATAGCATCCAAATTGACAGGACCCAGTGAGCGAATAGCCTTCTCTAAATCCTGCACCTCTTGCTCTGCCAGATTGAGGTTTTCCAATTCATGTGCCTTTTCTAGTGCTTCAGTATAGCTAATCTGATACTGGTCTGTTAATTGACTTTGTAAATGGCGTAAGCGCTCGCTGACCTTTTCTTTCTTAGCTTCAGCACGTGTTTGCTTGCGAATCCACTCTTCATTCTGCTGGCGGGCCTGATCCAAATGACTAGCAATATCATCCAATTGACCTTCAATATCATCCAACTCAAACTGCTTGCGAATCAAACCTTGTTGGAGATTTGTTTTCTGATTTTTGGCTTCTTCGGCCTGTTGACTGAGCAATTCTGTATCAACTTTCTCAAGATTGTCAACCTTTTCTTGAAGAAGGCGCTGGATTTCCTCTTGCTCGATATTCAGATTATCCAATTCCTTGCCTAAACGTTCAATATCAGCAACTTCATAACGTTTTTGTCCTTGCAGTTCTGTCTTAAGTAAGCGATCTTGCGCTAGCTCTTCCTGCAAGTTTTGATAGCGTTCTTGGATGGCATTTTTGTTGGACTTAATCTCTTCAATCTCAGCTTCCAGATTTTGCTTTTCATTGGCAATGGTAGCAAGGCGCTCTTGGCATTTTTCCTTATCTGCTTGCCAATCTCCCTCAGTAAGACGATTTAATTCCTCTTCTTGGAGTTTCCAAAGAGTTTCTAGCTCTTCAACTTGCTGACTAGTTTGCTGATAAGCGAGGGACGAACCTTGCTCCTGAATACGAGCCTGCTCTCCTTGAGATTTGATAGCTTCTAAACTTTCTGTCAATCTAGCCATCTCATCTTGCAAGGTCTTCAAAGTCGCCTCTTCTGAACGAAGACTTGCTTCTTCTTCAGCAATTTCTTTTTGCAATTGCTCCAGTTCTGGCTTGATAAAAATGCTGTTATTCTGGCGATTGGCACCACCTGCATAAGAACCACCTGTGCGCAACTCTGTACCGTCCAAAGTCACCATACGAACCTGATAACGAACCTGGCGAGCTGCTATACGCGCGTGTTCTACAGTATCAAAAATTGCTGTCGTAGCTAACAAATTCTTAAAAATAGCTTCCAGTCTAGTATCGAAAGTAACCAGCTCATCTGCCATGCCAAGGAAGCCTGGACTTGTAGCGATAGCATCTTGATTCTGACTAGAAATCGTACGAGCCTTGATAGTCGTCAATGGAAGAAAGGTCGCACGACCAGCTCTGTTACGTTTTAGGAAATCAATGGCCTTGGTTGCCGCGTTTTCATCTTCTACGATGATATGCTGACTGCTGGCTCCAAGCGCAATCTCTAAGGCAGTTTGATAATGCACATCAAAGGTCAGGTGCTCACTGACTGCACCAATAATTCCACCAAGGCTGTCTTTTTCTTGGAGAACACTCTTAACACCTGCATAAAAGTTACTATGATTTCTCAGGATATTTTCCAAACTTTGAGCTCTGGCCTGCTTGTTTTTGAGATTATCCAGACGGTCAAAGAGTTGGCTCTGTTGAGCTTGATAGGAAGATTTCTGCTCCTCTTGCTCCTTAGCACTAGCTTGGTAGTCGGCCAATAATTTTTGAACCTGCTCCTTGGCAGTTTCAAGCTCTTCTTTTTGCTGACTAGCCTTCTCTTTAGCTGTAGCCAGCTGTTCTTTCAGCTTTTCTAGTTGATCTGCTTGTTTTTGAGAAAGCTGACGACTATTTTCCAACTCGTTTTCGATACGGGTCAACTGGTTTGACACATCGGCTTCTTCTTGTAAAAGGGCTACAAAGCGTTCACGTAAGAGCTCAATCATCTGATCAGGATCATCTGAAAAAGCCAGCAATTCAGCTTCTAAACGATTGAGTTTTTGATTATTTTGGACTAGCTTTTCTTCTAAGAGGGCTAAAGAGCTTTCTTTTTCAGTCTTTTCCTGACTTAGAGCATTTCTCTTATACTCTAAAGTAGCCAAACGAGCTTGTGCTTCCTGTTGATTGAGGGCTACTTGCTCAGATTCTAGTTTCGATAGGGCTAATTTTCTCTCTAAGTCACTAATCAGACTGGTCAAATCCATCAAACTGCCCTGATCTTTGGCCATTTCAGCCTGTAAATCTTGGCGTTGCTTTTTAAGAGTTTGATTTTCTTCTTCTAATTTTTCACGCTTTTGGTAGTAGCTCGTCAAGAGTTCCTGAACCTGTGCTAACTCTTCTTCTGTCGACTCTAGTTCAGCCTTATTTTCCTTGATTTGAGCAACCAGCACGTCTAAATAAATAGCCTTGCGTTGACCTTCCAAGTCTAAAAACTTAAGGGCATTCTCAGCTTGCTTCTCAAGAGGCTTGATTTGATTATCCAACTCGTAGATAATGTCTTCAAGACGGTCTAGATTATCCTGAGTTTGTTGCAGTTTACTTTCAGTTTCTTTTCTGCGAGTCTTGTATTTTAAAACTCCAGCAGCTTCTTCAAAAATAGCTCGGCGTTCCTCAGGCTTAGAATTAAAAATCTCCTCAACCTTCCCTTGGGAAATGATAGAGAAGGAATCTCGTCCCAATCCAGTATCCAAGAAGAGGTCATGAATATCACGCAGACGCACTTTCTTGCCGTCAATCTTGTATTCACTATCTCCACTACGATAGATATGGCGTTCCACTCTAATTTCTTGGCCTGCATCCTTGATAAAACCGTCATTATTATCCAGAGTCACAACTACAGAAGCATAATTGAGCGGTTTACGACTCTCTGTTCCGGCAAAGATGACATCTGGCATCTTGCCACCACGGAGACTCTTAACACTTGACTCCCCCAAGGCCCAACGCAGACTTTCTGTAATATTCGACTTTCCAGATCCATTAGGTCCAACGACTGCCGTCACACCTTGGTCAAAGACGACTTTGGTCTTGTCAGCAAAAGATTTGAATCCCTGAATTTCGATTTCCTTTAAATACATGAATCCAGCCCTTTCTCAACGGCATTTTTAGCAGCTTCCTGCTCTGCTAGTTTCTTAGAACGACCTTGACCTTGACCAATGCTCTTGCCTTCAACCAGAACTTCTACATCAAAAACCTTATCGTGGGCAGGACCCGTTTCAGAAATCACCTGATAACGAATAGCCACATCGCCATTGACCTGAAGTAGCTCTTGGAGATGGGTTTTGTAGTCTGTAATCATCTCAAATTCGCCTGCTTCAACCTTAGGAATCATGACTTGATAGATAAATTCCTTAACCTTGGCCACATCCTTGTCCAAAAGGAGGGCACCGAGAAAGGCTTCAAAGGCATCACCAAGAATGGTATCCCGATTGCGTCCACCAGACTTTTCTTCCCCTTTACCAAGTTTGATAAACTGGTCAAACTGGCAATCACGCGCAAAACCAGCCAAACTCTCCTCACGAACAATCATGGCACGGAGTTTTGATAGGTCCCCTTCAGGCTTTTTAGGATATTTTTTATACAGATATTCTGAAATCAATAACTGTAGAACAGCGTCTCCTAAAAATTCCAAGCGTTCATTGTGTGAAATTTTTAAGAGGCGGTGCTCATTGGCATAACTCGTATGAGTAAAGGCAGTCTCCAGTAAATTTTTGTCTGCAAATTCGATTGCAAAATGGTTCTTTAGTACAGTTTGTAATTCTTTCATACCAACCTCTTTCTAACTGATAACAGTCCTTTTTATTATATCAAAAAAAGCCCCCTGAGTCACTTTAAAACGGGACTGGAGAGCATTTGGGAATTCTTTAAAAAGAGATTTTCAGTTTTAAGGGCCAATTTAGGGCTGTGTAAAGAAAAAAGCCCTATTAAAGGCTTTTTAGGATGTTTACATCCACCCTGAGGGAATCGAACCCCCATCTCAAGAACCGGAATCTTACGTGATATCCATTACACTAAGGGTGGAAACTTGTTTTATTATAACAGAAATTTGCTCTAATAACAAGTTTTTTTCTAGTGAGATAGCCCGTCTTAGTGGGAAGCATCCCCATTCCAGATAGAGTTTTTCACGATCACATAATCAACGTGTTTAAGGTCAGCAACCTGACGTCCACCTGCATAAGAAATAGCACTTTGAAGGTCTTGTTCCATCTCAGTTAAAGTGTCTTGCAGATGACCTTTAGCAGGAAGCAAGATACGTTTGCCTTCCACATTTTTGTAAGCACCCTTTTGGTATTGTGAGGCTGAACCGTAATATTCTTTGAACTGTTCACCATCGACTTCAATCGTTTTCCCTGGACTTTCAATATGTCCTGCAAAAAGGGAACCAATCATGACCATGCTAGCACCGAAACGGATAGACTTGGCAATATCGCCGTGAGTACGAATTCCTCCATCTGCAATGATTGGTTTACGTGCAGCCTTGGCACACCAGCGTAGAGCAGCCAACTGCCAACCACCTGTACCAAAACCAGTCTTAACCTTGGTGATACAAACCTTACCAGGACCGATACCAACCTTAGTAGCATCCGCACCCGCATTTTCCAATTCACGCACAGCTTCTGGTGTTCCCACATTTCCAGCAATAACAAAGGTATCTGGCAATTCTTTCTTGATGTGTTGAATCATAGAAATCACGCTATCCGCATGACCGTGGGCAATGTCAATCGTAATGTACTCAGGAGCATCAGCCTTGAGCTGGCTAACAAAATCATACTCATAATCCTTAACACCAACAGAGATAGAAGCAATAAGCCCTTGATCGTGCATTCGTTTAATAAAAGGAATACGTCCAGCCTCATCAAAACGGTGCATAATGTAGAAGTAACCACCTTTAGCCAGTTGCTCTGCTACATTTTCATCCAAAATCGTCTGCATATTAGCTGGCACAACAGGTAGTTTAAAGGTGTGATTTCCTAGAGTGACACTTGTATCTGCTTCTGCACGGCTTTTAATGACACATTTATTTGGGATCAATTGAATATCTTCATAATCAAAAATTGGAAATTCATTTAACATATCGATGTCTCGTTTCTTTTGTAATGACCTACCTATGCTCTCGCATCACTACGCCTTTTCCGACGTTTCCTTAATTCATTATAAACTAAAGTACAGTTTTTGTCAAATAATTTTACAAATTAAAAACCATTGTTCGGATTTTACTTATATCAAAGACAAAAAAGTGGAGAGATTATTTTCTCCCCACTTCTTTAGTAATATTACTTTTAAATATTTCTTCGGAGTTTTCCAGCATTTCACAAAATTCACTATAGGATGAAGACTTCTGAGGAATTTGGATAGACCATTTCTTCAACAAAGCTCCATAACCTGCTAGCTTTCCTATCTCATTATCAACAACCTTGTCCTTGCTCGGAAAAACAAGACCAGCTTTCTCAGCTTCTAAAATATAAGAATAAGAAATCAGCTGGAATAAGTCCTCACGGTTGATTCCTTTTTCAGTCAATTCCAGTTTTTTATACTTAGCATCTAATACTATTTTAAGCTCTTCTTGATAAAAATCTGGAAATACTTTTCTTTCTCGACTAGAAAATACTGAAATTCCGTCCGTCTTATCTTTATTTCGTGGATGGATGAAATCTTTTGGCAACAAAGTATGAACATACTCTTCCCAAAGCCAGGCAACATCAAAAAGAATACCATGAATTTTTTGATCTTGATACCCTAAACCGTGCTTTTCTTGGTTTAGAATCATCAGACAAAGTTCTTGTAACTTTCTGTACTCGTGAAAGTATGCATGACGTATAGGTTTAGATTGATTTCCCCGAATAATCTTAGCACGATCAGCTAGTTTATAAGAAGGCGTTACATGCACGATTTCTGCTACATTTTCACGACTAGTCAAGAGATTATCAAGAACCCCTTGCCCAATGCTTTTCTGATTCTTAATGTATTCAATAGTGTGACGGACCAACTGCATGAGGGGATTATCATAGGTGAACTCTCTCGTTGTGTAGGCAATATTTCCCGTGAAAGGAAGGTTTTTCTTGAGATGGTTTCTTACATCAATCACTCCCTTAACATGACTGTCATTATGAGAAAATCTCTGGTATTCCTTATAAAGACCCTTTCGGAGAGCAGCTTGAAGATACTTGGGAAAGAGATACATCAAAAGTTGATAAAGCCTCTCTTCAAGAGACAAAGCAACATCTAAACTAGTGAGATTGATACGAAGAACCTTGTGTAAGAGATAATGCAAAAAATGGTCATTACTCTCATCAGAAAATCGAGAGGAAATCGTTAATCTTTCCTGACCACACCCCAGAAAACCAACCACATTTCCAGTCTTGATTTTCTGATTAACTGTTTCAAAGATTTTTTGGTCCTTCTCTAAGTCAGGAGAATTTTTCAAATCATTTGGAAAAATAAAGATATTGTCCTCTTTAGAAAGGTTATCTAGTGTTCTATCAAGTAATGCTTGACTTAGTTTGGGATATTCTGCGACAAAGCCTTCCTTAGCAATTCTATGCTGATTGTCAGTTATCCGCATCATTATCACCAGTATCTTGCTGATCTGTTTCCTCGTTATTTGTCAGATCAAATGCTTTTTTCAAAGTTTCCAGAGTTTCAAATTCCTCATAAGAACCCCGTAAGTAATCTTCCAAAAGCGGTTTGAGATAATCAGACCAGAGTGATTCATAGTCAAAATCTACATCCTTCAAGTTAAGGAAATAACTTGGCCCGATATGGTAATGACTGTTTAATTCTTGAATATTTTCAATAGCAGCATTCAAGTTTCTTAGACGAATTGTTGCTTCTTCAGCTTTATCACTAAGCACCTCATCAAGCATACCAAGTTGACTTTCAGCAGTAATTTCAACAAAACGGAAACGACGACGCATAGCAAAATCAAAGGTATCCACTGAACGATCAATATCATTCATAGTTCCGATGATGTAAACATTTTCGGGGATATAAAACTTTTCATCAGTTTCGTGTAGATTTTCATATTGGGTAGAAACACTTCCCTTTTCACCACGATAGCCAGGGTCAATAGAGAAAAAGAGTTCACCAAAAATCTTAGAAATCTCTCCACGATTGATCTCATCGATGATGAAGACGAATTTCTTATCTGTGTTGATCGTTGGAGACACATAATCACATAAGCCATAACTTTCTTTCATGTGATCTAAAACGATTTTTTGATAAGTTTCGTACTTTAACTTGGTTTCCTCACCCTTGTACAAAAGATACACTTTTTCTTTGGTAGCAACAGGAGAATCAAATTTCACATTCCCTTGACTATTTAAACTGGCTGGAACCGAACTACGAGGGAAGAAATATTGTCCTTGCTTTTCATTGATAGCATCCGTTAGCTTAGCCCATGTTTCTTCAAAATTATCTTGACCTCCAGTCTTCTGAGCTTCTTTCGCTCTCTGACAAAATTGCTTAAAAATACCATCTTGTAATTTAAACTCAATAGCTCCATCCCCATTTGATACCGGTCTTAACCCCTCAACAAAATCCGTATAATCATAAGATGGATGAAACTGTACAAATCCGATTTGGTCTTCGTTGCCATCCGTTAATTCTTTAGCAATTTCTTTAGCAAGATAAGTTTTTCCTGTGCCAGGAGCACCGCGGAGGATGAGGTTTTTGGATTTTTTTAATTTATCTAAATAATCGTTAATATTTTTATTCATAACAACTTTCTCTATATTTTTTCTGTATGTACCATTTAGAATGGATTTATATAAATTGATACGTTCTAAATTTCTATCCCAATACACTGTATGTCTGTTTGTGTTATTACCCATGTTCCATTCACCAATTTTCAACCATTCTACACCAATAGAATGGTTGAACTTTTCTTTTGATGATTCATAATAGTAGGATTTAATTACTTTTCCGATTCCATAAAATTTTGATATTCCTTTCTTAGCTATCACAATATCGCCAACTTTAATTTTATGTGCAAATTGCCATATAAACTTCTTTTGTTTATCCCCAGCAGGAAGCTCCCGATAATTGTTATATTTAAATAAATCTGAAATATTATAATTTGAAAAATCAATAGAAAGTTTATTATTTTTTATAAAATCATCCCATATACTTTTATGCGTAGGAATCGCAATTAACCAAAAGTTCACTATATTTTCCATAAAATTTTTCCATTTCAAAACACAATATTTATTGATAATTCATTTGACTTTTGCTAAATTATCTTCTAACCACAGTCCAATCCTAGAATATCATATCTATTTAAAAAAGAAAAGAATTTCCAAACAAAAAGCCCAGTGTTAGGAGCTTAAATATCTCATAACACTAGACTTCTTTTTTTATCTTAGTAATATTCACCCTGACGGTAGTCCCATGAGTTAAAGGTATCTGACAGGTGCATCATAATTTTATCAATGTCAAGCCCTTTACGGATTACAACTGGAGCTGGTGAAGTTGAGCGTGCTCCTCCTTGTTCTGGGATGAGTTTGCCGTCCTTATCGACCATAGACACCATCACGCCTTGCTCGTAGCGAGTTTCAATCGTTTTGTCAGGCTGGATAGATGCCACATAGTCGTCTGCTTCGATGACAAGGTCCACTGCCCCTTCGATACGTTCTCCGATACCTTCCACCTTACCGCGGTTTCCTTTACCAGATGGATTTGCTGATGAGGCATAGACCATCTTGCCCTCTTCCCAAAGTTTGGCAGCTAATTGTTCACCAGCTTTACCAAACTTGATAACAAAACAGCTAGTACCACGCACGTCAGTCATCAGTTCTTCACGGCCATCTCCATATGTTTTGAGTTTTTCAAAAGCTTCTGGTTTCCAAGGAAGGATACAACCAAGGAGAATGTCTTCATCCCAGTGTTTTTGGTAAAACGCTTCAATTTCTGGGTTGAGTTGTGCTAAAGCGCAGAGCTCATCCATACTACCGCAGAGAACAACTCCTGGTTTGTTACGGTTACGCTCTTTGGCTGCGAACTTGCGTTCAAGACCTGCCTTATCACTAGTCATGATGATGTAACCAACTTTTGTAGGACAAACGATACATCCGCCCTCACCTTTTAAAATGTCATAGCCTTCTTGTGAAAGTGTTCCGTTCCATTGAATGTGTTTTGTCATAGTTCTATTTCCTTTTCTAATTTTCTTCTAATCCTGCCAGTAGGCTGGTCGTTGTTTTTCATATGCAACAATCAAGTCTTCATACTGCAAAGTAATACCGATATCATCCAAACCATTTAAGAGTTTGTGTTTCCACTCGCTATCGATTTCGAAAGTGAATTCTCCAATTGGTGAGATGATTTTTTGTTGTTCCAAGTCCACAGTTATCTGGTCAGTTGGTTTTAGCTGGGCTAGTTTCTCTCTAACCTCTCTAGGCTGTACAATAGGCAACATGCCATTATTGAGTTCATTATTGTAATGAATATCACCGAAAGAGCCTGCAATCACGACCTTAAAACCGTAGTCTGCTAGAGCCCAAGCTGCGTGTTCCCTTGAAGACCCTGCCCCAAAGTTATTCCCTGAGATGAGGATACTAGCTTTCCTATATTCAGGTCTATTAAAGACAAAGTCTGGGTCTTCAGTATACTTGTCATCCAGATAACGCCAAGCATACATGAGGTACTTACCAAAGCCTTTTTTATCAATTAACTTGAGAAACTGCTTGGGTAGGATTTGGTCGGTGTCGATGTTATCATTCATAAGAGGAACGGTCGTTCCCGTATAAACTGTGAATTTCTCCATATCCTCTCCTTACTGGGCTTCTGGCATTTGTCGAACATCTACGAAACGCCCTGCGATAGCTGCTGCTGCTGCCATGGCTGGACTGCAGAGGTGGGTCTTAGCACCAAATCCCTGTCTGTCTTCAAAGTTGCGGTTGCTGGTTGAGGCGCAGTGGACACCATCAGGGACCTTGTCTGGATTCATCCCTAGGCACATAGAGCAACCTGGGTCTCTCCACTCAAAACCAGCATCTAGAAAGACCTTGTCCAAGCCCAACTTCTCAGCAGCTCGTTTGACAGGACGAGAACCTGGGACTACGATAGCCGTTAGATTGGGGGCTATTTTCTTTCCTTTGACAAATCGCGCAGCCAGTTGCAAGTCACTGAGCCGAGCATTGGTACAAGACCCGATAAAAATATAGCCTAGTTCAATATCAGCTGGCTTTTGACCAGGCTCCAAGTCCATGTAATTGTAGGCTCGCTCATCATTCATATCCTTAATTTCTGGGAATCTACTGTCAAAGTCAACCCCCATAGCAGGGGTGGTTCCCCAGGTCACCATAGGAGCAAGGTCTGAGACATCCATATGAATAACCTTATCGTAAACAGCATCCTCATCACTGACAAGGGTCTTCCAATCTGCCACAGCCTCTTCAAAGTCCTCTGGAACACATTCCCGTCCCTTGAGATAATCATAGGTGGTTTGATCCGGATTCATGATTCCCATCTTGGATCCAAACTCGATGGACATATTGCAGATGGTCATTCGCTCTTCCATGCTCAGTGCATCAATAGCCTGACCTCGATATTCCACCACGTAACCAACACCACAAGCAACGCCGTACTTAGCAATCAGGGCGAGAATGTAATCCTTGGAATAAACTCCTTTTTGAGGAACACCAGTGAATTCTACCAGCATTTTCTTGGGTTTAACCTGCCAGAGTGTCTGGGTAGCGAAGACATGCTCAACCTCACTAGTCCCAATCCCAAAAGCGATCGCTCCGAAAGCCCCGTGGGTTGCCGTATGGCTGTCTCCACAGACGATGAATTTTCCTGGTTGGGTCCGTCCTGTCTCTGGACCAACCATGTGAACGATTCCTTGCTTTTCGGAACCGTGGGCAGCATGTTCAATCCCAAACTCCTCAACATTTTCAGCCAGCTTATCAATTTGTGCCTTAGAAATGACATCTCGAATATCGTAGATATTGACCGTCGGGACATTGTGGTCAAAAGTTCCAAATGTCAAGTCTGGTCGTCTCAATCTGCGACCTGCATCTCGCAAACCTTGAAAGGCTTGAGGGCTGGTCACTTCATGAATATAGTGCTGGTCCACATACATGAGTTGGGGCTGCCCCTCTTCTCCTGTGATGACATGACGGTCCCATAATTTATCAAAAATCGATTTTCCTGCCATCCATTACCTCCAAATAAGATATAAGGCTACTAGTGTGGTCGCCATCCCGAGAAACCAAACTGTTTTAAAATACCATTTTCGAGTCTTGTGGTGAAAGATGATTCCTGCTAGCCAGGCACCAAAACCACCACAAGTAAAGGCTAAAATAAGTAAGATTTTCTCAGGAATGCGCCAAGCTCTTCTCCTCGCCTTGGATTTGTCAATACCATAAATCAAGAAAACAATGACATTCCAAATCAAAAGGACTAGAGTAATTTTTTCGTCTAACTTCATAACCTTGCAATAATAGCTTCCGTCATTTCCTTGGTCGAAGCCTGTCCTCCTATATCTCTCGTTAAAATTCCAGCTGCCAAACTTGCCTCAACAGCACGCTCGATACGCTCTGCATCCTCAAAACGTCCAAAACTATCTCTCAGCATCATGGCCACTGATAAAATCATGGAAATAGGATTGGCAATTCCTTGACCTGCAATATCAGGTGCTGAACCGTGAATTGGCTCATAGAGACTTGGACCCTTTTCAGAATGACTGGCTGATGGCATAACCCCAAGTGTGCCAGATAGAACGCTTGATTCATCCGATAGAATATCTCCGAAAAGATTTTCTGTCACGATGACATCAAACTTAGCAGGATTGGTAATCATGAGCATGGCAGCTGAGTCCACTAACTGGTGTTCCAAGGTCACATCTGGGAAATCCTGTGCGACCTTCTCAGCTACTTTCCGCCAGAGTTTTGATGTTGCCAACACATTTTGCTTATCGATACTAGTAACGATTTTTCTCCGACTTCTTGCGATTTCAAAGGATTTGCGAATAATCCGCTCCACTTCCTCGTAGCTATAGTCGTTGATATCACGCGCTTTTTGCTCTTCGAGAATATGATCTCCGAAGTAGATCCCGCCTGTCAACTCACGCACCACGACAAAGTCCACACCAGCAATTCGTTCTGGTTTGAGAGGTGACAAATGCTTAAGACTATCAAAGATTTTTACAGGGCGAATATTAGCATAGAGATTGAGTTCCTTACGGAGAGCCAGCAAGCCTTGTTCAGGCCTAACCGCTGCTCCATCATACTGAGGACTTCCGATAGCCGCTAGTAGAATGGCATCTGCTTCACGACATACCTTGAGGGTTTCATCAGGTAAAGGATACCCTGCAGCATCGATACCTGCACCTCCAAAAGGTCTTCTATCAATCTCATAATCAAAACCTGTTTTTTCAGCTAGAGCTTCCAGAACCTCTAAACTAGCCTCCATGATTTCTGGGCCGATTCCGTCCCCTGCTAGAGCTACTATTTTCTTTGTCATAGCCTTCTCCTTTACACACTAGGCATATCGCGGTAAGAAACACTGCGTCCCATCTCACCAGCATTCTCTTTTTGAACAAAGGTATTGGCATTGATGTAGGCAATAGCCGAAGCCTTCAACACATCGAAATCAAGACCTGCTGCGTTAAAGATGGTTTCTGTATCTCTGTTTTCAACAGTGACCAAGACCCGAGCTTGGGCATCAATTCCATCTGTCACCGCATCGATAGTATAGGATACCAAGCGAACAGATTGATTGAAGAACTTATCAATAGCGTTAAAGATAGCCTCAACAGAGCCTTGTCCTGTCGCATTAAATTCGACTTTCTCACCATCCATATTGGCTAGGCTAACGAGTGCTTCAATGTCATTTTCCGCATGGGTTTGTAGTTGTAAATCATCAAAGTGGAAGCCTTCTGGATTCTCAACCATGGTTCCAGCTACCAGAGCACGAATATCTGCATCTGTGATTTCTTGTTTCTTGTCGGCCAATGCCTTGAACTTAGCAAAGAGTGGTTTGATATCCTCTTCTGTAAAGTCTAAGGCCAGTTCTCTTAGTTTTTCAACAAAGGCATGGCGACCAGACAATTTTCCAAGTGGGAGGCTGTTACTCTTGACACCGACCAATTCAGGGGTGATAATCTCATAAGTAAGAGGATTTTTAAGGACTCCGTCTTGGTGAATACCAGATTCATGAGAAAAGGCATTGCCACCAACAACGGCCTTGTTTTTAGGAACTGGGATACCTGAGAAGCGAGAAACCATTTCTGACGTATTGATTGTCTCATTTAGGACAATTCTGGTTTCTGCTTGATAGTAATCTTGACGAATATTGAGCGCCACTGCTATTTCTTCCAAAGCAGCATTACCAGCTCGCTCCCCGATACCATTGATGGTTCCTTCGACTCGTCCTGCCCCATTCTTGACAGCAGCAAGGCTATTTGCCACTGCCATTCCAAGGTCATCATGGCAGTGTGGTGAATAGATAATCTGACGATCTGTCTTAACATTCTCAATCAAGTGTTTAAAGATAGCACCGTATTCCTCTGGTGTGGTAAATCCTACCGTATCAGGGATATTGATATAAGACGCACCTGCATCAACTGCTGTTTGAACAACTTGCAAGAGGAAATCCAACTCTGTTCTGGTAGCATCTTCAGGAGAGAATTCGACCACTTCAAACTTAGAACGGGCATAGAAAACATGCTCACTAATTGCTTCCAAAATCTCTTCCTTGCTCTTATTGAGTTTATACTTGCGGTGAATCGGACTAGTAGCGATAAAGACATGAACCTGTGGATACTTAGCATCCTTAAGCGCCTCGTAACAAGCATCAATATCAGACTTGACAGAGCGTGCCAAACCAGTCACCGCTGTTTTCTTCAAGACCTTGGCAATCTCCTGAACTGCTGTAAATGAATCAGGACTCGCCGCTGGAAAACCAGCTTCGATGGCTGAAATACCCCATTTCTCCAGCTGTCTTGCTATGGCAATTTTTTCCTTTATTGAGAAATTAACACCCGGTGTCTGTTCTCCATCCCGAAGGCTGGTATCTAGAAATTCAACTGTTCTCATAAGATTTCCCCTTTTCCAAATGTGGTTTTAAAAAAACATCTCGCTCAGAAGTCCAAGCGAGATGTTGATTCACTCCCGCTTGGTAAGCCAAACAGGACTAATGCTTTTTGCACTAGCCCGAGTACCTCAACAACAAAGCAAATTGATTAAACTTAGCTGTTTTCATGTTTGACTTTCTCCTTCGTTTGATATCTTGTTTAGTATTTTAGCATAGGCAAAAGTTCTTGTCAAGAAAAAATCCAATATTTTCTGAAAATTTCTTCAGTAGAGAATATTTTGCTAATTGAAAGTTATTGAAAATCCTTGAAATATTTCATTTTTTAGTGGTTAAGTTCCAACTTTTTTCCATCAATTCCAATACTTCTTTGTCTGATAAAGTATCATCAAGCGCCACACTAATCCAGTAACGTTTGTTCATATGAAAGGCTGGATAAACGCCTTTGTGTGAAAGTAAATCAGCTACTTGATCATGTTTGAGGTTGACTGCTTCCACCTGTCCTTCTCTGCCCTTTTCCAGCTTATCCCAAGAGATTTTCATCAAGACGGCATACCACTTTTGATTGCCTTCGTGTCTTAACACTGCTGTATCAGGCGACTTTTCCCACAGATACTCCAGCTGATTACCATACTTTTCCTGAACCTGAACCATGATACGCTTAGTCTGAGGACAGATAAAATCCTGTACCTCAAAACAAGCCTTCCGAATCTGGTAAAGAATCTCCAAACAAGTCTCACGGACACTTGCAACAAAACTTCCTTTAAAACTTTCCATATGAACTTGAGGATAGAGATCACCAGTCTCCTGGTCAAAGACTTGAAAACTCACATTATCAGTAGTGATGGACACAGTCATGATAAAATCACCCTGCAAAATCTGGCAACTATAGGTCCAAACTCCCCTATTTTCTACAAAACCATAAGCATGAGCCTTTTCTTTATTAAATTGATAGGATTTAAAAATTTCAAACATAAGTGAAAACTGCTACCAAAAGCTAGCAGTTCCTTTCTATTTTTTAAAAGACAACCTTGGTTCCATGCAATTGTGTCACACCTAGCTGGTCGATAAAGGTTTGACGGTTGTCAAGGTCAATCCCCCCACCTGGTAGAATTTCAATCTTACCTTTAGCATGTTCCAAAATTCTGTGATAGTGAGCAAAACGTTTTTCTAAGGAATCCCCAGACACACCAGCACGAGTTAAGATACGAGTTACTCCAGCTTGGCTGAGCCAGTCAATAGCTTCCAGTTGATCTTCATCGCTCAATTCATCAAAGGCCATGTGGAAGACAATTTCCATTCCTTTTGATGCAGTAATTAACTTTTCAAGATTAGGTTTATCCAACTTCTTATCAGCAGTTAAAGCTCCAAATACAACCCCTTGACTTCCAGTCTGAGCAGTTAAACGAATGTCTTCTAGCATAATAGCAATTTCTAGGTCATTGTAGACAAAGTCTCCACCACGTGGACGAATCATGGTCATGATGGTCGTATCGTAGTTAGCTGCCAATTCAACCGCTGCCTTGGTCACTCCATAGCTTGGTGTTGTTCCTCCCACTGCTAGATTATCACAGAGTTCAATTCGACGAGCTCCAGCCTGCATCGCTTTTTCAAGCAAGGTCACATTTTCAGCACAAAATTCGTAAATCATTTGATTCTCCTTGAAGATTACTTTAAATTTATTATATCATATTGTTGTGAATATGTTTTCATTTTTATCAAGGGAAATAGTTACAAATTTTACTTATTCTTTATCTGGAATGACCTTGAAGAGATAATAAGTGATAAAGATGGTCAAAGCACCCAGACCGATTTTGACTGGTAAGAGAGGTGCAAAATAAATGGAAATCCCCATCAAGATGTAGATAGATACGATGATTTTTTTCTTACGTTCACGCGCAATAGACTTAGTCTCGCGAAAATCAGCCACATATGCTTGATAGAGTTTGGTATGATAAAGCCAATCTTCGAAGCGCTTGGAACTTCTTGAGAAACAAGCAATAGACAACAAAAGAAAAGGCGTTGTCGGCAATAAGGGCAAAACAACCCCAATAATAGCCAAGGCCAGTGATAAAAAACCAATTATCAGATAAATAATACGCATAACTTCTCCTAGTTAAAATAATCTTCTTCTAGTTTCGCATACAATGATGAATTTTGTCAAGCTCCAACCAAAAAGAGCCTGAAATTCACTTTCAGGACTCTCCTCTTATTTAATCTTTTCTTCTTCGTAGTCACCCTTGCTACAAACAACCTGCTTGCCACCACCACGGACTTTTTTCTCCATAAGGAAGTTGCCACATTTTGGACAGTCACGACCAACAGGCTTATCCCAAGAAGTAAATTCACATTCTGGATAGCGATTGCAACCATAGAAGAGGCGGTTACGCTTGGTTTTACGTTCAATGATTTGTCCCTGATGACAACTTGGACACTCAACACCGATTTCTTTCACGATTGCTTGGGTATGACGACAATCTGGGAAATTGCTACAAGCGTAGAACTTACCAAAACGACCAAGTTTAATGACCATTGGACTGCCACAGACTTCACAGTCAAATCCAGCTGGTTCATCCTTGATTTGGATTTTTTCCATTTCTTCTTCAGCCTTGGCCACTTCTTTAGAGAATGGTTTGTAAAAGGCATCAATAACACGTTGCCACTGCTCTTTTCCAACTTCGACATCATCTAGTTTGCCTTCCATTTCAGCTGTAAAGGTCACGTTTACGATATCTGGGAAATATTCAACAATGAGTTTATTGACAATTTCTCCCAACTCTGTCGGTTCAAAACGTTTGGCTGCAAGGCGAACATAGTAACGTTTCTGAATGGTTTCAATGGTTGGTGCATAGGTTGATGGACGTCCAACCCCATTTTCCTCCAAGGTCTTGATCAAGGTCGCTTCAGAATAGCGAGCAGGCGGTTGTGTGAAATGTTGCTCTGGTTTGCTATTGACCTGCTTGACCATATCTCCAACAGCCATATCTGGTAACATCTTATTCTTGTCAGAATCGTTATAAATGGCCAGATAACCATCAAACTTAACCTGACTACCATTGGCAGCAAATTGGACCCCATTTTGAGACAATTTAACAGCCATAGTATCAAAGACAGCAGCTGTCATCTGACTCGCTACAAAACGATTCCAAATAAGAGTATAAAGCTTGAGCTGATCCTTGTCCAGATACTTAGCAATACTTTCAGGTGTATTAAAGACGCTAGACGGGCGAATCGCCTCATGGGCATCCTGAGCTCCAGAAGCATTTTTAACCTTGCTACCATGCTTAGAATACTTGCTACCAAAACGATCCGTAATGAAACTTGCTGCTTCGTTCTGCGCTACTGGACTGATACGAGTCGAATCGGTACGCATATAGGTAATCAAACCTTGAACACCAGAACCGATATTAATTCCTTCATAGAGCTGTTGGGCAACCATCATGGTTTTTCGAGTACGGAAATTAATTTTATTGGCAGCATCCATCTGCATAGATGAAGTGGTATAGGGTAAAGGAGCATTGCGTTTGCGCTCTTTCTTATCTACCTGATCCACTGAAAAATCTTTGCTAGTCAGACGAGACAAGACTTCCTTAACTTCATCTTTGCTAGTCAGTTTCAGCTTTTTGCCATCCACTCCATAGAAGGATGCCTGAAATTGCTTGGTTCCCTTTTTAAAGACAGCATCAATTGTCCAGTATTCTTCCGGCTGGAAGGCATTGATTTCATTCTCACGATCAATGATTAACTTAAGCGCAATAGATTGAACGCGACCTGCTGACAAGCCCTTCTTAACCTTCTTCCACAAAATAGGCGAAATCGAATAGCCTACCAAGCGATCCAAAACACGACGAGCCTGTTGGGCATCAACCAAGTCCATATCAATCTTGCGTGGTTCTTTAAATGCATTTTTGACTGCATCCTTGGTGATTTCATTGAAGACCACACGGTTAGCATCATTTTCATCCAAGTTGAGAATATGAGCCAAATGCCAAGAAATCGCTTCTCCTTCACGGTCCGGGTCACTCGCCAGAAAGACTTTATTAGCTTTTTTGGCTTCTTTTTTCAAGTCATTGATAAGAGGACCTTTTCCTCGGATATTGATATATTGCGGTTCATAATTATTTTCAATATCGACTGACATACTGGATTTCTTCAAATCACGGATATGCCCGACACTGGCTAAAACCTTGTAGTTTCTACCTAGATATTTTTCAATCGTCTTGGCCTTAGCAGGCGACTCCACGATTACTAGATTTTTTTTAACTGTTGATTTTTTCTTTTTTGTTGCCGTAGCCACAGTATCACACCTTTTCAAAGTAATAAACTTTATAAAGTGTAAACCATTTTGCCATAACTGTCAAGACTTAGCTCCTATATATAGAAGAAAAGTTGGTTTAGAAAGAGAAATTTTGTCTTAAAATTCAAATTCCGCAAGAACATCTTGCCCGCTGGTGACCAATTTTGCCCCTTCTTGAATCAAATGATGGCAACCGTCTGATAGTCCATCTAAAATGCTACCAGGAATAGCAAAAACATCGCGCCCTTCTTCCATTGCCCTCTCACAGGTAATGAGACTACCTGAACGCATCTTAGCCTCTGCAACAATCACACCACGGCAAAGTCCAGCAATGATGCGATTACGAGCAGGAAAATGAAATTTCAGAGGTTGTTCACCAGGTCCATATTCACTTAGAACCAGATGATCATTGCCGATGTAGTCTTGCAAGCGTTTATTAGCTTTAGGATAAAACACATCCAGTCCTGTCCCAATCACTGCAATGGTTTTTCCGCCATTCTGCAGAGCTGCCATATGGGCTGCTGTATCGATCCCCTTGGCTAATCCACTGACAATAACCAGTTCATTTTCCAAATCCTGAATGATTTTTTCAACTGACTTAGCTCCTTGTTTGCTACAAGCACGACTGCCCACAACCGCTACCTTAGGAAATTTCAAGAGGTCAAGATTTCCCTTGTAAAATAAAAGCACAGGTGCATCATATATTTCACTCAAATCCCAAGGGTAACAGTCATCTAAAATAGAGAAAGATGGAAATTTTTGAAATTCTTTCTCCAAATGCGAATCATCTATCTGAAAATAACGTTCCATAAAAACAGCTGGATTTCGGCAACCTGATATATCTGCAATATCACCCAATAAAAGTTCCTGATCAACATTTTCACCGTATTCTAGAACTGCCAAAATCTGTTGATTAGTCAAACCTGATTTTTTCAACTTATAGATTTCATAGTTTGTGATTTTCATAAATATCTCCATTTCTTTTTCTACTCATCTATTTATTCGTAAAACAAATTAAAAAGAAGACCATTTGATCTTCTTTTATTTATCTTGGTTATTTGATATTTAAAGTCTATCAACAATAAAATATTTTTCTTTATACTTCTACTCTTCATCCATGCTCAAGACGCTGAGGAAGGCTTCTTGTGGAACTTCTACTGATCCGATAGCTTTCATGCGTTTCTTACCAGCTTTTTGTTTTTCAAGCAGTTTACGCTTACGAGAAACGTCACCACCATAACATTTAGCAAGTACGTTCTTACGAAGGGCCTTGATATCAGTACGAGCGACAATCTTGTGTCCAATAGCTGCTTGGATTGGTACTTCAAATTGTTGACGAGGAATAATTTTCTTGAGCTTATCAACGATGAGTTTTCCACGTTCGTAGGCAAAATCCTTGTGAACGATAAAGCTAAGGGCATCCACCTTGTCTCCGTTGAGAAGGATATCCATTTTCACTAGCTTAGATGGGCGATATTCTGACAATTCGTAGTCAAAGCTTGCATAACCACGAGTAGATGACTTAAGCTTATCAAAGAAGTCAAATACGATTTCAGCAAGTGGAATTTGATAGATGACATTAACACGGTTATCATCGATATAATCCATAGTCACAAAGTCCCCACGCTTGCGCTGAGCTAGCTCCATTACTGCTCCTACGAACTCCTGTGGTACCATGATTTGCGCCTTAACATAAGGCTCTTCAATGGTCGCAATCTTGGTAGGATCTGGGAACTCAGATGGGTTGGACACATCCATAGACTCGCCGTCGGTCAAGTTGACCTTATAGATAACAGATGGAGCTGTCATGATGAGGTCAATGTTGAACTCACGTTCCAAACGCTCTTGGATAACATCCATATGGAGAAGGCCAAGGAAACCACAACGGAAACCAAATCCAAGTGCCTGAGATGTTTCTGGTTCAAACTGAAGACTAGCATCATTCAGTTGCAATTTTTCAAGCGCTTCACGTAGGTCATTGTACTTGTTTGACTCGATAGGATATAGCCCCGCAAAGACCATAGGATTCATCTGCTTGTAACCATGTAATGGCTCTGCCGCAGGATTGGTTGCCAAGGTAACGGTATCACCCACACGAGTATCCTGAACCGTCTTGATAGACGCTGCAATATAACCAACGTCACCAGTCGCAAGGAAATCACGACCAACTGCCTTGGGTGTAAAGATACCGACTTCCGTAACATCAAAAGTCTTGCCATTACTCATAAGTTGAATCTTATCGCCAGGTTTAACCACCCCGTCCATAACACGAACTTGAAGGATAACCCCACGGTAAGCATCGTAAACAGAGTCGAAAATCAAGGCCTTAAGTGGAGCCGTCACATCACCCGTTGGTGCTGGTACTTTTTCTACGATTTGCTCGAGGATTTCTTCAATACCGATACCAGCCTTGGCAGAAGCCAAAACTGCTTCACTGGCATCCAAACCAATGACATCTTCAATCTCTGTACGCACGCGCTCAGGATCTGCAGCTGGTAGGTCAATTTTGTTAATGACTGGCATGATTTCCAAATCATTGTCCAAGGCTAGATAAACGTTGGCAAGGGTTTGAGCCTCAATACCTTGAGCGGCATCGACCACCAAAATAGCACCCTCACAGGCAGCGAGCGAACGTGAAACTTCATAAGTGAAGTCTACGTGCCCCGGCGTGTCAATCAAGTGGAAAATATAAGTTTCGCCATCTTTTGCAGTATAATTCAGCTCAATGGCATTTAACTTAATGGTAATCCCACGTTCTCGCTCTAGATCCATGCTATCCAAAAGCTGAGCCTGCATTTCACGACTGGAGACTGTCTCTGTTTTTTCCAAAATGCGGTCTGCTAGAGTCGACTTTCCATGGTCAATATGGGCGATAATAGAGAAGTTACGGATCTTCTCCTGTCGTTTTTTCAATTCTTCTAAGTTCATGATTCTCTTCCTTTCAGGGTATCTATTTATTATAAATTGTTTTTGACATTTTGACAAGACCATACCCTGCTAGGAGTACTAATCCTCAGCGATAAAGCCGTCATTTTCGATAAAGTGGTGTTCTGTCATTCCTTGGTCAGTAAAGACAATCCCATGAAGGACACCACCATAAACAGCTCCTCCGTCCATCCCAATCTTGCCATCTTCTGTAGTCCAAAGCTCAGCTGTACCACGCTCTTGCTTTAACAAACCATAAACCGGTGTATGACCAAAGACAATGATTTTTCCAGTATGATTTTCTGCTTCGTGGAATGGTTTTCTAAGCCAGACTTTTTTATAATCTGTGGTTTCATGCCAGTCATCCAAGGTCAAATCAATACCTGCGTGAACAAAGATATACTTATCTGTCTCGACTACAAATGGCATTTGACGAATAAACTTGACCAAGTCTGCTGCTTCAGTAGCAACACGCTTGGCATCTTCTACTCCGTCAACTGGTGCATCCAAGGGACGACCTAGGATAGAGTTAATGGTTGTATCTCCACCATTACGACGATAGTGGTCATAGCTTTCTTCTGGGTTATCGAGCCAAGTCAAAAACATATACTCGTGGTTTCCTGATAGACAGATAGCCCCTTGATTGTCCACTAAGTCCTTAACCATTTCTAGAACACGGCGACTATCTTCACCACGGTCAATCAAGTCCCCTAGAAAGAGCAACTGGGTCTGGCCGTCCCATGTTTTGAGAAGGTCTTCCAGCATCCCAGCTTTTCCGTGAACATCTCCAATTACATAATAGTCTGTCATCTTATTTCTCCCTGTTTCTCAACAATTCTCTAGCTTGCGTCAGGGCTGCTTCCGTCACATCATCACCTGCCAACATTTTAGCAACTTCCTCCACTCGCTCTTCAACCGTCAAGAGACGAACAGTCGAAACTGTTGAATGGTCATTGCTAATCTTCTCGATAAAGAATTGATAATCCGCAATCGCAATCACTTGTGGCAAATGGGAAATAGCCAGAACCTGACCATGTTGGCCAATCTTGTGAATCTTTTGCGCAATAGCCTGAGCTACACGACCTGAAACTCCCGTATCCACTTCATCAAAGACAATGCTTGTCTTGCCTTCTTTTCGTGAAAAGGCAGACTTAATGGCTAGCATGAGACGAGATAATTCCCCACCAGATGCAACCTTGACCAAGGGTTTAAAGTCTTCGCCAGGGTTGGTTGAAATGTAAAACTCGACCATTTCATTGCCCTCACGACTGAATTTGCCCTTGCTAAAACGAACCTGAAACTGGGCTTTTTCCATATAGAGGTCTTGCAATTCTTGCTTAATCTCAGCTTCGAGCTGCTGAGCCAAATCGTGACGAGCAGATGCAAGCTGGCCTGCTAAATCGACAAGATTGACTTCCAATTTCTTGAGCTCAGCTTCCATATCCTCAGACGAAAGGTTATTGCCTGTCAAGAGGTTGTATTCTTCCGTAATCTTGGCGAAATAGAGCAAGACATCGTCAACAGTCCCACCATACTTACGAGTAATAGTATGAAGGAGGTCCAAACGATTCTCGACCTGCATGAGGCGATTACCATCAAAATCTAAATCCTCAATGATTGCTTCCAAACGTTTGCTGATATCTTCTAAGACATAGTAGGTCTCAGACAGAGAACTCGAAATTTCACGGTATTCAGGGTCATACTCTTCTACACTTTCCATGTCATTCATGGCTGAACGAACGTTGGCCAGACTTGAAAAATCTTCATTGTCTAACATACTGTAGGCATTGGTCAGTGTATCAGCAATATTTTTATGGTTGAGGAGTTTATCTCGCTCTTGGTTAAGAGCCAAGTCCTCACCTGCTTGCAAGTTTGCTGCCTCAATCTCTGCCATTTGAAATTCCAACATTTCAATACGAGCCTTGTGTTCCTGTTGGTTTTTCTTGACTTCCAGGACCTGCTTGCGCATTTTCCGATAGGCATCAAAACTCGTTTGATAGGTTTCTTTCAAGTCCCAAAAAGCTGCGTCACCAAATTCATCCAACATCTGAATATGCAGTTGAGGCCGCATTAACTCTTCTTGGTCATGCTGACCATGTATATCCACCAGATGTTGCCCAATAGCACGCAAAACAGACAGATTAACCATCTGGCCATTGACACGACTAATACTCCGACCATTTTGCAAGATTTCCCGACGAATGATAATTTCATCACCTAATTCTAAACCTTGCTCATCAAAAATTTCCTGTAAAAGGCGACTATTCTCAACTGAGAAAAGCCCCTCTATCTCTGCCTTTGGCGCACCATGACGAATAACATCTATCGTCGCACGAGCTCCCAACATCATATTCATGGCATCAATGATAATCGACTTCCCTGCACCCGTTTCACCAGTCAGGACAGTCATTCCCTTTTCAAAATTGAGGGAAATAGCCTCAATAATGGCAAAGTTTTTTATCGAAATTTCAAGTAACATACAGACCTACCAATTTTTTACTTGTTCAAAGATTTCCTCAGCTAGACTTTCACTTCTGGCAATGACTAAAATCGAGCTATCATCAGCTAAACAACTAAAAATCTTATCCGCAAAAGTCTCGGTTAACTGAGCTTTTACAAAAGCTGTATTCCCTGGGATAACTTGGAGATTGATCATCTTATCCATCAATTCTGCCGATTCGATATTGTCTTCAGCTAGTTGCAAACTTTTCACGATTGATTTTGGCAATTCATAGACATAGGTGTTGTCTCTCAAAGGAATTTTGACAATACCTAGCTCTTTGATATCTCGTGATACCGTCGCTTGAGTGGCAGTGATACCTGCTTCTTTTAAATGTTCTACGATTTCTTCCTGCGTACCGATTTGATAATCTGTCACAAATCGTCTAATTTTTTCAAGTCTCTCTTTTTTATTCATTTTTAAATTGACTATGCGCCCTCTCTACTACTTCTTCAATTTCAGCAAGAACCTGGTTGCTTGCTGACTCTTCTTTTTTCAAATACGCTAAAAACTCAATATTTCCATGTCCGCCTTGGATGGGAGAAAAGTCCAAACCAAGGACTGAAAAGCCTTCCTCTACTGCCATAGCTGTGACAGCTTCAAGGACATTCTGGTGAACATTGGAATCTCGAATGATTCCATTTTTTCCAATCTGCTCACGACCTGCCTCAAACTGGGGTTTAACCAAAGCTACAACCTGACCTTGACTAGCCAAGACACGGTGCAAGGCTGGAAGGATCAGACTGAGGGAAATGAAACTCACGTCAATACTGGCAAAGCTCGGTTCCTGCTCGAAATCAGTCTTTTCAGCATAGCGGAAATTGAACTGCTCCATGCTGACAACTCGTGGGTCTTGGCGTAATTTCCAAGCCAACTGATTGGTACCAACATCGACTGCAAAGACCAACTCAGCACCATTTTGCAGCATGACATCGGTAAATCCTCCAGTAGAAGCACCTATATCAATCGTTGTTGCCCCTTCCACTGACAAATCAAAGACCTGCAAAGCCTTTTCTAATTTCAAACCACCACGACTGACATACTTGAGTTTCTCGCCCTTGAGTTTTAGCTCGGTGTCATCTGGAATTTTCTCTCCTGGCTTGTCAAAACGCTCTCCGTTAAGGACTGCTACGACTAGACCAGCCATTACTCCACGCTTGGCCTGTTCTCGCGTTTCAAACAAACCCTGTTTATAAGCTAGTACGTCCACTCTTTCCTTAGCCATTGATTCTCAAACTTTCTACTACACTTACAATCGATTCTATCTCAAAAGGAACCTGCTGGGCAATGTCGTCTAATTTGGCATTAGCTTGATCCAGAGTCTGGTTACAAAAGGCAATAGCCTCTTCTAAGCCCAACAAAGCTGGATAGGTTGATTTTTCAGCCTGTAGGTCCTTTTGAGGTGTCTTGCCAATTTCCTCAAAACTAGCAGTCACATCCAGTACATCATCTCGAACTTGAAAAGCAAGCCCAATCAATTCACCAACAGTTTTCAGCTTTGCCTGCATTTCAGGTGCCAATTCGGCTATGATGGCTGCTGCTTGGAAGGGATAGGCTAGTAACTTTCCAGTCTTATTAGCATGGATGGTCTGGAGTTCTTCCAAAGACAATTGCTGATGTTCGCCTTCCATATCCAAAACCTGCCCTGCCACCATGCCCAAACTTCCTGAAGCAAGAGATAAGTTGGCAATCAAGTCCACCTTGATCTGACTTGGCAAATCTGCCTGCGCTATCAAAGCATAGGGATCTAGGAACAAGGCATCTCCAGCCAAAATGGCCATAGCTTCACCGAATTTCTTATGATTGGTCAAGCGTCCCCGACGGTAATCATCATCATCCATAGCTGGAAGATCATCGTGAATCAAGCTACCTGTATGAATCATTTCCAAGGCCGAAGCCACCTGCGCGTGAGCAGGTTTGATAGCAACCTGCAAGGCTTCCAGAACTTCTAACAAGAGAAAAGGCCGAATACGCTTGCCACCAGCATGAATGGAATAGAGAACAGACTCTCGCAAACTAGAGGCAAACTGCTGGTCTCCATAAAAGTCTTCCAAGGCCGACTCGACAAGAGCTAATTTTTCTTGCTTTTTCATTCAAAATCACTTTCTGTTCCGTCTTCTTGCATGACCTTAACCAAGGTCTTTTCAGCCTTGTCCAGCGTCGCTTGGAGCTCTTTTGACAAGACCATGCCCTTTTGAAAGGCCGCAATCGCATCTTCCAGAGCAATTTCACCATTTTCCAAACTTTGGACAATAGTCTCCAGTTCTGCTAGATTTTCCTCAAATTTCTTTTGTTTTGACATCTTTAACCTCTAATTCTACTTGACCATCTCGCATCAAAAGCGTCACTTGGTCTTTTTTCTTCAAACTCTCAACCGAATCAACTACGGACTCTTCTTTTTTGACAATAGCATAGCCACGCGCCACAATTCGACTGGTATCCAACATAAGCAATGCTTCTGAAAGTCGCTTGACCTCAGCAACCTTGGCATCATAAACCAGCGCCATTTGGCTACGTAAGAGCTTGTCCAACTGGCCTAGACGGTCGTGATAACGTTGGATTTTGGTAACAGGTGACAATTGGACTAGTCGATGCATCCTTGCTTGAACGACTTGTTTGTTATCAGAAATCTGTGTTCTCAAACTTTGTTTTAATCGTAGTTGCAATTGATCCAAGCGTTGCAAATAACCGTCATACAAGCGCTCTGGTTGTCTAAAAATAACAGACTGACTGCATTTTTTCAAAGCTTCTTGTTTCTTAGATAGGACATTTCGGACTGCTGTCGCCATCCGTTTCTCCTGATTTTGCAAATGAGCTAATACATCCAACTTGGTCACAGGTGTTGCCAGTTCAGCCGCTGCTGTCGGCGTCGCCGCCCGACGATCTGCCACAAAATCCGCCAAGGTCACATCCGTCTCATGCCCCACACTAGAGATAACTGGCAAACGAGATTCAAAAATAGCTCGTACCACAGTCTCTTCGTTAAAGGCCCAGAGATCCTCTATGGAACCACCACCACGACCAATAATCAGCAAGTCCAAATCGTCACGTTGATTAGCACGCGCAATATTCCGTGCTATTTCCTCTGCTGCTCCATCTCCTTGAACCTTGGTCGGATAAAGAAGGATGTCAACACCTGGAAATCGCCTGCTGACGGTCGTGATAATATCTCTAATAACAGCTCCGCTACGGCTGGTCACTACACCAATTCGCTTAGCAAACTGAGGAAGAGGTTGCTTGAAGCGTTCTTGAAACAGGCCTTCTTCTGTCAATTTTTTCTTGAGTTGTTCAAACTGAATCGCAAGCGCCCCAACCCCATCAGGCTCAGCTTTTTCAATAATGATGGAGTAGCTACCACTCGGTTCGTAGACCTGTACACGCCCAATCACATTGATCTTCATCCCTTCTTCAAGGTCAAAGCCTAATTTCTGATAAATCCCAGACCAGATGGTCGCTTGAATAACTGCATGGTCATCTTTTAGGGAGAAATATTGGTGAGTAGGTCGTTTACGAAAATTGGAAACTTGACCAGTTAAATAGACCCGTTCCAAGTAAGGGTCTTTATCGAATTTCATTTTCAGATACTTGGTCAAAGTTGTTACCGATAAATACTTTTCCATCTCCACCTACTATTCATTTTCTTGCTCTTTCATGGGTATTATTATACCAAAAATATGCCTAAAAATCTCCATTTATGTACCATTATGAAGGAAAAATAGAAAAAGGAGGCAAGGCCTCCAAATCTGTTTATTTGCTGTTTCGAGCTTCTTCCAAAATCTTTGCAATCTTGGTTGTCAACAGGTCGATAGCGACTGTATTGCTGACTCCCTCAGGAATGACGATATCAGCATAACGCTTGGTCGGCTCGATAAACTGATGGTACATTGGTTTGACCACACCTAAATACTGCTCAATAACGCTATCAAGACTACGGCCACGCTCTTCCATATCGCGCTTGATACGACGAATAATGCGCACATCATCGTCTGTATCCACAAAAATCTTGATATCCATCAAATCGCGCAGACGCTTGTCCTCCAAGACCAAAATCCCCTCAACGATAAAGACATCTTGAGGCTCTTGACGATAGGTCTTGTTGCTTCGTGTATGCTCTGTATAGTCGTAGGTCGGGATGTCCACCGGACGCCCTGCCAACAATTCCTTAATCTGCTCAATCATCAAGTCTGTATCAAAGGCAAAAGGATGGTCGTAGTTGGTTTTGACACGCTCTTCAAAGGTCAAATGAGACTGATCCTTGTAGTATGAATCATGCTCAATCATGGAAATCTTTTCATCAGGAAAATGCGATAAAATGGCTCTTGAAACACTGGTCTTACCTCCACCAGAACCACCTGTCACTCCGATAATGATTGGTCTATTTTGCATGCTATCCTCCGTTTTTTTATCCGTCGTCTATTCTATCACATTTTTTGCAAAATTTATAGTCTGATTTTAGGGCACTCATCTAATAAATTTTAATAGAAATCATGGTATCTGCTTTGATTAACGAAACAAAAAGACTTTGCAATTTTTAAGTAAAAAGGTTTGATATCTATAACCAATTTCGTATAATCTTTATATACGGTTTTCTAAGACTATCTCTTGATTCAGATTAAATTGCTGATGCATGCTTTGCTGTTCCCTCCACTGATTTTTGATTCATCTCTTTCATTTTTTATGATTCTTAACTTCATTTTCTTCTACTATTTTGAGTTTCATCTTAAATAGCAATTATAGAAGCACAATCTTCTCCGAAATGCTCAAAACTTTTTCCACTTTCTATGTAGTACTTAACAATTTCCTCTATTAAGCATTTTTTTCTTAACCTATCATCTTTATCTTCATCTTCTTTAAATAATTTAGGAAAATCAATAGAAAGCCCTTGTTTTTTTATCTGTTGGTAATAGATAATAAGATCATCTTTGTTATTTTTAACAAACATTTCTAAATCTTTCATTGTTTGTACTTCGTTCATATCATTCTGAAATTCTGGATTTGAAAAAGCAATATATTGAGAAGGCTGACGACGTTTGTTTATCTCCTCATTTAATTTATAAATAACAGAAATATCTTTGTCTATTATTTTTGTTAAATACTCACATATTTTAAATCCAAAATAATTTTGATCAAACCAATACTTATCGTCAATCTTTTCAAATTCACGATTTTTTTTATATGTATCAAACAGATAGTTTATGTGCTCCTTCAAAATAGATTTTGAAATAAATTTTGAAATAATTAGTGTCTTATTTGCTAATATGGTCATAATTCTTTGAAACTCTAACTTAACTCTATGAGTGTAAGTTTTTTCAATATTATAATTATCAATAAAATTATGAATACGTTTACTATTAGAATTATCTTTGTAATTAAATTCAACTTCCGGCCAAAATCCCTCGTTTGTATCAACAAATTTTATATCAAAATAATCCTCAATATCAAACTCTTCAAAGTAAGGATGGATTTCACTCTTTTCTTTTATTCGAGACCTTTTACTGTGTTTAGAAGTATTGCACTCTCTACAACATTTAACTAAGTTGATAGGTAAAATAGCAAGCCTAGGTTCACCTTCTCCCCCCTTAGGAATGATATGCTCAAGGGTTACATTAGTTGAAAATACACATTCACAAATAGGACAAATTGCTTGATTATTACTATTTTTCACAACTGGGAATTTTTGAAATAACCCTTTAGATTTTTTTCGGATATGACTATCATACCAAGACGATTCAACCTCACACTGTGATTGAATTAAATTAACATTCAATTCATACAACGAACATATACTAGCTTTACTTTCATATTCCTCATCTAGCTCTATTAAAAATCTACGAAGAACCTTCTTTTTGACAGTATTTGGTAATACCGCTATCACTTCTTCTATAGACGGATATTCTTTAGCTACTCTTTTGATAAGACTTCACCCACTTTCTCTATCTCATCTTTCACTACAAGATACTTCAGAAAAGCTTCATCACCTAGGTATTGACAATCTTCACTTGATAACAGATTAATATCTTCTAAATCATTTTGTCCTTCTCCAATAATTTCTTCCTTTCGATCATTAAAGAAGCTATTATAACCTGTTTGTTGTAATTCCACTCCATATATATTCTTATATAAGGTGTCTAAATTTTGACCATAGGTTTTGTAATAAATATTTGTTAATTCGTGATTAGAATCTAATTTATAGACATTACAATGAGGAATTTCTTGGATGATTACTGGTGAATGTGTAGCCATCAAACAGAAAGCTTTATTATTATCCACTAACTCTGAAACAGCTCTAATAAATGCTTTAACCATAGGTGGATGCATAAACGTTTCTGGCTCATCAAAAATTACCAAGCTTCCTTGATTAATACTTGAAATAAGCTTCGTAATATATAAAAGAATGGTTGCTTGTCCTGAACTTAATGTATCAATTTTTTCAATATCATTCTTAGAAATATTTCTATCTTGAAAAGCATTGATAATATCATCTACCCAAGATTCAAATGTAAAGAAATTCAAACAATCTCCCCACATTTTCAATTTATCTTCAGAAGCAATCAAATCAATCAACAGATTTTGTATATAGTAGGAAAAGCTTTCTTTGATGCTTATCTTACCTTCAAATCCTTCTTTTAGTGTATTCTCAGCAACTAAATACTTACTAGATTTCTGATATAGATACTTCTTCACATCAGTCAGTGCTAATGCTTCGGCTTTCTTTAGTACTTCTAGAATTGGAGGATACTTCACTGAAACAAATCCTACTTTTTCATAGATAATTTCACCGTCTGAGTCTTTCCCTTTATCACTAATTTCCTTACGGCTACCATCTTTATCAAAATTAATAATATTGTCAAATGGACTCAAAGAAAAGTGTAGTATCTGTGAAAATTTCTTATCCCCTGCCATATGTTCACTTATTATCTGATTGATTTTATAGGATTTCCCACTACCATTTCCACCAACAACTGCATAGACATTCATTGGTAATTTTGACTTTCTATTTTTTTTGAAATTTAGCGCCCCTTTATCTATACCATCTTCTTTAAAACTATAATTTATAGATGTTTCTCTATCATCTACCGCCTGTATTATATTTTTTCCATCCCCTGAATAATGCACCGTAGAATTAGAATATCCAAAAACAGTCAATGGATGAAATACTTCCTTGATTTCTTTTAAAGTAGTTGTTCTTAGAAATGAACTATATAAAAAACTATGGTATTCACTATTTGGTGGAGTGAAATCCAAAGTTTGTCCATGTAAATCAGATTTTTTTGAATACTCTATTGCAAATTTTTCCAATACACTTGTGTTATAAGCAAGGTCTCTAGATCGAGTAAACCATTTTTGACGATTTTTATAAGAAAGATATTTTTTTAAAAATTCATAGTACGCCACTTCACCCAAGGAACAAAAATCTTCATCAGGATATTCTCCTTCGCCACTTTTTAAATAATCCATAGAAAGATTATTTTTCGGATTAACTCGTAACTCAAAAGTTTGTTCCCAAATCGTAAAATTTAAAACCAATTTATAACCATAATCATCCCAATCACTATTTTTTATAGACATCTGCTCTACAAAATCATCAAAACTTAAGGAAATAATTTCCTGCAATGTCTCTAAGTATCTCTCATCATCCTTTTCAACTCTTATAAAATGACTTGTAAAAAAATCTTGTTCAATAATAAAGTAACTCTGTCCAATATAGTTTTCGAATTCTGTTAACTTATTATTTTTCGTAATTTCAATATTTCCAGTTTTAGGGCTATCGGTTAACTCAGTGATAACAAAATAATTTTCTAAGTCAGAATTCCAGTCTATTGCTGACTGCGCAAACTTATTGATAATTAAAAAATTACTTTTTTCATATTTTTTTTCTAATTCTTTTAGATCATACTGGACTAATACTCCTTGTTTAGTTATTTTATAAAAACTACTTCTACTTTTTAACCAGTCAATCTCCGAATACTCACTTCTAATTCTTTCAATAATTTCGCTAACACTCATTTTTAAGAAATTCCTTTCATTTTGTTATCATTATATCAAAATACAAATATAATGCCCTAGTTTTGTATGTAGTCGCTTTCATTGACTTCCTTCTTCGATATGCATATTAACACCTAGTGACAACTTACCCAAATCTATAATGAGAAATTAAAAAGACAGCAATGACTAGCCAAAAACCTTTCTTGGTTTGTAGAAATTGTCCCTTTTTTCTAGAATAGCTAGCAATTTATCTCCCTCAAAGGCAGCCAATTCCTTATCCGACTGATCGAGCTCGATAAAACGACCAAAGCGTACTTCTGTAGCCTCTTCTTGAGTTAGGAAAACTTTAACAAGGTCGCCTGTCCCAATCTCTAGAGGATGGAGAAAGTCCAATTGAACAGCCTCCACTTTTTCAGCAATTTCTTCCAAGGTAAGAGCATCTTCTAGTTGCAAACCAGCTGCACTAGTACGAGTTAACTGAGACATATGGGCAGTATAGCCAAGTTTTTCTCCCAAGTCAACCGATAAGGTACGAATATAGGTTCCCTTGCTACATTTCACACGGAAAGTAAAACGTGCAAGATGGACATCATAAGAAATCGGACTTGTTCGTTCAAATTGATAAATAGTCACCTGACGTTCTGGACGTTCTACTTCCTGACCAGCACGCGCATACTCATAGAGCTTACGACCATTAACCTTAACAGCCGAATACATAGGCGGAATCTGAGTAATAGGCCCAGTCAAGCTAGTAATGGCTTCATCAACAAGCTTTTCATCCAAGGGCGACAAAACAGGGGTCTCTGCGACCACTTCTCCACTGGCATCCTCGGTCGTTGTTGAATAGCCAAGAGTGATTTCACCCTCATAGACCTTGCCCTCATCCTGCATAAACTCGACCATGCGTGTCGCCTTGCCAACCGCAATGGGCAAAACACCCACCACATCCGGATCCAAGGTCCCACCATGACCAATCTTATTAGTTCCCAAAATCTTACGCAGTTTAAAAACCGCATCATGCGAGGTCATCCCCGCTTCTTTTTTTAAGTTGATAATACCGTTCATTTTTGCTTTCTCACTCCCCCTTCAGCGCTTCAAACTTCGCTTTCATTGTTGGATTCTTCCGAGTCAATTTTTTGACGGAAACATCTTCCAATTTATTGTTTGCAAGGCGGAGTTGGTTTTCAGATGTTGTTAGGAACTTTTTAACCTCTTCCATCCGTTTGATGGCCTTGTCGATTTCATCGATTGCTTTACCAAAGTTGGTCGAAGCTGAATTATAGTTCTTAGCAAAGGCCTGTTTAAAGGCATCCAAGTCTTCTTCAAAATGCGTAATGTCTATATTTTGCTCCCGAACCAAGGCCAATTCTTGTTTGTATTTGAGAGAATTAAGAGCCGCATTTCGTAAGAGCCCAATCAACTGGATAAAGAATTGAGGGCGAACCACATACATCTTTTCATACTCGTGGCTGACGTCAACAATCCCTGTGTTAAAGTAATCATTATCGGCTTCAAGCATGGTTACCAAAACCGCATATTCACAGTTCTTTTCACGACGGTCCTTATCCAATTCCTTATAAAAATCGGCATTCTTGTGCTTCTTCTCTGTTCCATCTGCTTCATTTTTCATCTCAAACATGATAGAAATGATTTCAACCCCATTTTCATCACATTCACGGAAGATAAAGTCCCCCTTAGACCCACGCGCGGAGACCTTGTTATCCTTCTCAAAGTAGGCATTTGGAAAGGCAAAACTACGGACCTTGTTAAACTCACTCTCTGCATAGTGTTCCAGACTTTCCCCGATAGCTTTTGTAGATTGTTGAGCTTTGAAATTCTTATAAAATTCGACTTGTTCACTAGCTGCCTTGAGTTGAGCTTCGTAGTTTTGTTTAACAGAAGCAAGAGAAAGCTCATTTTCTTTTTCTTGTAACAGAAGCTGGTTTTTGACCTGATCTCGTTCTTTTTCTAGATCAGAAAGGGTCTTTTGGAGCTGATTTTCATGCTCTAAACGCAAGGTCGCCAATTGGTTTTCCAAGGCCTGTACTTCCTTGTCCTTAGCCAATAAGGCCTGATTGCTTGTCTGTTCAACCTCTTTCTTGGCCAGTTCTTTCTCTGTATCAAAGTTTTGGATTTGACTCTGTAATTGCGCAATTTCTTGGTCTTTTTGAGCTAGTTTAGACTGTTGCTCATTCATGGCCTTTTGCTCTGCCAAGGCCAGTTCCTGCCTCATCCTATCGTGTAGTTCCTTATCAAACTCTGCCGTTCTCACTTGGGACAGAAGTTCCGCATACTGACTCTCATTTACTGTAAAGACTTCCCCACAATTGGGACATTTGATTTCGTTCATATCGTTCCTCTTTCTAGACTTCTGTAACCATTATATCATGCCTAAGGGAAAATCAAAAACAGTGAGTCGAAACCCACTGTTTATCTTCTTTTTCTTTAAATTTTTTCCAAGGCCAAGCGCAAGTCTTCAATCAAATCCTCTACATTTTCAAGTCCGATAGACAAACGGATTTGGTTTGGTGTGACACCTGCTGCTTCCAGATCTTTTTCTGACAATTGACCGTGAGTGGTTGTGGCTGGATGGACAACAAGCGATTTAGCATCTGCCACATTTGCAAGGTCAGAGAAGATTTCCAAATTGTCAATAACCTTGCGTGCTTCTACCTCCCCACCTTTGACATGAAAGGTAAAGATTGAACCCACACCTTTTGGTAAATATTTCTCAGCCAAAGCATGATAAGGACTATCTGCCAATTTTGGATAGTTAACTTTTTCTACCTTAGGGTGGTTGACAAGGAAATCAACAATTTTCTCTGCATTTTGTACATGACGTTCGACACGAAGTGAAAGGGTTTCAAGTCCTTGGAGCAAGAGAAAGGCATTAAATGGTGACAAGGCTGCACCTGTATCACGGAGCAATTGAACACGAACAGCGATAATAAAGGCAGCCGCACCTACATCACGAGTATAGCTCAAGTTATGATAGCTTGGGTCTTCCTCAACAAATTGAGGGAATTTCCCTGAAGCCGCCCAGTCAAAACGACCACTATCGACAATCACTCCTCCAATAGTCGTACCATGACCACCGATAAACTTAGTCGCAGAGTGAATGGCAATATCTACACCATGAGAAAAGACATTAATCAAATAAGGTGTGGCAAAGGTGTTGTCAGAAACAAGAGGAATCTGATGTTTATGAGCAATCTCTGCTAATTTTTCCAAATCTGGAATGTTAATCAAGGGATTGCCCAAGGTTTCAATCAGAACAAGCTTGGTATTGTCATTGATGGCTGCTTCTACTTCCTCCAAATTATCAACATCGACAAAGGTTGTTGTGATCCCATAACGAGGAAGGGTTTCCTTCAAGAGATTGAAAGTTCCACCGTAAATTGTTGATGCTGCTACAACATGGTCACCAGCATGGGCAAGAGCCAAAATCGTATAAGTCACTGCGGCCATACCTGATGCGGTTGCAAGAGCTCCAACACCACCTTCAAGGGCAGAAATTCTTTCTTCAAAGGCAGCTGTTGTAGGGTTGGTGATACGAGTATAAATATTCCCTGGTTTTCTCAAGGCAAACAAATCGGCACCTTCCTGCGTGTCATCAAAAACAAAGGATGTTGTTTGATAAATCGGCACTGCACGAGACTTAGTTGCTGGATCAACTACTTGCCCAGCATGCAATTATAAGGTTTCAAATTTAAAATCACGAGTCATAAAACGACCTCCAAATAGTTTGATTAAGGATATTGTAGCACCTTAAGGTATAGTTTACCAATATTAGTTTTCTATATTTTGATATAAGAAATAGCTATTACCTTATCTTAAAAATGAAAAAAGGCACGACTCAATCGTGCTCATTTTCTTAATCTACGTAAGTATCTTCATTTTTATTGAGGAAGGCATATGGAAGACCCATCAAAAGACCTCCTCCGATAAAGTTTCCAACGAAGGTTACACCCCAGTGACGAAGCATATTCCCAACACCAAAGTTAGCAATTGAATCCGCAGCAACACTGAATTTCACAATCGCGAAAGAAGCAAAGTTCGCCGCAATGTGCTCGTTTGTTAAAAATACAAACATGTAAATCGCTGACAATACAAGCCAAAGTTTGGCACCACCATCTTTGACCAAAACAAATGAAAGAATCGCAATATTTACGAAAATATTTGCCAAAATCGCCTCAAGCAAGATTAATTCATTTGAGCGGCCTAACTTCATCTCAACAACCCCTGAGATGAAACTATCGTGAGTCAGATGTGCATAGGCTGCCGAATGAGCAAAGCCCCAACCTGCTATCAAGGCTCCGATAAGGTTGAACAAAGTACAGTAAAGTAAAATCTCTGCTGTTTTTCTCCAAGAGATTTTTTTCAAGAAACTACCAGCAGTCAAGAACATCATGTTTGATGTTACCAACTCGGCATTCAAGAAAACAATGTAGGCCAATCCCCAAGCAAAGACAAATGGGAAGAGGAAGCGTCCACTACCTGGTGCAATTTTATTAATCAAGTCAGCTCCAACTGCACCTGCAGCAGTACTGAAGGTTAAAAATGCACCTGCAAACATCGAACGAATCGCATACTTAAATTTGCTTTGACTATAAAGACTTTCTTTCTTCTTGCAAGCAAATTCAATCTTTGAGATAAATTCTGAAGAAACCATAATAAACTCCTAAACTTTTATTTGTGATAATTATAACATAAACTTTAGAATTAAGGAAACGTTTTCTGTATTTCATAAAAGTTTATTTTATGAAAATATTAAAAGAATCAATGAAACTTAATCTTCACTGATTCTTTTAGAACTAATAAAATTGTTTATATGGTTGATTGAAGGCTGTCAGAATTTCATCAGATGTTTGTGAATAATCTTTTGTTTCTTTCAAATCACCCTTTACAATGATCCGCTCAGTAGCTGCTGCATCCTCACAAGTTACTAAAGTAATTTCATCAACACCAGTTCGGTCATCAATTTCATCTACTCTATCTGGTGTAACTCGTTTCACTTCACTAATTTCATAGGTATACACTTTATTCTTATCTGTCAAGTGAATTTTCATCCCTTTTTTCGCACGATCTAGTGGAGAAAAAAGCATCTGACTAGCATTATCACCTGTGAAAATATGATGGCTAGCTAATGAATAATTCCCTTTACCCATTTCTTGGTCACGCTTCATGGTACCCGCACCATATAAAAGATTGACATTTGCAATCCCCTTAAAGATAGGTAAATTAATTTCAAGCTCAGGTATTGCAATTCCTCCGATAACAGGTAATTTTTGATTATCCCATTGAGAGGCTAAAACAGCTTCAGAGGAAATGGCTTTTACTGAATCAAAATCAAAATTTCCCTCTGTGTCCTGATTTTCTTCTATTTTTTCTTTTGATACTTGACTAACTTGGTATTTATTACTATTCCAAGCAATAAATGCATCACGAATCTTTGCATTAAAAATTAAAGCAATAGAGATCAGTATGAGAAATACAGCCAAGATATTTGTCAGCAGATTTTTTCGTTTGATTTTCTTATTATTCTTTTTATGAGACATTATGCTTCACCTTCTGTTTCGTTTTCTGCCCCAACTTCTTCTTTTTCTGCCGCTGCAACCGTAGTAAAGGTTACAATTTTAGCATCTTGGTCCAGGCGCATCACTTTAACTCCCATAGTTGAGCGACCTGTTTGTGAAATATTGGCAACGTTAGTTCGAATCATGACACCAGTATCAGTGATAATCATCAAATCTTCATCACCTTTAACTGTCATAAGACCAGCAAGGGAACCATTCTTTTCAGTAATTTTAGCAGTTTGCATCCCTTTACCACCACGACCTTTTGTTGGATATTCAGTCGCAACGGTGCGCTTACCATATCCTTTTTCAGTGATGATAAGAACCTCGTCCTGATCTGTGATTACACTAGCACCAACTACTGTGTCCCCCTCACGGAGATTAACACCTTTCACACCCGTAGCGATACGACTCATTCCCCGAACAGCTGATTGATTAAAGCGAACTGCATAACCAAACTTGGTACCAATGATAATATCCGTGTCTTCTTCCGTCAACAATACATTAATCAACTCATCTTCATCCTTGAGGTTCAAAGCCTTGAGTCCATTCTGACGAATGTTAGCAAATTCCTTAACACTGGTTCTCTTCACAATACCATGACGGGTTGTGAAGAAAAGGTAAGCATCATCACTACGTTCAGATTCAACATTGATAATAGTCTGAATACTTTCGCCTTCATCCAATTTTAAAAGATTGACAATTGGCAATCCCTTAGCAGTACGGCCATATTCAGGAATTTCATAGCCTTTAAGGCGATAGACGCGTCCTTTATTTG
The DNA here is from genome assembly GCF_946190325.1 of Streptococcus mitis. Classification (GTDB taxonomy): domain Bacteria; phylum Bacillota; class Bacilli; order Lactobacillales; family Streptococcaceae; genus Streptococcus; species Streptococcus mitis_CF. Next base: position 139,561 of record NZ_CAMHZR010000001.1, on the reverse strand, counting down.
TGAAGAAGAGCAGGTGATCATGGGTGCTAGTTGACACTAACTCACGAACAAAATCATCATCCTTAACACCTGTCCCTTGGACACCACGACCACCACGTTTTTGAGCGGTAAATTCGCCTTGGTCCAGACGTTTAATGTAGCCTTTGTTAGACAGTGTAATTAAGACATCAGCTTCTTCAATTAGATCCTCATCTTCAAGACTCAAGACTTCACCAACCATCAATTCAGTACGACGTTGGTCGTCAAACTTACGCTTGACTTCATCTAATTCATCTTTGATGATTTGAGAAACACGTTCTGGCTTAGCAAGAATATCCGCCAAATCCGCAATCAGAGCCAAGAGGTCATCATACTCAGACTGGATCTTATCACGTTCTAAACCTGTCAAACGACGAAGGCGCATATCAAGAATGGCTTGACTTTGACGTTCAGATAACTTGAATTTGCTCATCAACTCAGCTTGTGCTTCCGCATCCGTTTCACTAGCACGGATGATACGAATCACTTCGTCGATATGGTCTAGTGCAATTAAGAGACCTTCTAAAATGTGTGCACGCGCTTCTGCTTTTTCCTTGTCAAAACGAGTACGACGAACAACCACTTCTTTTTGGTGCTCGATATAAGCATCCAAAATCTGACGAAGAGACAAAATCTTCGGTACACCATTTTGGATAGCAAGCATATTGAAACCAAAGTTGGTTTGCATCTGGGTCATCTTGAAGAGATTGTTGAGGATAACATTGGCTGAGGCATCGCGCTTTACTTCGATAACAAATCGAACCCCTTCACGGTTTGACTCATCACGTACTGCTGTGATACCCTCAATGCGTTTTTCCTGAACCAAACGAACAATATGCTCATGCACCTTTGTTTTATTGACCATGTAAGGAAATTCTGTTACAACGATACGCTCACGGCCAGTTTTAGTTTCTTCGATTTCAGTACGAGAACGAAGAACAATCGAACCTTTACCTGTTTCGTAAGCTTTATGAATACCTGATTTCCCCATAACAAGGGCACCAGTTGGAAAATCTGGCCCAGGCAAGACTTCCATCAAATCCTTAGTGGTCACTTCAGGATTGTCCATGACCAACTTCACAGCATCAATAGTTTCACCCAAGTTATGAGGTGGAATATTGGTCGCCATACCGACAGCGATACCAGTAGCTCCATTAACTAAAAGATTTGGAAAACGAGCTGGAAGGACTAAAGGTTCACGTTCATTGGCATCATAGTTATCAACGAAATCAACCGTATTTTTATTGATATCACGAAGCATCTCCAGAGCAATCTTGCTCATACGCGCCTCAGTGTAACGCTGGGCGGCAGCACCGTCTCCATCCATAGAACCAAAGTTCCCATGCCCGTCGACAAGCATGTAACGGTAGCTCCACCATTGAGCCATACGAACCATGGCTTCATAGATTGAGGAATCTCCGTGTGGGTGGTATTTCCCCATGACATCCCCTGTAATACGAGCAGATTTTTTATGAGGTTTGTCTGGAGTAACACCCAATTCATTCATTCCGTAGAGAATTCGACGGTGAACAGGTTTCAAGCCATCTCGAACATCAGGAAGAGCCCGCGCTACGATAACACTCATGGCGTAGTCGATAAAGCTCGTCTTCATCTCCTTTGTCAGATTGACATTCACTAAATTTTTATCCTGCATTAATAAATGCCTCATTTCACAATTAGTAATTAACAATATTATACCATAATGTCTTCCATATTTCAGGTATATACAATCGCTAAAACGTTTACATCAAGAACTGAAAGGCATATCCGTGACAAAGCTTTTTAAAAGTGATAGAATTGAAGTAACTGGGGAAATCCCTGAATAAAATTAAGGAGATGTTTAGAATAATGACTTCAACTAAACAACACAAAAAAGTTATCCTTGTCGGTGATGGTGCTGTAGGTTCTTCTTACGCTTTTGCACTTGTTAACCAAGGAATTGCACAAGAGCTTGGAATTATCGAAATTCCACAATTGCATGAAAAAGCTGTTGGTGACGCGCTTGACCTTAGTCACGCCCTTGCCTTCACTTCACCTAAAAAAATCTATGCAGCTCAATACTCTGACTGTGCAGACGCTGACCTTGTTGTAATCACTGCAGGTGCGCCTCAAAAACCAGGTGAAACTCGTCTTGACCTTGTAGGTAAAAACCTTGCTATCAACAAATCAATCGTAACTCAAGTTGTTGAATCAGGTTTCAAAGGTATCTTCCTTGTTGCTGCCAACCCAGTTGACGTCTTGACTTACTCAACTTGGAAATTCTCTGGTTTCCCTAAAGAACGAGTTATCGGTTCAGGAACTTCACTTGACTCAGCTCGTTTCCGTCAAGCACTTGCTGAAAAACTTGATGTTGATGCTCGTTCAGTGCACGCCTACATCATGGGTGAACACGGTGACTCTGAGTTCGCTGTTTGGTCGCACGCTAACATCGCTGGTGTAAACCTTGAAGAATTCCTTAAAGACACTCAAAATGTTCAAGAAGCTGAATTGATTGAATTGTTCGAAGGTGTTCGTGATGCAGCCTACACAATCATCAACAAAAAAGGTGCAACATACTACGGTATCGCAGTAGCCCTTGCTCGTATCACTAAAGCAATCCTTGACGATGAAAACGCAGTACTTCCACTTTCAGTATTCCAAGAAGGTCAATACGGAGTTGAAAACGTCTTTATCGGTCAACCAGCTGTTGTTGGGGCACATGGTATTGTTCGTCCAGTAAATATCCCATTGAACGACGCAGAAACTCAAAAAATGCAAGCATCTGCTAAAGAATTGCAAGCTATCATTGACGAAGCATGGAAAAATCCAGAATTCGAAGCAGCTTCTAAAAACTAATTGTAACTAGGTTCTCATTTAATGAGAACTCCACACCGAAGACAAACATCATTTTAGTGTTTGTCTTTTTTTTTCTTCATCTCTACTATCCTTAAAATAAGTTGAACCCTCTATAAAATACTTTTCAATGCAAAACAAAAAACTTTCCCTCCCTGTTTTCCTTGCTTTTTCCGAACTAAGTCAATCTTAACTTCCAGTTGCTCACTTATAAACTTATCTTGATTATCTAACACTTGGTAAGTATATTTGTGGTTATTGGATACGATTAAATCATAGATGAAGGAAAATAGAGAACTTACTCAACATGACGAAGAATATAGTCTTGAGGAACGAGTCCCTCTAGTGTGTAATAATCAGCACGATTGCAATCGTAGTCTCATTTTTTTATGAAACATGGCAAAGATATCACAACTTTTCTTACCCCTATTCTACGATTTCACACAAAGAAAAGCCCTTAGAAACTTTTAGTCTAAGGGCTTTCTATTCAATCTGTCACTTATGAAATGAGAACTTTTTCTTTTACTATAAAGTCTAAGATTGTACTTTTAAAAATATTACTTATCTCACTTCTTATGTCTTATATTGGAAACTCGAATACAAACACAACAATTCAAATATACTCTCACCATACAATAGATAAAATAACCTGTAGATGATACTATGAAAAATGATAAGATATAGCTTTAAAACATTTTATTCCTGCAATCTCTCATACAATTCTTGCATTTGAACATCGTCTGGAACCAGTTTTAAGTAAGCTTGTGCATTGACTTTTGCTTCCTCAAAGTAGCCCAATTCACGTAAGAGATAGATATAGTGTTCTAGAAATTCGGGATTGTCCTTCAAATCTCCTGCCAACTCTTGGTAATGTTCATAGGCAGAATCCAAATCGTCCAATTCTTGATAAGAACGAGCAATCATCCACTTGGTCAAAAGGTTTTCTGGCTCCTCGCTCTGCAAGTCTAGAATATCCTCATAACGCTCCTGCTCCAGATAAATAGTTGCTAAACGAAGCAAGATTTCTTCTGTATCCTCAGCGTCTTCTTTTGCAGTAAGGAGGTAGTTTTCTGCTCCGCTAGCATCATGTAATTCATAAGATAATTGTGAAGCAGCTAGCAAAAGGCGAGTTTCAAAGGGATTTTTCTCTAAGCCTTGCTTAGCAATACGCAGGGCTTCTGCAACTTGATGTTCCTTATGTAAGGCCTGACTGTAACCATACTCATAGCCTTCAAAGTCAGGAGAAATGGTATCAAGCTGCTTAAAGTAGAGGACAGCTTTTTGATATTCTTCTTGATCAAAGTAAAGACTGGCCAACTCAAAAGCTGTTAGGTCATCGTATTCTAACTCCAGGGCTTTTTCTAAAAACTCTGTAGCTGTTTCAAATTTCCCCAACTGGGCATAGGCAAAGCCAATCCGTTGATAGGTAGAAATACCCGTTTGCTCATAAATAGTACGATTATCTAACTGAGCATAGCCTTGAATAGCCTCTTGGTAATTTTCCAACTCACTATCCAACTCTGCCAAGCCCAATATCAAGAGAGGATCCTCTGAATAACTCAATGCCTCCAGCAATTTTTCACGCGCTACATCTGTCAAACCTTCCATCTGGTAAAGGTCTGCCTTAAGAGCCAAAGCTGAAACATACCAGTCACTGTCAGTTTGTATTTCCTCTAGATAGGCAAAGGCTTCTTCGATTTGACCATCTTCGCTAGCAATAGCTGCCAGATTAAGATTTACCTCTGGAAAGTCCTCTACGATTTTCAGGTAAATGTCCTTAGCCTGAGGATAAAAACCAATCCCTTCAAGATAAGTAGCTAACTCATACAGAAGGTCACTTGGATCATTTTCTAAAGCTTTAGCGAAATAATGCTCAGCCTTGGTTAAATCTTGCTCTTCCAAAGCCTGTAACATCTGTTGACTATTGTTCACTCTTGATTTCCTCTCCCTCTAGTTCATATAGACCACTGACTACCTTATACCATTCAAAAATCGCTGAAATGACAACTTTAGCAGAGGCATAAACTGGAATACCGAGTAAAACTCCCCAAATACCAAACATAGATCCTGAAGTTAACAAAACAAAGAGAACATTAATGGGATGGATGTTTAATTGACTTCCCAAAATCAATGGAGAGACAAAACGGCCTTCAATAGTTTGTTCTACTATAAAGACAATCACTACTTTTAAAAGCATGACTGGCCCAGCAATCAAGCCCAATACTAGGGCAGGAAGCATGGCTAAGAAGCTACCCAAATAAGGAACCAAATTTAAAATACCAGCAGTAACCCCCAACGTAACTGCATAGCGTAGACCAATAATCTTGAAGAAAATCATAAACATTACCGCTACAATAATCGCCACTGTCACTTGCCCTCGAACATAGTTGGACAACTGTTGATTCACATCTGATAAAACCTGTCCAACAGGTTCTTTCAATTTCGTTGGCATGAATTGGGTCAAATAGTGACGTAGGCCTTTTCCATCACGTAAGAGATAAAAGAGCATGAAAGGAACGATAATCAAGGCAACAATCACTTGAGATGCCCCGCTAATAAAGGCGCTCACCCAGTTGACTGCCTGAGAAGAAACCTTGCTCGCCCAAACTGTAGCCTGACTAGAGAAGTTTGTTAAAACTTGCTCTAACTGAGGTCTAAAATCATCTGGCAAACGCTTGGTTACCAAATCATTAATAACTCTGTCCGCATCTTCGAGATAGACTGGTACATTTCTTGCAAAGGTTAAGACCTGACGCTGCAGATTTGGAATAGCTACTGCCAAGCCCCAAATGATAAAGAGGGCAATGATGACAAAGACAGTACTGATTGCGATAACACGATTGATTTTGTGTTTCTCCATCCAATCAACAATAGGATTTAATAAATAATATAGCAAACCAGATAGAATAACTGGCAACATCACAACTGCCAAAAAATCTAAAACAGGTGAAAATAGAAAACTAATCTTACTTAAAATAAAAAGATTTAATCCCAATAATAAGGTTACCAAAAATACCGTAATTGCCTTGTTATCCAAAAACCACTTGAAAAACCAAGATAGGCTAAAATGTTTCTCTTTTTGCTCCATAAATACTTCCTTTCTGTTATTCTCTCATTATACCATTTTTAAATCAAAATAACTCTTTTTTAAAGTGCTTACATACTACTCAATTGCACCGCATAGCATATTATAAATTCATTTTGTGATATAATAGACTTATCTTTATAAAGAGGTATAGTCATGAAAGAAACTGTTTATTTTGGAACTTATACACGTCGTACTTCCCAAGGGATTTACAAGGCAGACTTTGATACAGAAACTGGTCAGCTTTCAAATCTAGAACTTTTTGCACCTGAACCAAGTCCGACCTACCTTGTCTTTGACCAGCACCAACATTTATACACTGTTGGTAGTCAAGACGATAAGGGGGGCATTGCAGCCTATCAAACTGATGGAACCTTATTAAATCATGTCGTGGAAAAAGGAGCTCCCCACTGTTATGTTGCCGTTGATGAAAAGCGTGATTTGGTGTACGCGGCAAACTACCACAAGGGACAGGTCCTTGTTTATAAACGCAAGGAAGATGGCAGTCTTCTACTTAGTGATGTAGATCAACACAGTGGCCAAGGTCCACATGAGAATCAAGCTTCTCCCCATGTTCACTTTACTGATTTAACACCTGACAACTATCTAGTGACCTGTGATTTAGGAACTGACCAAGTAATTACTTATGATCTTGATCCAGAAGGGAAATTATCTAAACTCTATACCTATCACAGCCAGCCAGGAGCAGGCTCGCGTCATATCATTTTCCATAACCACTATAAAATTGCTTATCTGATTTGTGAACTCAATAGCACTATAGAAGTTTTAATCTACGATGGTGTTGGCGAATTTGAACGCATGCAAGTTATTTCAACTCTACCAGACGGTTATGAAGGCTTTAATGGTACTGCTGCTATTCGTCTCTCTAAAGACGGTAAATACCTCTACGCTTCTAACCGTGGTCATGATTCTATCGCAGTATATACAATCCTTGCGGACGGTAGTTTAGAGTTGTTAGAAATCGTTCCGACACATGGTCAGACTCCACGTGATTTTGATTTGACACCGGATCAAGAATTTGTCATTGCTGTCCATCAGGACTCTGACAATGCAACCGTCTTTAAACGCAATCCTGAAACTGGTCGTCTAGCAGAACTTTCTAATGACTTCCATGTCCCAGAAGCAGTCTGCATCAGTTTTGCTAATTAACATAATTATAACTGATCAACTAACGGAGCTACACACCAAAGACAAACATCATTTTAGTGTTTGTCTTTTTTATATCTACAAATTACTTTCCTCAAAAAAGATGTAACCTTTCTCAAAACAATTTTTCCATGAAAAGTAAAAATATTTCACAGCCATCATTCATTTGTCTCACACATAACGGAGCTAGACGGACTAATAGTGACATAATGAAAAAGAACCTTGCAAAGCAAGATTCTTTTAGTGTCTGACTTAAATAATTGTTCTTCTGGGAACTAAATCGAATTAAGCTTCGATTTCTGTAACCATACCTGAACCAACAGTACGTCCACCCTCACGGATAGAGAATGTAGTACCTTGTTCTACGGCGATTGGGTGGATCAACTCAACGTCGATTGTCACGTTATCACCAGGCATTACCATTTCAGTACCTGCTGGAAGTTCGATTGAACCTGTAACGTCAGTAGTACGGAAGTAGAATTGTGGACGGTAGTTGTTGAAGAATGGAGTGTGACGTCCACCTTCTTCTTTAGTAAGGATGTAGACTTCACCTTTGAATTTAGTGTGTGGGTTGATTGAACCTGGTTTAGCGATAACTTGTCCACGTTCGATTTCATCACGTTGAACACCACGAAGAAGGACACCTACGTTATCTCCGGCAAGACCTTCATCAAGTTGTTTACGGAACATTTCAACACCAGTAACGACTGCTTTTTGAGTTTCTTCTTTGATACCAACGATTTCGATTTCGTCGTTGACTTTAACGATACCACGGTCGATACGTCCTGAAGCAACTGTACCACGTCCAGTGATTGAGAATACGTCTTCGACTGGAAGAAGCAATGGTTTGTCAGTGTCACGTTCTGGTTCTGGGATGTACTCATCAACTGTGTTCATCAATTCCATAACGATGTCTTCGTATTTAGTGTCACCTTCAAGGGCTTTAAGAGCTGAACCTTGGATAACTGGAAGATCGTCACCTGGGAAGTCGTATTCTGACAATAGGTCACGGATTTCCATTTCAACCAATTCAAGCAATTCTTCGTCGTCAACCAAGTCAACTTTGTTCATGAAGACGATAAGGTGTTTAACACCAACCTGACGTGAAAGAAGGATGTGCTCACGAGTTTGTGGCATTGGTCCGTCAGTTGAAGCTACTACAAGGATAGCTCCGTCCATTTGAGCGGCACCAGTGATCATGTTTTTAACGTAGTCCGCGTGTCCTGGAGCGTCGATGTGAGCGTAGTGACGTTTTTCAGTTTCGTACTCAACGTGCGCAGTGTTGATTGTGATACCGCGTTCGCGTTCTTCTGGAGCAGCATCGATAGACGCATAGTCTTTAGGTTGGTTAACTGATGAAGGCAAGCGACGTGCCAAAACAGTTGTGATAGCTGCAGTTAGGGTAGTTTTACCGTGGTCAACGTGTCCGATAGTACCAATGTTAACGTGTGGTTTACTACGATCGTATTTTTCTTTTGCCATTTGAGTAAAAGCCTCCAATAAAATATATTTTATAGATAGACAGTAGGCAATACAGTCTAACTTTCCTTACTATTTTATCAAATTTCAGCTAAATTGCAAGTGTTTTACAAAGTTTTTGTGAATTATTCTTAATCTACTAATCTAAACGGTATTTCTACTCCCATCACTTCTTTAATGAAAAAGAAAAATCAGGAATTTCCTGATTTTTACTTAGCTAATTCTCTTTCTCGTTCTTTCATTATTTTATGATTTTCATACAAACGTGATAAAAACTTAGAAATTTCTTTTAAGATAGAATAGGTTGGTACTGCGACAATCATGCCAATGACACCATAGATATTACTTGATAACAAAAGTAATACTAAAATCGTAATTGGATGAACCTTCATCACTCCACCAACGATTCGAGGGTAAAGGATGTTCCCATCTACTTGTTGAATAATCAACATATAAACAACTGCAATCAGCATTCTATGAGGATCAGTAAAGACATTGGCGATAATCATCGGAATCAAACCAATACTTGGTCCAACATAAGGAATGAGATTGGCCAATCCTGAAAAGATGGCAAAGACCAAAGCGTATTTCAAACCAATCACGCTATATCCGATAAAGGCCAAACAACCAATAATAATCGCATCAATAGCAACTCCACTAATATATCGAGCAATTGTAGTATTCAAATTTTTTAAAAGACCTGTAATATGCAACTTATCTCGCTTTAAAACAGTACGCTCAAGCATCGGCAAGAATTTGTGGCCATCTAACAAAAAATAAATTAAAAATACAGGTGTCATGATAATAATCAAAACAGTACTAAAGAGCGCAGATAAGACACTTCCAACACTATTCGTTACACTATTTAGGATATTCTGTAGAATATCTACATAAGAGAGATTTAACTGTTGAATAGTCGCTTGAATATCTAAATTTTGAAAGGCTGGATAAGTGGATAAATCGATAATCAAATCTTGCAGACGACTGTAGATTGTCTGACTTGTAGCAATCAAACTTGTCAGCTGATTAATCAAAATCGGTAAGAGATAGACGACCCCAATAACTAGCCCACAAACCAAGGCGCACAAGGTTAGTAGAATACCAATGATACGGTTAATTTTGAAATACTTTTGTAAAAAATTTACAATAGGATTGGTCAAATAATATAAAAAACCACCTAAAAGAAAGGGAATCATTATAGTGTTTGCGACACTTACAAAAGGCGTTATAATCCCACCCATCTGTCTCCATAAATAAAAGATGATGGTTAATAGTAAAATCTCACTGGTCCAAAAAAATAATTTATTCTTACGAAACATGAAGTACCTCCATTCATCTATTTTACCACACTTTCAAAAAAGCTTCTTTCTTATATCATGAAACTGGGAATATTTTTTTCTTTATGATAGAATAAACTTACTATGAAAAAAATAATTTTAACTCTCCTAAGCCTTTCCGTTATTGGGGCAGCATCTACTGTTGATGCTCAAGATTTTAATATTGCTGCTAAACATGCAATTGCCGTTGAGGCGAATACTGGTAAAATTCTCTATGAGAAAGATGCAACCCAGCCAGTTGAAATTGCTTCAATCACAAAGTTAATTACTGTTTATCTTGTCTATGAAGCCTTGGAAAATGGCAGTATTACACTATCAACTCCGGTAGATATTTCTGATTATCCTTACAAATTAACGACAAATTCTGAAGCGAGTAACGTTCCTATGGAGGCTCGTAATTACACCGTCGAACAACTACTTGAAGCAACCCTAGTATCTAGTGCTAACAGTGCGGCTATTGCCCTAGCTGAGAAAATTGCTGGCTCAGAAAAAGATTTCGTCGATATGATGCGCGCAAAACTCTTGGAATGGGGAATTCAGGATGCCACTGTTGTCAATACGACGGGTCTTAACAATGAGAGTCTAGGTGATAACATTTACCCAGGCTCTAAAAAAGATGAGGAAAATAAGCTCAGTGCTTATGATGTCGCTATCGTTGCTCGCAACCTCATCAAAAAATACCCACAAGTCTTAGAAATCACGAAAAAACCTTCCTCTACTTTTGCGGGAATGACAATCACTTCTACCAACTATATGTTAGAAGGCATGCCTGCTTATCGAGGTGGTTTTGACGGACTTAAGACAGGAACAACAGACAAAGCTGGAGAATCTTTTGTTGGTACTACTTTCGAAAAAGGAATGAGGGTTATCACAGTTGTTTTGAATGCAGATCATCAAGACAATAATCCTTACGCTCGCTTCACAGCTACATCCTCACTAATGGATTATATCTCTTCTACATTCACACTTCGTAAAATCGTTCAGAAAGGCGATGCCTATCAAGATAGCAAAGCCCCTGTACAGGATGGAAAAGAAGATACAGTCACTGCTGTTGCCAAAGATGATATTTCTCTAATTGAACGTGTTGGAGGTCAATCTTCCCAATCTATTCAATTCACACCTGATGCTAAGGCAATTCCAGCACCACTTGAAGCCGGAACAGTGGTCGGACATTTGACTTATGAAGACTCAGACTTGGTTGGTCAAGGTTACATTACCACAGAACGGCCTAGTTTTGAAATGGTAGCAGAAAAGAAAGTTGAAAAAGCCTTCTTTTTAAAAGTTTGGTGGAATCAGTTTATCCGCTTTATCAACGAGAAGCTATGATATAATAAACTTCTTAAAGCTAAAAAATAAATATTATGTTTAAAGAAAAAGAAAGGGAATCTGTATAATACAGTACTCCCTTCTTTTTTTAAACTTAATTTATTGATAGCAAAAATCCCCTAAATCTTAGATTAATACTATCTAAAATCTAGGGGTTTGATTGTATAAATACTATTTTAAAATCTTGATTCTAGTTCATTTCTTTAAAGGCTGCTTCTGCATCCTCGTTGCTGATGACACCAAATTGAATCTTTCCAATCTTTCCTTGACTATCAATCAGGTATTCTGTAGGAATGCTTCGAATTTGATAAGCTTGGAAGGTGGTTCCTTTTGTGTCATAAAGTACTGGGATATCTTTATATCCTTGATCTTGGAACCATTGTGGAAATTGCTCGACAGTTTTTTCACCTTGAATTCCTGGTGCAATGACACTAAGAATTTCAAAATCACGATCTGGTTTCGCAGCTAATTCCATCAACTCTGGCATACTTTTCTTACATGGACCACACCATGAAGCCCAAAACTTCAAATAAACCTTTTTCCCCTTATAATCCGATAACTTGACTTCTTTGCCATCCATTGATTGCAAGGTAAAGTCTGGAGCCTCTTTTCCAACAGCAATTTGTTGTACAGGCGTTTGTTGCTGTTGTTTTGGAGATTGTTCTGGTGCTTGAGTCTTTTTACTTTCTTCCTCACCACAGGCCATCAATACAACTAGTGACAAGAGGCTTAAGCCAGCAAACATTACTTTTTTCATCTTTTTCTCCTTTATTCAAAAATTCCAGCTAGAACATTTACTTGTCCTAATAGTAACAAAATTCCCATTAAAATAATGAGGAAACCACCAATTTTCTTCAGTAGCATCATATGACGCTTGAGTTTACTAAAATAAGGCATCACTACGCCTGAAGCTAGAGCCAAGACCAAGAAAGGAATGGCCATTCCAAGAGTGTAAATCAAGGTATAGATAGCTCCTTGCCAAGCGCCATTGCCTCCAGAAGCCGCAAGTGCTAAAACAGAACTTAAAACTGGACCAATACAAGGCGTCCAACCAAAGCTAAAGGTAATACCAAGCAAAAAGGCTGACCAATAACGATTGGCTGCTGATTGCTTGAAGGTAAAGCTTTTTTGAATCTCTAATTTCTTAAAATGAAAAATTTCCATCTGGTGTAGGCCTAAAATGATGATAATTGTTCCCATGGTATAGCGAAACCAATTTGCATAGAGAATATTACCAAAGTAACCAGCACCAAATCCTAAGATAAAGAAAATGAGAGAGATACCTGCAATAAAGCAAAGTGTTCGAATCAAACCTGACCAGGCAACTTTTTTCCCAAATAATGAAAAACTTTTTGCACTATCCTGATCATCCAATAAGATACCAGTATAGACAGGTAACAGAGGGAAAATGCAAGGGGAAAAGAAGGACAAGATCCCTGCTAAAAAAACAGAGATTGAAAATACTATCGTTTCCAATAACGAACCAACTTTCTTAATAATTCTAATTCTATTTTACTATAATCAATTTTATTTGTATGATTTCTGCTACGCAAATTGAACTATGCTATCTTTTAATTATCTTTTATATCACTAGAAGATTCTAATTTTGCATCAGTTTTGCCCCTTAAGAATACATAAAAAATGAACTTGATAATTCAAGTTCATTTTTCTTATAGTCTTTTTCCGACATTAATACGGTTAATGGCACGTTGCAAAGCAATCTTAGCACGACGTTCTTGGTCAATCAAGTGTTTGTCTTGTGCTTCTTCAATTTCACGCTCTGCTCGAAGTTTGGCACGTTCTGCACGACTAACATCGATATCACGAGCACGTTCTGCAGAATCAGCAACGATTGTGATGATATCATTGGCAATTTCAATAACGCCTCCGTTTACTGCAATCCAGTTCACGTGATCTTCATCATCAATACGTTTCACCTTTACTTCATCAACTGCTAAAACCGCAATCATATTTTCATGTCGTGGCAAGATCCCCATCTCACCATCCAGAGTTCGAACCGATACATAGCTGGCATGGTGATCATAGACGAGACCATCTGGTGTCACGATCTGGACAGTTAACTGAGCCATAGATCACCTCTTAAAATCCCATTTTTTCAGCTTTTGCAATCACATCTTCGATAGAACCTACACCACGGAAGGCATCTTCTGGCAAGTGGTCATGTTTACCATCAAGGATTTCCTTAAAGCCACGTACAGTTTCAGCAACTGGAACATAAGAACCTGGCTGACCAGTAAATTGTTCCGCAACATTGAAGTTTTGTGACAAGAAGAACTGGATACGACGGGCACGAGCAACCAAGGTCTTTTCTTCATCAGAAAGCTCATCCATACCAAGGATAGCAATGATATCTTGCAATTCATGGTAACGTTGAAGAACACGTTTTACTTCTGCAGCAACTGCGTAGTGCTCTTCTCCAACGATTTCAGGTGCCAAGGCACGTGAGCTTGAAGCAAGTGGATCCACGGCTGGGTAGATACCCAATTGTACCAACTTACGTTCCAAGTTTGTTGTAGAATCCAAGTGAGCGAAGGCTGTTGCTGGCGCTGGGTCAGTATAGTCATCCGCTGGCACATAGATAGCCTGGATAGAGGTTACAGAACCCTTCTTGGTTGATGTGATACGCTCTTGCAATTGACCCATTTCTGTAGCAAGTGTTGGTTGGTAACCAACGGCTGATGGCATACGACCCAAAAGGGCGGATACTTCTGAACCAGCTTGAGTGAAACGGAAGATATTATCAATAAAGAGAAGCACGTCTTGGCCTTCCACATCACGGAAGTATTCAGCGATTGTCAAACCAGTAAGGGCAACACGCATACGTGCTCCTGGTGGCTCATTCATCTGACCAAATACCATGGCGGTTTTCTCGATAACACCTGATTCTTTCATTTCCCAGTAAAGGTCGTTCCCCTCACGAGTACGTTCCCCAACACCAGTAAATACTGAAATACCACCGTGTTCTTGGGCAATGTTGTGAATCAATTCTTGAATCAAGACAGTTTTACCAACTCCGGCACCACCGAAAAGTCCAACTTTACCACCTTTTAGATAAGGGGCAAGAAGGTCGATAACCTTAATCCCTGTTTCAAGGATTTCAGAAGAGGTAGACAACTCATCAAAAGTTGGAGCTTTTTTATGAATTGGCTGACGCTCTGCATCTTCTGTAAAAGGAGCTTCCAAGTCAATGGTATCTCCCAAAACATTGAAGACACGTCCCAAAGTTTCTTTACCTACTGGTACAGAGATTGGACGACCTGTGTCCAATACTTCCATTCCACGAGTCAACCCATCTGTTGATTCCATGGCGATAGTACGGACCATACCATCTCCCAACTCCAAGGCTACTTCAAGGACGATTTTTGTTTTTCTTTCGTCATTTTTGTAGACGACAAGTGCATTGTTAATCTCAGGAAGTTTTTCCCCCGCTGCAAACAAGACGTCTACAACGGGACCGATAACCTGAGCAATTTTACCTGAACTCATCTCCTTCTCCTATTCTATATAAGATACTGTCGGTTCCTAGTTTAACTAGGTCCTAAGTTCATTTTCATACGAGCTGGACTAGAGCCTATTCTAAGGCACTAGCTCCTGCTACGATTTCTGTAATTTCTTGTGTAATCGCCGCCTGTCTGGCACGGTTATACTGAATTGTCAAATCATTAATGACTTTCTTAGCATTATCTGTCGCTGTTTGCATGGCTGTCATACCCGCAGCATTTTCAGCTGTCTTAGCGTCGATAATAGCACCATAAATCATACTTTCTGCAAACTGAGGCAACAACTGCTCCAAAATTTCTTCTCGGCTAGTTTCCAATTCAAAGGTCAAGCTGTAACTGTCATCTGCTTCATTTGGATCCAAGTCAACAATTGGAAGCATTTGTTCCACACGCATTTGACTGGTTAGCGTATTGACATGGTGGTTATAGCAGACATAGAGTTCATCAAAAAGTTCATTTTGGTACATTTCAACAGTTTTTGAAATAATCTTACGAACTTCATCAAAGCTTGGTTGATCTGCCAAGCCACGTAGTTCATAAAGTGGTTGAATACCACGAGCCTTAAAGAAATCAGCTCCCATTCCACCAATACAGATCATTTCAAAACCTTTACCGTCTGGATGGTATTCCTCCTTCAACTCCATAACGGCTTTCAGAATAGAGGAATTATAACCTCCAACCAAACCTCGGTCTGAAGTAATGACGATATAGCCTGTCTTCTTAACTGGACGGCTAATCAACATCGGATTCGATGAACTACCAGCTCCATTCCCATGAAGAATATCCGTCAAAAGTTTACGAACTTTCTGAGCATAAACTTGGAAGTTGCGAGCAGCTTCTTCAGAACGACCTAGCTTAGCAGCTGATACCATCTGCATGGCATTAGTGATTTGACTCGTATTTTTTGTTGAGGCGATTTTTGTTTTAATATCATTTAGAGATACTGCCATCTGACACCTCTATTCTTATTGGAAGCTGGTTTGATTGAGAAACTCTGTAATCGCAGCATCCAAGACTGCTTCTTCTGGCAAGTCTTTTGTATCACGAATGGTTTCTAAAATCTCTGGATGTTGAGCATCAAAGAAAGCATGGAACTCTTCCTCGAAACGAACAATATCATCTACTGGAACAGTATCCAAGAAACCATGTGTCAAAGCATAGAGAATGGTTACTTGTTTCTCAACAGGTAATGGTTTATGAACAGGTTGTTTCAAGACCTCAACTGTACGACGTCCACGGTTCAACTTAGCCTGTGTTGCCGCATCCAAGTCAGAACCAAACTTAGTGAAGGCTTCCAACTCACGGTATGAAGCAAGGTCGATACGAAGTGTACCAGCAACCTTTTTCATGGCTTTGATTTGTGCAGAACCACCTACACGTGATACAGATGAACCCGCATCGATGGCTGGACGAATACCTGCATTGAAGAGACCATCACCAAGGAAGATTTGTCCATCAGTGATTGAAATCACGTTGGTTGCGATATAGGCAGAGATATCTCCTGCTTGTGTCTCGATAAACGGTAGGGCTGTAATAGATCCACCACCAAGTTCATCAGAAACTTTAGCTGAGCGCTCAAGCAAACGGCTGTGAAGGTAGAAAACATCCCCTGGGAAAGCTTCACGACCTGGAGGACGACGAAGCAAGAGAGAGAGTTCACGATAAGCTACCGCTTGTTTTGATAAATCATCATAAACGATCAAAACATGCTTACCTTGGTACATAAATTCTTCCGCCATGGCAACCCCAGCATAAGGAGCTAGGAAAAGCAATGGAGATGGTTGTGAAGCAGAGGCAGTCACAACGATTGTGTAGTCCAAGGCACCGTACTGACGTAGTGTTTCTACTTGCGTACGAACTGTTGATTCTTTTTGTCCAATCGCAACATAGATACAGATCATATCTTGACCTTTTTGGTTCAAGATTGTATCAATTGCAATGGTTGTTTTCCCTGTCTGACGGTCACCGATAATCAACTCACGTTGACCACGACCAATCGGTACAAGGGCGTCAATAGCTTTCAAACCAGTTTGCAATGGTTCTGATACAGACTTACGTTGCATAACACCAGGAGCTGGCGCTTCTACTGGACGAGTTTTATCAGTGTGGATTTCTCCAAGACCGTCAACTGGACGACCAAGCGGATCCACAACACGACCAATCAGACTTTCACCTACTGGGACTTCCATGATTTTCCCTGTACGGCGGATTGTATCGCCTTCACGGATATCTGTAAAGTCACCTAGGATGATAATACCAACGTCTGTTGACTCCAAGTTTTGAGCCATCCCATAAGAGCCGTTTTCAAAAATCAACAACTCTCCACTCATGGCATTTTCAAGGCCGTGAGCACGCGCGATACCGTCCCCGATATAGGTTACAACACCTGTTTCAGTCACATCAAAATTGGGTTTGAAATTTTCAATTTGTTGCTTAATTAAAGCGCTGATTTCTTGTGCGTTAATTGCCAAAAGAACACCACTTTCTATTTCAAATTTTCTTTAACAACTTTAAGTTGTTGTTTAATACTCACATCAATTGTCTTGTGATTGGCAAAAATGACAAAACCACCAATAAGACTTTCATCGATTTGTTCTTTTACACTCCTTACTTTAAGAGACATTTTTTTCTCAATCAAAGGGAGCAAGCGACTCTTCTGTTCATCAGTTAAAGGATGAGCTGAAGTAATCGTCACTTCAAATCGATTTGTTTCTTTTTCAAGTCGGTTCAAGCAATCTATAAGAATATCATAAAAAAGATTTGCTCTGTGATTGTAGATAAGAACCTGGATAAAGTTTTGCAATAAAGGTGACACTGAATCTTGGAAGAACGCAATTGTTTTTTCCTTGTCAGACTCGTCTACTGCCACTTTTTTTAAAAAAGAAGGTAAGGCTGTTTCTTCAGCAACTTGCTTGATTTGAGCTAAGTCTGAAAAGATACGGTCTTCTTCTCCTTTTTCTATAACCAATTGGACAAAAGGCATGCTGTATTTTTCAATTACCTTTACTGTTTTCTTGTCCATTAAGCTTCTCCTAACTGATCGATATACTGATCAATGAGTTCTTTATGGGCATGACCGTCAAGGTTTTGTGAGATGATTTTACCAGCCAAGCTGATTGTCAAATCTGCTACCTCACCCTTAACGCTTTGTAAAGCTTCAGCTTTATTTTGAGCAATTTCTTGGTTCGCTTTTTCTTTCAAGCGTCCTGCTTCTAGCTTAGCATCTGCTAAAATACTAGCTTTGCTTTTCTCAGCTGTTTCTTTCGCATTCTCAATGATTGTCTTAGCTTCTTTACGGCTACCAGCCAATTCATCTTCGCGTTTTTGAGCCAATACTTCTGCTTTTTGACGTGCTTGTTCAGCTCCGTCAATATCTGCTGCAATTTTTTCTGCTCTTTGTTCGAAAATACTAGTCAAATTTGACCAAGCGTATTTCTTAACCAAGACTAGCAAGAGAATAAAGGAACCAGCGATTAGTATAAAATCACCAAGTAATTCACCTACTGTTACATTCATAAACTACTCCTTTCTATTCTTCATCATTAATTTTATTTCCTAGGTACATTGAAGATAACAATGTAAATACATATGCTTGTACACAAGAAATAAAAACAGAAAATGCAGTCCAGATTAGATTTGTTCCAAAAGCAATAGGATACCAATAGAAGGCCTGATGAGAAAGTAGGACTAACATACTTGCCATCACTTCCCCTGCAAAGATATTACCAAAGACCCGCAATGCAAGTGAAAGGAGATTGGTAACTTCTTCCAAAAGATTCATTGGTGTCATAAAACCTGGTGTTACAAATGCTTTTAAATACTTTTTGATTCCACGACGACGAATTCCTTCTACGTGTGTCATTAAGATAATTGTAAAAGACAAGACCAAGTCAAATGACAAATTTGCTGTTGGTGAGGTCCAAAGATTTACACCATCTGTAGTCTGAATTCTAGCCATTAAGCCAATATTATTTGCAATGGCCATAAATAGGAATAAACAGAAATAAAAGAGAGAATAATCCTTTATCATTGGACCAAGGTTTGATTTTGTAAATCCAACAACAAAATCAAATAAATACTCTAATACATTTTGTTTTCCTGTGGGTCTCAAAGTCATATTTCGAGTTGCCCAATAAATAAAGCCAAAAATAAGTGCTACAGTCAACAAAGTCAAAACTACTATGGTTAAATTAAAGGTAACAGGACCAATATTGATGGTTGGATTAATACTTTCTTCCATCTAAAATCCTCCCTTTTTCAATTTATACTTCTTTTATTTGATGATAAATGAAAAGACAAGAGTAACGAAGAAAGTACCTTCAATAAAGGCAACCCCTAGGATCATCAAACTACGTAGTTCTGAGATGATATCTGGTTGGCGAGCAACTGATTTCAACAAACCGTTCATCAACAAACCTTCACCAAGAGATACACCCATACAGGCAAGACATAGACCGAAAAATGTTAAATTCATGACGAATTCTCCTTTTAATTAAAATTTACTTACTTAGTTTAGTCCTAAAAATTGGATTTGTCAACTTTTTACTAACATTGAAAGCGTTTAATGAAAATTATTTACAATTTTACTATTTTTAAGTCTATTATATAGAAAATTTTGGAAAAAACTTGTAATAAATCCGTCTATTATCTAGGTCTTTCTGAAAAATAATGAAAAAATCCGAGATGAAATCTCGGATGGAAATTAATATATTTTTTTAACCTAATGTTCTTTTAGTAAATAGGATTAAAGGGAAAGCAACTAGAAAGCTTTCGTCCCCTACATATTTATTAAGCACGAACTGTGACGCTGGTTCCATCTTCCTTATAAAGATTGATGAGACCTTCTTTGAGAGCTCGAACCATATCTCCAGCTTGAACAGGTTGTGGAACCTTGATAGTCAATAGTTCCATTGGATTTGGAGCGCGATCGATCTTATTTCCTTTAGCATCATGCAAATCTTCGATATAAGTCTCAAAATGACGGAAACCTGGGCCATAAAACTCAACTTGGTCCCCTTCGTTAATGACGTTCCGTTGGCGAATGGTTGCTGTTTGTGTCGCATCATCGTAAGAAACCACTTCAGCGACAAACTTATACTCAGGAATTTTACGACGAGCACCAAACAACTGCTCATTTTCAGATGGTGTACCATAGTAGAAACCTGTTGCTAATTCACGTTGGGCAACCTTCCACATTTCATCAATCAAGTCCTGCTTGATAGCTTCAAACTTCTCTGGACTTTCTAGATAAGCATCAACAGCTGCCTTGTAGCAGTTTGTTACTGTTGATACGTAGTGAATAGACTTCATACGTCCTTCAATCTTGAGACTGTCCACACCGTTTTCAATCATATCTGGGATATGGTCAATCATGGACATATCAACGGCTGACATTGAAAATTCTTCAGGAATTTCACCTTTAAGACTCTTACGTTCCTTCCCAAATGGCATATCGTAAAGGTCGTACTTCCAACGACAAGACTGAGAGCAACCACCACGGTTAGCATCACGCATACTCATGTGGTTTGAAAGAGTACAACGACCAGAGTAAGAAATACACATGGCTCCATGAACAAAGGCTTCAATCTCAACATCTGTACGTTTGCGAATTTCTGCCAATTCTTCCATTGAAACCTCACGCGCCAAAACGACACGTGTTAAGCCCAGTTCTTTCCAGAACTCAAGGGTTTCATAGTTAGTGGCACTTGCTTGAGTGGAAAGGTGGATTTCAAGACCTGGTGCTTCAGTCGCTGCAATCATAATCAAAGCTGGGTCAGATACGATAACTGCTGCAATCCCGATATCACGCAGTTTACGGAACCACTCACCAGCACCAGCTTCATTTCCTTCGTGCATAACCATGTTGGCAGCCACATAAACCTTAGCACCATACTTGGCAGCAAACTGGACACCTTCTTCCATCTGTTCAAAGGTAAAGTTACCTGCACGGCTACGAAGACCATAGGCCTGACCACCGATAAAGACAGCATCTGCCCCATACTGAACAGCCACTTTGAGCTTTTCTAAAGTCCCTGCAGGCGATAAAACCTCAGGACGTTTTAATGTTTTTGTCATGATTTCTCCTATTTGCAATATAAAAGTTTGACGTTTTTCCTTCTCATTTTATAGTAAATAAGCGATAAAATCAAGCCTAGACAGATTGTTTTGACAATTCTAATATTTTAAGCTTTGTATAGTAATTGTTAAACTATCGAATATAAACCAATTTTAACAAGTGGTCAAAAATCCAGATAAAGTAAAAAACCAGTATCCAAAGATACTGGCTCTTTAAACTACATAAATTAGTCCTTAGATGACTACTCCCACTCAACGGTTGCAGGTGGTTTACTTGTAATATCGTAGACGATACGGTTAACGTGATCCACTTCGTTTACGATACGTACAGAAATCTTTTGAAGGACATCCCAAGGAATTTTGGCAAAGTCAGCTGTCATACCATCGATAGAGGTGATAGCACGGATTGCAATCGTGTAGTCATATGTACGACCGTCACCCATAACACCAACTGAACGAACGCCTGTATTAACAGTGAAGTATTGCCAGATATCGCGGTCAAGACCTGCTTTAGCAATTTCCTCACGAAGAATAGCGTCTGACTCACGAACGGTTTCTAGTTTCTCTTCAGTGATTTCACCCATGACACGGATAGCAAGTCCTGGTCCTGGGAATGGTTGGCGCCATACGATATGGTCTGGCATACCAAGCTCTGTACCAAGGGCACGAACTTCGTCTTTATAGAGAGTGTTGAGTGGTTCAATCAATTCAAATTGCATGTCTTCTGGAAGACCACCCACGTTGTGGTGTGACTTGATAGTTTGAGCTGTATCCGTACCAGACTCGATAACATCTGTATATAAAGTACCTTGAGCAAGGAATTTCACATCTTTGAGCTTGCTTGCTTCATCATCAAAGACATAGACAAACTCGTTACCGATGATTTTACGTTTTTGTTCAGGGTCAGAAACGCCAGCAAGTTTATCAAGGAAACGTTTAGCAGCGTCTGCTTTGACGATATTCAAACCAAACTTACCACCAAGCATGTCCATAACTTGGTCCGCTTCTCCTTTACGAAGAAGACCGTGATCCACGAAGATACAGATCAATTGATCGCCAATCGCTTTTTGGAGAAGAACTCCAACGACAGATGAGTCAACCCCACCTGAAAGGCCAAGAAGGACACGTTTATCACCGACGGTTTCACGGATTTTTTGGATCTGCATATCAATGAAGTTATCCATTGACCAGTCGCCTTTAGCCTTACAGATGTTAAGAGCAAAGTTACGAAGGATATCATTTCCGTATACAGAATGGCGAACTTCTGGGTGGAATTGGATACCGTAAATATGTTTATCAGGGTTTTCAATGGCTGCATAAGGGCAGTCAGCTGATGTTCCAGTACGAACAAAGTCAGCAGGAATCTCAGTAACCGCATCACCATGGCTCATCAAAACAGTCTGCTCGTCTGGTGTTGATTCAAAAAGAGCTGATGGTGTGTGAGTAAGAGTTGATTGACCGTATTCACGATTTCCAGCATCACCTGCAGGGACAACTTTTCCTCCAAGTTTATGGGTCAATAACTGCATACCATAACAGATTCCCAAAATAGGAATTCCGAGTTCGAAGATTTCTGGGTCAATATCAAATGAACCATCTTCGTATACAGAGTTTGGACCACCTGATAGGATAATTCCTACAGGATTGATTTCACGAACTTCAGCAGCTGAAATTTTATGGCTCTTTAGTTCTGAAAAAACGCCAATTTCACGGATACGGCGTGAAATCAGCTGGTTGTATTGGCTACCATAGTCCAATACGATGATTTTTTCTACATCTTGCAAATCAGTTGAAATGTTGCTCATCTTTTTCCTTTCTCAAAAGAAATATCTTTTTTCAATATTCTATCACAAATAAGGGCGAATTACCAACTAAACAAGGCGAAGTTTGACTTTTTCTAGTTTATTGGGGTACAATAGAGAAAAGATAGAAATGAAGTGAAAAATATGCTACCCGCTTATATGAAAATCCATGATCAGATTAAAAAGGATATTGACGAACACCGTTGGGCAATTGGTGAGAGACTTCCTAGTGAACGAGACTTAGCAGAGCAGTTTGCGGTCAGTCGCATGACCCTCCGCCAAGCCGTATCTCTATTAGTCGAAGAAGGCGTCTTAGAGCGCCGCGTAGGAAGTGGCACCTTTGTTTCTAGTACTCGGGTACAAGAAAAGATGCGAGGAACAACAAGTTTTACTGAAATTGTTAAGTCCCAAGGTAAAGTACCCTCTAGCCAGCTCATTTCCTACAGAAAAACCATTCCCAATGAGCAGGAAGTTGCCAAGCTAGGAATTTCTCCAACGGAGAATATTATCCGAATGGAACGGGTCCGCTATGCCGACCAAGTTCCTCTAGTTTATGAAGTTGCTTCTATTCCTGAAAAATTCATTAAGGACTTTAAAAAAGAAGAAATCACTAGTCATTTCTTCCAGACCTTGCAAAAACATGGCTACCGTATTGGCAAATCACAGCAGACTATCTATGCTCGTCTCGCTAAAGAAAAAATTGCCCACTATTTGGAAGTTGAAAAAGGACATGCTATTCTTGGACTGACTCAAGTTTCCTACCTAGAAGATGGGACAGCTTTTGAATACGTAAAAAGTCAGTATGTAGGCGAACGTTTTGAATTTTATCTTGAGAATAACTAGTCTAGAAAGGCTAGTTATTTTGTTATATGACTGATAGTTACATAACAAAAAAGCATAGAATCAAGTGTTCAAAAACCTTGATTCTATACAGTTTTTCATAGAAATATTTACTTCATTTTCTCATCAAATGAGACTGGCATCAATCTTTTGTCTTACTTACGTTTCTTCTTCGCTTTCTTCATTTTATTAGCCATGCGTTTCATAGACTGTTTCATGGCAAATTCACCGATTTTACCTTTTAATCCACCTCCAAACATTTGACTCATATCTGGCATCCCTGCTCCTCCGAGAGTTGATAAGTCAGGCATACCACCTTGTCCCATCATTCCTTCAAGGGCAGACATATCCATTCCTCCCATATTTGGCATATTTTTAGGAAGATTGTTTGGATTGATTCCCATCTGCTTCATCATCTTGTTCATATCCCCAGACATAACACCCTGCATAAGCTGTTTAGCTTGGTTAAAGTCTTTGATGAATTTATTAACTTCGACAAAGGTATTCCCAGAACCTGCAGCGATACGACGGCGACGGCTCGGATTTAACAAATCTGGATTTTCACGTTCTTCAGGTGTCATTGAAGACACAATAGCACGTTTGCGAGCAATCTGACGCTCATCTACCTTCATGTTTTGAAGGGCTGGATTGTTAGCCATACCTGGAATCATCTTGAGCAAGTCTTCCATCGGCCCCATATTTTGCACCTGATCCAACTGATCAATGAAATCATTGAAATCAAAGGTGTTTTCACGCATCTTCTCAGCCATTTCAAGGGCTTTTTGCTCATCGTATTCCTGAGAAGCTTTCTCAATCAAAGTGAGCATATCCCCCATACCAAGGATACGGCTAGACATACGGTCTGGGTGGAAGGTTTCGATATCTGTAATTTTTTCACCTGTACCAGTGAACTTGATTGGTTTTCCAGTGATGTGACGAACCGATAGAGCCGCACCACCACGAGTATCCCCATCAATCTTGGTAAGGATGACCCCAGTGACTTCCAACTGAGCATTAAACTCACGCGCAACATTGGCCGCTTCCTGACCAATCATGGCATCAACGACAAGCAAGATTTCATTTGGTTGAGCCAAGGCTTTCACGTCACGAAGTTCATTCATCAAAAGCTCATCAATCTGCAAACGACCTGCCGTATCAATCAAGACATAATCATTATGATTAGCTTGGGCTTGTTCCAAACCTTGACGAACAATCTCAACAGCTGGAACCTCTGTCCCAAGAGCAAAAACAGGCACATCAATCTGTTGCCCAAGAGTTTTGAGCTGGTCAATGGCTGCTGGACGATAGATATCCGCCGCAATCATCAAAGGACGGGCATTTTCTTCTTTCTTGAGTTTGTTGGCCAATTTACCTGCAAAGGTTGTTTTACCAGCCCCCTGCAAACCGACCATCATGATAATCGTCGGAATCTTAGGAGACTTGATAATCTCTGCCGTATCAGAACCTAAAACAGCAGTCAGTTCCTCATCAACGATTTTAATAATCTGTTGCGCAGGATTAAGGGTATCAATGACTTCATGTCCGACTGCACGCTCACGAACTTTCTTGATAAAGTCCTTTACAACGGGCAAAGCAACATCGGCCTCAAGCAAGGCCAAGCGAATCTCTTTGGTTGCCTCTTGAACATCAGCCTCAGAGATTTTTCCTTTTTTACGTAGATTTTTAAAGACGTTCTGTAAACGTTCTGTTAAACTTTCAAATGCCATTTTTCTTCCTCTTATTCTCTATTATCAATGCTTGTTAAAATTTCTATCTGCTCCTGCAGAAAGTCATCCTTGGGATACCGCTCCAAAATCTGATCAAAAATCTGACTGCGGACAATGTAGTCCGAGTACATGTGCAATTTCATCTCATAATCTTCCAGAATCTTTTCTGTCCGCTTGATATTATCATAGACAGCCTGACGACTGACACCAAACTCCTCGGCAATCTCAGCTAGGCTGTAATCATCAGCGTAGTAGAGCTCGATATAATTCATTTGCTTGTCTGTCAAAAGCGCCGCATAAAATTCAAAGAGCGCATTCATACGATTGGTTTTTTCGATTTCCATAACTTTTATTATACCAAAAAATCTATTATACTTCTACATTAGAAGTCACTCTAATAAAGATAGAAAAATAATGGTAAGTTCTAAAAGCAACTTCCACATGACTTTTCAACGTAGAATTTTTTTCGATTTTCGCTTTCTTTTGAGGGGCAAGCGACTTTTTCCCCGTGTTTTTTCAGATCCAAGCCAATGTCAACTTCCAGTTGCCACTCATGAACCCAGCTTACTTGTCTAGAACTTAGTGAGTATATTTGTGGTTATTGTCTGCGACCTTAATACGAATCCCATCAATGAAAATCTCAGTTTAGTCAACAAAGAAAAGCCCTTAGAAATTTGTAGTCTAAGGACTTTGTCTTCGTTCTGGCAAATGTACATAACGTTGATCTTTTACTTTTACCCAATCACACTTCCGTTTGGTACAGCTGGATCAACTGTGAGAAGAGTTAATTTTCCATCATGTTCAGCTGATAGGATCATCCCTTGGCTAACATATTTCTTCATCATTTTACGTGGTTTGAGATTGGCAACGATTTGAACTTTCTTGCCGACCAATTCTTGTTCGTTTGGATAGTATTTTGCAATTCCTGAGAGGATTTGACGATCTTCACCATCGCCAGCATCCAAGCGGAATTGAAGCAACTTATCTGAACCTTCTACTTTAGACACTTCTTTGACTTCTGCGACACGGATTTCAACCTTGTCAAAGTCTTCAAACTTGATTTCTTCCTTGTTTAGTTTGAGTTCAACTTCGTCTGGATTCCATTCTTTTTCGACAGCTGGCTTGTTGCCTTCCATTTGTTCCTTGATATAGGCGATTTCTTCTTCCATATCGAGACGTGGGAAGATTGGTGTTCCCTTAGCAACTACAGTCACACCTGCAGGAAAATCAGCCAAGCTCAAGTTTTCAAGGCTCGCTACTTCTTCCAAGCCAAGTTGATTCAAGACTGCACGACTGGTTTCCATCATAAATGGTTCAATCAAGTGAGCTACGACACGAAGGCTAGCTGCCAAGTGACTCATGACACTTGCCAATTGATCGCGGAGTGCTTCATCCTTTGCCAAGACCCATGGAGCTGTCTCATCGATGTATTTGTTGGTACGAGAGATAAGGGTCCAGACTGCTTCAAGTGCACGTGGGTAGTCAACTGCTTCCATGTAGGTGTGGTAGTCAGCGATTGATTGTTCTGCAACCTCAGCAAGAGCATGGTCAAACTCTGTTACACCCTCTACATAGGTTGGAATTTGTCCATCAAAGTACTTGTTAATCATAGAAACCGTACGATTGAGGAGGTTTCCTAGATCATTGGCCAATTCGTAGTTGATACGGCCAACGTAGTCTTCAGGAGTAAAGGTTCCGTCTGAACCAACTGGAAGGCTACGCATGAGGTAGTAACGAAGTGGATCTAGTCCATAACGCTCTACCAACATTTCAGGGTAAACGACATTCCCTTTAGACTTAGACATTTTGCCGTCTTTCATGACAAACCAACCGTGAGCAATCAAACGATCTGGCAATTTGATATCCAACATCATAAGAAGGATTGGCCAGTAAATCGAGTGGAAGCGAAGGATATCTTTTCCTACCATATGGAAGACTGTTCCATTCCAGAACTTGTCAAAGTTGCCATGTTCATCTTGACCGTATCCAAGAGCTGTCGCATAGTTAAGAAGGGCATCAATCCAAACGTAGACAACGTGTTTTGGATTAGATGGCACTGGCACACCCCATGTAAAGGTTGTACGAGAAACTGCCAAATCCTCTAAACCAGGCTCAATGAAGTTGCGAAGCATTTCATTCAGACGACCATCTGGAGTGATAAATTCAGGATGAGCTTTGAAAAATTCGACCAAACGATCTTGGTATTTGCTGAGGCGAAGGAAGTACGATTCTTCAGATACCCATTCAACCTCGTGACCTGATGGAGCAATACCACCAGTTACATTTCCAGCTTCGTCACGGAAAACTTCTGCAAGCTGGCTTTCTGTAAAGAATTCCTCATCTGAAACTGAATACCAACCAGAGTATTCACCCAAGTAAATATCATCTTTAGCAAGCAAGCGTTCAAAGACTTGTGCGACAACTTTTTCATGGTAGTCATCCGTTGTACGGATAAATTTATCGTATGAAATATCTAGTAATTGCCAGAGTTCTTTGACTCCAACTGCCATCCCGTCAACATAGGCTTGAGGTGTGATGCCAGCTTCTTCCGCTTTTTGTTGGATTTTCTGACCATGCTCATCAAGACCTGTCAGATAAAAGACATCGTAGCCCATCAGGCGTTTGTAACGTGCTAGGACATCACAGGCGATGGTTGTGTAGGCAGATCCGATATGAAGTTTACCAGATGGATAGTAAATCGGCGTTGTAATATAAAAATTCTTTTCAGACATAATTTTTCCTTTCCAGGCAAATGAAACCTGTTTTTCTAACACTTCATTATATCACATTTTTAATAATTTTCGATAGGGAAATCCATACAAAAACAAGATAGACGAGTGTCCATCTTGTTGATCTTATTCATAACGAAGAGCTTCAATTGGATCAAGTTTCGATGCCTTGTTGGCTGGCAAGACACCAAAAATCATACCCACACTAGCCGAAACTGCAAGACTAAATAGGGCAACTGGAATTGATACTCCTACTTCTATACCTGCAATCAATCCTTGCAAGAGTAAACCAGCTATAGCGGTTAAGCCTGTCGCAATGGTTAAACCAATGACTCCACCTAGCAAGGTCAAAATCATAGATTCAATCAAGAACTGGATTAAAATATTAGCACGCGTTGCTCCCAAAGCCTTACGGAGACCAATCTCACGCGTACGCTCCGTCACCGAAACCAGCATGATGTTCATAACACCAGTCCCACCAACAAAGAGGGAAATTCCCGCAATGGCACTAATAATCGTAGTTATAAAGCCGAACAGTTGTTGTACTTCTTGGAAGGCTGCAGTCGCATCTGCCACCTGATACTCCCCTTGCTGAAGACCAGCAATCTCGGTCAATTTTCTAGCTAATTCTGGTCCCACCGTCGGTGTCAAACTGGTATCATTGACACGGAAGACAATATCAGAAATTTCATCCATATTGAAGTTATTGGCAAGAGAAATATTAGTCGTAATTGGAAGTCCACCAATACCAAAAGTCTTGGCAGTCTTGGCCTCATCGCTGGTATAGACACCAATGACACGATAGCTAAAGCCACCAACATCTATAACCTGGTTAACAGCTTCTTGAGCAGATCCAAACAGGCTATTAGCAAGTTCTTGGTCTAGCAAAATGACACTGGCCACATCTTTATAATCCTGAGCTATGAAACTGCGGCCTGCAACAATTTCATTTTCAACAGCCTTCATGTAAGTAATATTTCCACCTGTCAAGCTAGCGCGTTCCACTTTTTTGTCTTTATAAGACAGGGTGGTATTGGTCGAGTTGGTTACATAGTAACTATCTACACCTTTAACTTTAGCAGCCTCCTTGACCCAGGATTCTTGTGGTTTTGGTGGTTCCACAGGAACATCCTCTTCTTTCCCAGAAACTGTCAATGCTGATTGTTTTTGGGTAAAAGAACCGTCTTTACTTTTAATAGGTGAGAAAAAGACATGGATATTCTTCTGTGACTTGGTCATGTTTTTATTAACCTGACGAGACATGGAATCCCCCAAAGCCATAATCACAACAACTGATGAAACACCAATAATAATCCCTATCATAGTGAGAAAAGAGCGCATCTTGTGGGCCATGATAGATGAAAAGGCAAATTTCAGATTCTGCATCTTAGTTTTCCTCCTTTTCTAACCGAGCACTGTCAGATGAAATAACTCCATCTCGAATAACAATCTGGCGTTTAGCATAAGCTGCGATTTCAGGCTCATGCGTTACCATGATAATGGTTTTTCCTTCATTATTCAGTTCAACTAATAATTGCATGATTTGGTTACCTGTTTTAGTATCCAAGGCTCCTGTCGGTTCGTCAGCAAGAATAATAGAAGGATTGTTTACCAAGGCACGCGCAATAGCCACACGTTGCTTTTGACCACCAGATAATTCTGAAGGCAAATGGTGACTACGCTCAGTCAATTCAACCTTATCTAGATATTCCTCAGCTAACTTCCGACGTTTTGAAGCTGAAACTCCCGCATAAATCAAGGGCAATTCTACGTTTTGCAGAGCATTGAGTTTCGATAGAAGAAAGAACTGCTGAAAGACAAATCCGATTTGTTGATTGCGAACCTTGGCTAGTTGTTTTTCACCCAATCCAGCCACTTCTTGACCTTCAAGATAATACTCTCCACTACTTGGTGTATCCAACATGCCAATGGTATTCATGAGAGTAGATTTACCAGAACCAGATGGTCCCATGATGGCAACAAATTCACCCTCATTCACTTCTAAATTGATATTTTTGAGAACCTGCAGTTCTTGGTCACCATTACGGTAGCTTCTGCAGATATTTTTTAGACTAATTAGTTGCTTCATCAGCCTTCACCTCTTTTCCTTCTTCTAGAGAAGACGTTGGGTTACTGATGACCTTGACTCCATTTGTCAGACCTGAAGTGATTTCTTGGTTGTCTGCATCAGCATTGCCCAAACCAACTTCCACTTTCTTGGCCTTTTTCTGCTCGTCAAGCACCCAGACATAGTTCTTATCATTTTCAGTCACAACACTTGTTAGAGGAACCAAAATGGCTTTACTCTTATTCTTGACCTCAACACTTACTGAGAATCCTTGTTTCAAATCACCGATTTCACTTGTAACATCGATGGTATATGGATATTTAGAACCAGAATTACCAGCTGCTGCGGCAGTAGCTGCACTTGCTGCTTCACCATTGTTTTTAGGGTAATCAGAGATATAGCTAATCTTACCAGTCCAGCTCTTATCTTGGTAAACTTTAGAAGTAAAGGTTACTTCTTGTCCTACAGAGAGGTTGGCAAGGTTATATTCAGATAGTTCCCCCTTAACTTGCAAGTTTTCATTGCTAACGACATGAACTACCACCTGGCTAGCTCCACTTGGAGATTTAGAAACATTACGGTTGACTTCGACCACAGTTCCTTCTAGGGTACTGAGAACCGTCATTGCATCCAACTGACTTTGAGCCTTGCTTAATTGCGCTGCTGCATCTGCACGAGCATCACGAGCATCACCTAATTGTGCATCAATAGATGACACTGAATTTCCTGAGACTGGAGCTGGAGTTTGGGCTGCTACACCTTCGCCTCCTGCTGGTACTGGTAACTGGGGAGCTGAAGCAGCTTCATTTCGTGCTTGGTTGAGTTCGTTGATATGACGATCTGCCTTAGCTACTGCTCGACTGGCTGAATCATAGGCCGCCTGGGCTTCTGAACTACTGTACTTGACTAAAGCCTGCCCTTCGCTGACTTTATCACCCACAGAAACAAGGATTTCATCTAAATCTCCCTTACTAGCATCAAAATAAACATACTGTTCATTTTTTGCTGTTACTGTCCCTGATAATAGAACAGAGGATGCCACGCTTCCTTCCTTGGCAACAACAAGATGAGTAGGCTCATCTTTTACATCAGTCTGAGAAGGTTGTCTAAAGAGCAAAATGCCCCCAGCACCCAATACAACTACACTCGTAGCACCGATTGCTGCATACAATTGCCACTTTTTAGCTTTACGATTCTTTTTCATAATGAAACTCCTTTTTGATTTAAAGTTCTTAACAATATTATATAAAAATTACCAAATATAAACAATAACATTTCAGAACGAAATAATGACATTTCAGGATTTAATTATTGTTCGGAATTTTTTTGTTTAGTTATTGTACTAGATATATAATACACTTTATTTTTATTTTTTGCAAGCCTTTTCTTTAATTTTTTTTGAACGTAGCAGATTTTTGCAATCAATTCAAAAAAAAGATAGAATATGACTATCAAAAAATGACACTCTACTATTTAAAAGAGTACAAAGGAGTTTTAAATGAGAGAATACGATATCATTGCTATCGGTGGAGGTAGCGGAGGAATTGCTACCATGAACCGTGCTGGTGAACACGGAGCTAAAGCGGCCGTTATTGAGGAAAAGAAATTAGGTGGGACCTGCGTCAACGTCGGTTGTGTTCCTAAAAAAATCATGTGGTACGGGGCACAAATCGCTGAGACTTTCCATCAATTTGGAGAAGACTACGGCTTTAAGACTACTGATCTTAACTTTGACTTTGCAACCCTACGTCGCAATCGTGAAGCCTACATCGATCGCGCTCGTTCTTCTTATGATGGCAGTTTTAAACGCAACGGTGTAGACTTGATTGAAGGTCATGCTGAATTTGTAGATTCTCATACTGTCAGCGTAAATGGTGAACTGATTCGTGCTAAACATATCGTGATTGCTACTGGTGCCCATCCAAGTATTCCAAATATTCCTGGTGCTGAGCTAGGTGGCTCTTCTGATGATGTATTTGCTTGGGAAGAATTGCCAGAGTCAGTTGCTATTCTAGGCGCGGGTTATATCGCCGTTGAATTGGCTGGCGTGCTCCACACTTTTGGTGTCAAGACAGACCTCTTTGTTCGCCGCGATCGTCCTTTACGAGGTTTTGATTCTTACATAGTTGAAGGTTTGGTTAAGGAAATGGAAAGAACAAACTTGCCACTTCATACTCACAAAGTCCCTGCTAAGTTAGAAAAAACTGCTGAAGGCATTACCATTCATTTTGAAGACGGAACTAGTCACACAGCTAGCCAAGTTATCTGGGCTACTGGTCGCCGTCCAAACGTTGAAGGCTTGCAACTTGAAAAAGCTGGAGTAACTCTGAACGAACGTGGCTTTATCCAAGTGGATGAATACCAAAATACTGTTGTTGAGGGAATCTACGCTCTAGGTGATGTAACGGGCGAAAAAGAACTGACTCCAGTTGCTATCAAGGCTGGTCGTACTTTGTCTGAACGTCTCTTTAACGGCAAAACAACTGCTAAAATGGACTACTCAACTATTCCAACCGTTGTCTTTTCACACCCTGCTATCGGAACTGTTGGCTTGACAGAAGAGCAAGCTATTAAAGAATACGGCCAAGACAAAATCAAGGTTTACAAATCAAGCTTTACTTCTATGTACTCTGCTTGCACTTGCAACCGTCAAGAAACACGTTTCAAATTGATCACAGCTGGTTCAGAAGAAAAAGTTGTCGGACTTCATGGAATTGGCTACGGTGTTGATGAAATGATTCAAGGATTTGCTGTTGCTATCAAAATGGGAGCAACCAAGGCTGACTTTGATGCAACTGTGGCGATTCACCCAACTGCATCTGAAGAATTTGTAACTATGCGTTAATCAAAACAAAAGAAGCTGATACAAATTGTACTGCACCCCAAAAGTTAGACAGAAAAAATCTAACTTTTGGGGTGTTTTATTATGAAATTGAGTTATGATGATAAAGTTCAGATCTATGAACTTAGAAAACAAGGATATAGCTTAGAGAAGCTTTCAAATAAATTTGGGATAAACAATTCTAATCTTAGGTACATGATTAAATTGATTGATCGTTATGGAATAGAAATCGTCAAAAAAGGAAAGAATTGTTACTATTCTCCTGAACTAAAACAAGAGATCATTGATAAAGTTCTTCTTGAGGGGCATTCACAAATTAGGGCGTCTATGGATTATGCTCTTCCAAGTAGTGGATTACTTTCGAATTGGCTGGCACAATACAAGAAAAACGGGTATACTATTGTTGAGAAAACAAGAGGGAGACCACCTAAAATGGGACGTAAGCCAAAGAAGAGATTTGAAGATATGACAGAATTAGAACGTCTTCAAGCAGAAAATGAGTACTTGAGAGCGGAGAATGCCATTCTAAAAAAGTTGAGAGAACTCCGATTGAGGGACGAAAAGAAGCAAGAAGAAAAACGGAAATTGTTCAAGGACTTGTAACAGAGTTTTCTTTAGATATCCTTCTAAAGATTATTAAGCTTGCCCGTTCAACTTATTATTACCACTTAAAACAGCTGGATCAAAGCGATAAAGATTATGATATTAAAGCTGAAATTCAGTCAATTTATACTGAGCACAAAGGAAATTACGGCTATCGTCGCATGACTCTAGAATTACGAAATCGTGGCTTCGTAGTGAACCATAAGAAGGTGCAGCGTCTGATGAAAGTACTTGGTTTAACGGCTCGAATTCGCCGTAAACGGAAGTATTCTTCATACCAAGGAGAGGTTGGCAAGAAAGCAGATAATCTTATTCAACGTCAATTTGAAGCAACCAAACCAATGCAAAAGTGCTACACAGATGTGACAGAATTTGCCATTCCAGCAAGCAGCCAAAAGCTTTATTTATCACCAGTTTTAGATGGCTTTAACAGCGAAATTATCTCCTACAATCTTTCTACTTCGCCGAACTTAGTACAAATGAAAGCTATGCTAGAACAAGCCTTTACAGAGAACCATTACGAAAATACAATTCTCCATAGTGATCAAGGATGGCAATACCAACACGATTTTTATCATCATTTTTTAAAGAATAAGGGAATCCAACCATCTATGTCACGTAAGGGAAATAGTCCAGATAACGGTATGATGGAATCTTTCTTTGGCATTCTTAAGTCTGAAATGTTTTATGGTTATGAGAATACGTTTCAGTCACTTGAACACTTGGAACAAGCTATTGTAGACTATATTGATTACTACAACAACAAACGAATTAAGGTAAAACTAAAAGGACTTAGCCCTGTACAATACAGAACTAAATCCTTTGCTTAAATTAATTGTCTAACTTTTTGGGGTCAGTACAAATGTGTCTGCTTCTTTTTTGATGCTTTCGAATCAACAAAACAATTACCCAGCTTAACCAGTAAGCAAAATCGGCCGTTACAGCTTTTGTTACCTTATCTTTAAAAATTGGTTGACAATCATTCTTCTGCGAGTATAATAGTTACTATACATCAGAAACGAGGTTAACTATTTTGAAAAAAGCTCACGTCTATGCTATCCCTGCTATTGGGGCTGCTCTCATTGCTGTATTGGCACAAATCAGTCTCCCAATTGGACCCGTCCCCTTCACTCTGCAAAACTTTGCAATCGGCTTGATTGCTACTGTCTTTAGACCGAGAGAGGCTGTACTTTCTGTTGGTCTCTATCTTCTTCTAGGTGCTATCGGTCTTCCTGTCTTTGCAGGAGGTGGAGCTGGTTTTCAGGCTTTAGTTGGCCCTACTGCAGGCTATCTTTGGTTTTATCTCGTTTACTCTGGACTTACTTCTTCCCTAACTAACAGCAAGAGTGGGATTGTGACCATTTTTCTTGCAAACCTCTTGGGTGATGCCCTTGTCTTTGTCGGAGGGATTCTCAGCTTGCATTTCCTAGCTGGAATGGCATTTGAAAAAGCTCTTGTTGTGGGAGTTCTTCCCTTTATCATTCCAGATCTTGGTAAAATTATTGCTATTAGTTTTATTAGCCGTCCGCTACTTCAACGCCTTAAAAATCAGGCTTACTTTGCTAACTAAAAAAGGATATCGAGTTGTCATGACTCAGTATCCTTTTCTTTCATTTTGAAAACTTAGTTGCCTTTAAAGGCATCCACCATTGTTTGAAATTCTTCATTTGAGAGAGTAATTCCCTTGCCCATTTTAGTATGGTCTGGACTCCAAGCACGAATATCAAACTTTGCAGGAGCACCATTAAAGCTCACACGGTTGATTTCCTTGGTCCAACCTTTTTCGTTTTCAGAAAGAGTCAACAAATGCTCTTCGATTTCAAATGTAAATTCTGCCATTTTCTTCTCCTTTTTTAGCTTTCATTTGATTATTCGTAAAATCTTGTAGATTTTAGGAAAATTTTATATAATATTGATATAAAAGAAGGGAGGCCACTATGAGATATAAATTCCAGCAAGTTCTAGATAAAATACATGACTTTTTAAATGGACATGAAGAACCTGACCAGACTGAAAGCAACTCCCTTACAGCCACTATTGAAGAGGCTATCCAGAAACAAACCGCTGTCCACCTTATCTTGTCTGAGACAAGCTTTACAGGTGACATCATCAAATACGATCATCAACGTCAGCAAATTATCGTGAAAAATTTTGCCAAAAATGTGACCCGTATTATCCGCATAAGCGATATTCAACGCCTGCGATTTGTCCCTTCAACCGTCCAAACAGCTCAAAAAAATAGATTTAAGAAAGAGTGAGATGTAGTTGCTTCATCCCACTCTTTTTTCTTAGCGAATTTGTTCAAAATGTAAATGAACCGCGATATGATCGCCATAACCACTTCTTTCCAAGTCACGTTGTAGACGATAGGAAATGTAGTGTTCTGCGATAGTAATGTAACCTGCTCCCAGTAAACGATGTTCAACCAAAGACTGAATCATGCTGATGGTAGCACGTTCCACCTTGGCTTCTTCCAAATCCAAAACCACTTTCTTAGTGACTTGTGCAAGGTTTTGACGCAAATCATCTGTCAATACATAGACAGTTTGGGCCGCCTTTAAGATAGCTTGGTAAATCTTATCTGGATTAAATTCAGCAATTTCTCCATCACGTTTGATTACTTGCATAGCTTTCTCCTTTATTCTTTGTTTTCTTTAATTTCTGACAGCATTTTTTCTTCTTCTGCTGTCAGTTGATAATGTTCTAACAAATCCGGTCTGCGCTCATAGGTTTTCTTTAAACTCTCATACAGGCGCCACTGACGAATTTTTTCATGGTGCCCGCTCATGAGCACGTCTGGCACAACCATGCCTCGATAATCATAGGGGCGTGTGTACTGAGGATATTCGAGAAGGCCTGAAGAAAAACTATCATCTTGGTGGCTAGACTCCTTGCCAATCACTTCTGGAATCAGGCGTACCGTTGCATCAATCATGGTCATAGCCGCCAATTCCCCACCAGTCAAGACATAATCTCCTAGAGAAATCTCATCCGTCACTAGTGTCTTGATCCTCTCATCATAACCCTCATAGTGTCCACAGATAAAGATTAGCTCTTCCTCTTGAGCTAAATCCTCAGCATAAGCCTGATCAAACTTCTTTCCAGCTGGATCGAGGAGAATGACGCGCGGATTTTTCTTTTCAATAGCATCAAAGGCATCGAAAATGGGTTGGGCTCGGAGCAACATCCCCTGACCGCCTCCGTAAGGCTCATCGTCGACATGGCGGGCCTTTTCAGCGTATTCTCGAAAATTATGATACTGGATATCCAAGAGCCCCTTTTCTCGAGCCTTTCCGACGATTGAGTGCTCAAGCGGAGAAAACATCTCTGGAAAGAGGGTTAAAATATCAATCTTCATCGTCTAACCCTTCTAAGATTTCCACATCGACGCGGTTATTTGGAATATCAACATTGAGAACCACTGGTGGGATATAAGGCAAGAGCAAGTCACGTTTGCCTTTTCGCTTGACCACCCAGACATCGTTAGCACCTGGTTGTAGGATTTCCTTGATAGTTCCAATCAAATTATCACCCTCATAGACTTCCAAACCAATAATCTCGTGATAATAGAATTCACCGTCGTCTAAATCATTCAAATCTTCCTCAGCAACCTTTAGACTGTATCCCTTATACTTTTCAATAGCATTGATATGGTACATATCTTTGAATTTAATAATGTCAAAGTTCTTCTGTTTACGGTGGCTAGCAATGGTCACTGTTTGAACAAACTGATCTTTTTCATCAAACAAGGCCAGCTCAGCCCCTTTTTTAAACCGTTCTTCTGCAAAATCCGTCACAGACAAGACTCGCATCTCACCCTGTAACCCCTGCGTATTGACGATTTTCCCAACATTAAAGTAGTTCATCTTGTCTCCTGTAGTCTATTTATTTCCATCTTATTCTGACAATTCTCGAATAATAGTCACAATTTTTTCTGATTCTGACCATTGTAAATAATGGTGATTCCCTCCTAAAATGAGTTTAGTATTGGAAGTCCAATATTCTGATTCTCTGTACTCTTTTTCTCTATAAGCCTGACAAAAAATAAATACAGGGACATGAGATTCTATCGACAAATTCTCAAAATCTTCCTCAGTAATCTCTCCAGATATCTGAAATTCTGAATCTTGATTTTGCAACTCTGAACCTTTTTCTTGCATTATTTCCCAGATTTCTTTATTGATTTCAGGGCTAAATGTGGCTTGAGTTAAGCTCTTAAAATAAAGTTCAGGACCACACTCCTCAATCAGCATCATCTGCTCTTCCATTTCTGGATAAGGATTTTCTGAAAAATCAGCAAACATGACTTTTTTAGTTGTCGGTTCAATTGCTACTAAAGCCTGACACTTAATTGGTTTCTTGAGCAACTTGCAAGCTAAAATTCCACTCAAACTATGTGCACAAAGTATATATTCAGAAATCGCCAATTCTTCAAGTACTTCATAAACCGCATCAGCAAGATTATCTAGATTTTTTCCAGCTTGGTCATGAATCGGACTCCTACCTGTGTTTGGAAAATCAATTGTCAAATAACCAATTGTAGGAGGAAGTTTTTCAAGTATAAGTGAAAAATTTTCATAACTTGGTAGCAAACCTGCGCCACTTAAAAAAACTAGCATTTTCTTTTGCTTTTGATAAGTAACAGAGAGACTACCAATTTCTGTAGATACTTCAATCCTCTTCATAAAGAAATCCACTCGTTCTATATAATGAATTATTAAAAATCCTTATCCCTTATTTTATCACGTTCTATGGATTTTCTCAAGTTGGATAGATCTTGTCTTACGGGCCTACTACATCTTCAAAAAATTCACCAATAAGCTGATTAAACTCTTCAGGATGGTCATTCATAGGCTGGTGTTTGCTATCTGAAATCGTTACTTGACGCGCATTGGGATTTAAGGCAATGATACCATCATAAATCATTTTTAGGTGTTTGGGAAAATCATTTTCACCTCTTACTAATAGCATAGGAGGATTGCCATGGTAACCTTCTATCTCATGGACAGCCAAAAAACCTGTGAGTCCAAGGTTCAAAAAAACATCTCTCCCAGTTTCTATAATGGCCGTCTTAATCAATTCTCTTGTGATAGGGTTATCACTACACATTTTTGAGTTCTTATCTGCAATCACCTTCCAAGGAATCGCTTTATACATAAGGGAACTATATTTTATGCGATTTCTCTCTTTATCTGATAGGTATCGATGCTGTCCCCAACTATCTACCATGACCAAGGCAAGAACTCGATCTGGATGACGATAGGTGTACTCTTGAAGTGGATTTCCTCCCCAAGAATGTCCGACCAATATCACCTTATCTAGCTGGAAATAAGACAAAATAGCATCTACATCTTGAACAGCGTCTTCCAAGTCAGGTAAACCAACTTTCATAGGTGATTCACCCTGTCCTCTAACATTGACAAAGTAGAGGTCAAATCCTTCAAAGGCATCATACTGGTGGGCCCACATCTGACTACGGCCACAAGCTCCATGATAAAAAATAATGTGGCCTTTACTTGCGTTTCCAGGACGATGATAAACAACCAAGTCACAATCTAAGACTGGTATAATGTGACGTACCAAAGTCTCAGGTTTTCTGTTATAAAAAGCAATAGCTTCAGCTATATCATTTTGCTTCATTATTACACTCTCTCCTCTTTATCCTAGTGTCATTCTTTTTATCTATTTTATCATGCTATATTAAAATCATCGTTTTCTAAACTTAAGTCCATTAAAAATTTTGAATTTTCTGTATCATTTAGATTAAGAAAAAGACTGCTCAGCAATCTTTACTTTTTTCTCATCAGATTCATGCCTAAAATTCCAGCAATAATCAAAGTTGCTCCGATTACATGGTAGCTATAAATTGGTTCATGGAGGATAAGAGCTCCGGCTAGAATGGTCAAAACTGTTCCAAGATTTCCAAAGACACTGACGGTTGATGCTCCAAGTCGAACAATAGCATAGATAGAGAGACTACTAGTAACAATAGAGGCTAAAATTCCCAAATAAAAGATGGAAAGTAGATAAGGAAGCTGTCCGAGCGGTGCAACGTAGGCTAATATGTTGCCATCTAGATAGTGCGAGATCAGACTCAGCGTATTAAAGGTGACGAAGCCAACAAATATCACAACAGCTGTCATATCCATAGCCCGATGGCGTCCTCCTTTGGACTTGCTGAGGATATTGTTTATTGCATTGGCGAGAACAGATCCCAACATCAAGAGAAAGCCAAAGCTAGCAGTCTCAGTACCAAAGTTAGCTCCTTTACTAAGGAAGATGAAAACTACTCCTGCTACGGATAAAATTAAAAAGAACTTTTGAAGCAAGCTTGTCTTTTCCTTGAGAAAGGTCGATGCTAAAAGGAGCGTAAAAATCGGGACAAGAGCCTGTAAAATTCCAGCTTCAGAAGACGATATATACTGTAAAGCAAAGGATTGAAAAATGAAAAAGAGAAGTGGATAGAACAGACTCATAGGAAGAATAGAAAGAATATCTTTTCTACTTAAACTCACTTTGATAAGTTTGGTTTGATGAAGGGCGACCAATACTAAAGCTGCGATTGTATAGCGATGCGCTAAGTTCGTAAGAGGACTGGTATAGCTTAAAGTAATTTTAGTAAATAAAAAAGAAAAACCAATGATTGCTGAAAAGGATAAGGCCGCTAAGTAAGCTTTTGTTTTCTCGTTCATAGACTGTTACTCCTTTTAAAAATAGATATTCTCAAGATTGATTGACTAGACTTCTTTGAGACTATCTTTCCATTTTAGCATAATAAAATTCTAGGTGCTATTCCTAGGGATTAGTATTTTATGCCTGCTATCAGCGTTTATCTACTGCATTTCCTAAAAAGGATTCAACCAATCTAATCTTCTTTTCTCGTTCTTATCTCACAAGTTCTCACTTGTCTGCCTCATGGAGATTCCTCACTTTGATAGCATAATCCACCATTTCCCTTGCTTTTTATTTCTTATATTTACTAATACCTTCTTTATTAAGTAAAAAAATGATTTCTTATTGTCTTAGATGTTCCACTTCAAAAAGCCTTCCAAGTCACGATTATGCTATTGCTTGATGGATGAAATTTTACACTTGTCCTCGCAAAAAAGCGAGACATCCGTCCCGCCCTTCTTATTTTTCGTCAATAACGATTCTTACTTTTTTGTCTTCAGTTGGGACAGAGTAGACAATCGTTCTTATCGCAGAAATAGTGCGACCCTTACGACCGATTACACGACCCACATCGCTTTGATCAAGATCCAAATGATATTCCAAAAATTCTGGTGTATCTTCAATCTTGATAGTTAAGGCATCTGGTTGTGAAATCAAGGGTTTCACAATCGCAATAATGAGATTTTCAATCGTATCCATCTGTCAACCTACTTTAAACTTATTTTGAGAATTTAGAATCGTGGAATTTTTTCAATACGCCTTCTTTTGAAAGGATGTTACGTACTGTATCTGAAGGTTGAGCTCCATCAGCCAACCATGCAAGAACGCGGTCTTCTTTCAAAGTTACTTGGTTTTCAGCAACAAGTGGGTTGTAAGTTCCAACTGTTTCGATGAAACGTCCGTCACGTGGTGAACGTGAATCTGCTACGTTGATACGGTAGAAAGGTTTTTTCTTAGAACCCATACGAGTCAAACGGATTTTAACTGCCATTTTTAAAGTCTCTTTTCTTATTTTTTATTTCGGTGAAATAGCTGAGCTATTTAGCACATGTTCTATTATATCAGATTTCTGGTAGGTGTCAAGAAAAAAACTTGACAGACTATAAAATTTTTAAAGCTTTTAGAAAGTTGTTAGAATAGGAAATAAATGTTTGAAAGAAGCTAGCCGTGAATACTATTTTAGAAACATTTTATAAAGACCATCAAGTCAAGCCCTTCATCTCTACTGAACGAGATTTGAATGCTTGGCTCCTAAATACCAAGCCCGTTTTCAAACGAAATATCAAGGATTTTAAGAAAGATATCTACTAATTAATTTATAAAATATGAATTAATAGATTCTAAATAGGGGAATAATTTAGTTCTGTAAAAATTAACTTCTACACCTACAACGCTTATTCTGACAGACTTTATAACAGTCTAAGAAAAAAGTAGAGATTCATACAGTATCTAGATTTTCCAAAAATTCTTTATCATCAAATATTATTAACGAAACTATCCAAATCAAATCCGATGCATTGCTTCAAAGAATTCTTTAGTTATTTGACTATCAAGGGCTTTTATTAAAAAATTTTTTCAAATAATTGCCACCTTGGCACATAAATTCTTGTTTTCTAAATTTAAATGTGATATATTTATAACATAAAATTTAAGTGTTATATATTTATAACACAAAAAAGGAGTCTATCATGAAAAAAAGTCAAAAAATGCGTGGCCTCATTGCAATGATTGCCGTAGCTCTCTTTATTGATTTTACTGTTTTATTTGGTTCTAATCTTAGTTGGGGACCCAAGTTAGTTATTACTGGTATTTCAGTGTCAGGTCAAATTGTAGCTATTTCGAGCTGGCTACATAAGAGTCAGAAAGGTAAGGAAAAGATTATTTTTGACTTGTCTGCTAAGCTTTACACGATACTTTTGTTTGCAGCAAGCATTTTTTATACAGTAGGAATTTGGGTTGCGACCCCTAGCGAAAGTTCTGGTATTAAAGAATGGATTTTGGGAATTGGCCTCGTTATTGAAGTGATTGTATTTGTTTTTTTCTCTTTAAAAAATGTCAAGGAAACTCCAGACGAACGCTTTTACGCTAATTTAGCAAAGGCAGCTAGCTTGATGTTTGTTTTTATACTAGGCGCACTGATGATCCTATCAGTTATCATTGTGTATATGGGGGCTCTCACTCTTTACATGGGCCAAGTCTTTATTAGCATAGCTGCCTTGATTTTCATCTTTGCGGTTGTCTACTTTATCTTGGAACGGAGAGGATAAGCATGGCCAAAGAAAGCAAGATTATTACTAATCTTAAATCTGTTCGTGAGTCGACAGGCATGACCCA
Organism: Streptococcus mitis; assembly: GCF_946190325.1. Taxonomy (GTDB): domain Bacteria; phylum Bacillota; class Bacilli; order Lactobacillales; family Streptococcaceae; genus Streptococcus; species Streptococcus mitis_CF. The sequence goes on along the minus strand of NZ_CAMHZR010000001.1, from coordinate 97,104 downwards.
GCAGGAGTTAGCCGACCTCATCGGCATGCGACGCGAGACAATTCTGCACTTGGAAAATAACCGTTACAACCCTTCGCTGGAAATGGCTCTTAAAATTGCTCAAGTTTTTAATCTGAAAGTAGAAGACCTCTTTGAACTCAGACAGAACGAGGAAGCATAATTCTTTTCGAGACCTAGTATTAAGTTCATTGATTAATTAGGAATTGAATTCAAAAGAAAAATCCTTTGAAAATGTGCTCTTTTAAAATATAGTAATTCTTTCGAATTAACCTTTACTAATTGTGATGCTTTACGAGCTTTCTTAAGACCTGGTTGGGGCACCACTTATTTTATCCAATTTCAAAATGCTTTAAAATCAACGTTTTCATAAGTTTCTAAAAATTCAAATTTCAATTAAGTTCAATCACTTTCATTTAAATAAGGTAAACTTTCATTAAAAATAAGATAAAATCGAACCAGAATATCAAAAGTTTACCTTATTTGGTTTTTACAGAGGTGAAATAGGGGTTCACTACACGTCAATAGATGTTAGAAACCTTGATTTTAAGCGATTCTTGAAATTCTAAATTTCACTACATTGCAATATAAATCAACCGAATCACTACCTTTTTCACTACCTTTTTTGAAATAAGAATAATGATTCGGATATATAAAAGAAGAGGAACTTTATTGTGAAGCTCCTCTTTTTGTTATGTGTTCTTTTTCTCACAGATCGTATGACCTGGTTTGACACAGTTGGATTTCAGGTACTTTCAGTTTAGCTTTATATCAACCATCATCAAAATCCAACTATTTTCTTATTTTAAAAAATATGAATAAGTTTGATTGAATGAGGGAATTTCTTTAAATTTTTTCTTAGCACCTATAAGTTAATAATACTATTCTTTAAATTATAGTTTATAATTATCTGATGTTTCAATGACCACAAAACAAAGTACAGCGAATCACTTCCTTTAGTCAAACATATAACTGAACAACATTGTTTATCTTCCTGCACTTTCATATTTTTTCAATCCTTTTCTAAAAATTGTACGACTGATAATAATCAAAAAAACTGTAAAAACTATTTGATAGAAAAATAGGTTCAATGTATCTTTCCCTAAAAATATTAATACTGCAGGATTGGCAATTAATAAATTGGGAACAAATAACATAGTGATCAATCTGTTAATACCTGTAAAAATATTATATGGATACTTAGAAATTCCAATATAATTCAAAAATACATCTACTTTTGAAAATTTAGTTGGGAACCAAAATGAACTAATCGTTATTAGAAACCAAATTGAATAATATATAATACAACCACACATTAAAGAAAGGATATAAAATAATATTTTTAATGAATTTAAATGTACATTTAAATTTCCATAACTTATAAAAATGATCGCAAGACCAAAAAAAGTATTCACGAATTGAACTAAATTAAATGATCTAAAAATATAGAACAACTGAGTATCAAACGGCCTCAATAAAATTTGATCCAAGTTACCACTCAAAATATCTGATTCTAAAATTCCCATACTTCTAATTAACAATCCCATCATAACTCCATCTACAATAGTGTAGGAACCTACCAAAAATAAAATTTGATAATAGTCCCAACCATTAAAAGAGTCTATGTTTAAGAAAATCAATCTAAAAAATACAATAGGTAAACCAATCCACAGTATCGACGAAAATAGACCACAAAAGAAGTCAAAATGAAAATTCATATCAGATTTAAAACCAAAATGAAGTAGCCTAAAAATTACTTTTATTCTAAACATTTTATCCTCCCACATTTGAGAAGTGCTCCACTCCTTTTCTCAATATGAATCTTGATATAATATAAAAAATGATGCACCAAATCAATTGAATACAAATAATTCTCAAATAGTCTATTAATTTATATGTATCATTACTAAACATCTGAAGCGGTTCATATACTAAGTATTTAAAAGGTAATACATCTAAAAACAGACGAAAATTATTTGAAAAAAAACTTAAAGGCAATAATATTCCTGATAAAAACTGAATTACTATTTCTTTAACAGTAAGGACAAAAAATATATTTTCTAACCAAAAAGAAAGCATACCTACACAACATGATATTAAAAACCATAGAACCATAGATAGAATAATTGCAATACTTCCTAAAATAAGAATTTCAATGGTTAATAACTCATTCTTGTAATAAACACTGGAGAATAAAATGACAGGAATGATGATAAATAATAAATGAGCAAGCCTATCTCCAAGCATTTTACAAAAATAATACTTATAAAAAGTAACAGGTTTTATTAATATGCTAAAAAAATTTCCTGAATGAACATCGTCATTGATTTCCCAATCAACTGGATAAAAAACAAAATATGAAAAAATTATAGTCCCCAAATAGTATTGAACCATTGAGGTAAAATCATATCCTGCTATATTTATCTGGTTACTCTGATATATATACGTCCATAAAAATACTGATATCATAATTTGTATACTTGCCTGTAACATTAACAATAGTACACTTGATTTATAGTTCAAAATAGATCGAAATGATATCAGAATAATAGACATTTCTTTTTTCAATTGTGCTCCTTTTTTGTAAAATAGTTTTGTAAAATAATTTCTTCTAAAGAAAGATTTGATATTTCAAAATCTTCTATATCTACAAGCTTATTGATTGATTCTAATGTCTCAAAGACAAAATCTCTAGGTATTTTTAGTATACATTCCGATTTTGTTTGAGAAATGACTACTACTCCTTTAACAGAGCATAACTCTGGTACCAAATCTAATGTCATTTTTATCTTTAAATATTTAAAATCAGAAAATTTAGATAAAATAACATCCATTGACTCCTGCAAAATAATTTTTCCTTTGTCAATGACGATTAATTCGTCACAAACAGACGAAATATCATCCATATCATGACTCGTTAAAATAATAGTAGTATGACATTCTTCATTCATTTTCTTTAAAAATGTTCTGATATCTTTTTTAGACTGTATATCTAACCCTATAGTAGGCTCGTCTAAAAATAATATTTCCGGACTTGTTAAAGATGCCGCGATAAACTCCATTTTCATTTTTTGTCCAAGAGAGAGGGTCCGGACCTGCTGGTAAAGCTGATCTTTTACATTCAACAAATTGCTTAATTCCTGAATTCGTTCTTGTAAAATCGCCGGTTCTACCTCATATAAAGTACCAATCAATTGAAAATAATCCATAGCCGAAACATCTTGAAATAACTGTAATTTATTTCCTACTACTATTGAAATTTTTTTTCTAAAATTTATACTTCTTTTAAATGGAATTTCTCCATTCACTTCTAATTTTCCGGAACTAGGATAAAGAGTCCCAGTCAACATTTTAATCGTTGTGGATTTACCAGCTCCATTACTCCCAATAAAGCCAACTATACTCCCTCTCTTAATCGTAAAACTAATATCTTGAACAGCTCGAATCGTTATTTGATTACGTTTCAAAAATCTCTTGATAAATGGGAGTCTTGAATCAAAATTATAAAAATTTTTAGATAAATTCTGAGCATTAATAACTATTTCACTCATATATCTCTCCTTTCGATAAAATATATTTACTTGTACTTTTTCCATACTTTACCAAAATGCTAAAGATTGAGCTAAAATCTTCGGGATGGGTAAAATAATATTTGTCTTTAAAAAGTTTCTCAAAACCTTCAAGGCGATTATTGAAATCATTAAATTTTGTATTGTCTAGCTGGTTGAATGTCTCTTTAATATCCATAAACTTTCTCCGTGATTCTTTATTTCACTTTATAAATAGAAGAGTGTCTATATATTTATAGATCCTCAAGAACTTGCATTTTATCAAGTATAAGTAGAATAGTATGTAAGTGTTTACATATTCATATTATATGATTATTTAAGGAATCCGTCAATTTTCCACATTATTATATGACAAAATGTATTTTTTAAAAATGCAAAAATCTATGAGCAAGATGTTTGACTTCCTTTTTCAAAGTATATATACTTATATTAACCTTAGAAAAGAAAAAATGTTTGAACAGATATTCAATAATAATTACTTTTTTTAAAATTAAAATTCGAACTTTAAATTTTTACCTTTTTTATATTATTGAGTAACCTAAATTGCCCAATTTGTAAAATTTAGCTAGACAAAAAAAGACATCCAAGAGAAATTTCTTAAATGTCTGTAAACGTTGATATAAGCGTGTTGATTAACGTTTTGATAATTGTGATGCTTTACGAGCTTTCTTAAGACCTGGTTTCCTAAATACTTCGAGTACACTTATGGTATTGATACCTCTAAACAAGCGACCTTCAGGTTGACTTCCTCTTAAACTGTCTTGTCACTAACATTTGAAATCCACTTCCTTTTAGGGTACAATGGTAGAAATGAATTTTTGAGAGGAACAGAATGAAAAAACTAGCAACCCTTCTTTTACTATCCACTGTAGCCCTAGCTGGATGTAGCATCATCCAACGCAGTCTGCGTGGTGATGACTATGTTGATTCCAGTCTTGCTGCTGAAGAAAGTTCCAAAGCAGCTGCCCAATCTACCAAGGAGTTAAACGATGCTTTAACAAACGAAAACGCCAATTTCCCACAACTATCTAAAGAAGTTGCTGAAGATGAAGCCGAGGTGATTCTCCACACAAGTCAAGGAGATATCCGTATCAAACTCTTCCCTAAACTCGCTCCTCTAGCGGTTGAAAACTTCCTCACTCATGCCAAGGAAGGCTACTATAACGGCATTACCTTCCACCGTGTCATCGATGGCTTCATGGTTCAAACTGGAGATCCAAAAGGGGATGGTACAGGTGGTCAGTCCATCTGGCATGACAAGGATAAGACAAAAGACAAGGGAACTGGTTTCAAGAACGAAATTACTCCTTATCTCTATAACATCCGTGGTGCTCTTTCTATGGCTAATACTGGTCAACCAAACACCAATGGTAGCCAATTCTTCATCAACCAAAACTCTACAGATACCTCCGCTAAACTCCCTACAAGCAAGTATCCAAAGAAAATCATCGAGGCCTATAAAGAAGGGGGAAACCCTAGTCTAGATGGCAAACACCCAGTCTTTGGTCAAGTGATTGACGGTATGGATGTTGTAGATAAAATTGCTAAAGCCGAAAAAGATGAAAAAGACAAGCCAACGACTGCTATCACAATCGATAGCATCGAAGTGGTGAAAGACTACGATTTTAAATCTTAAAGACAAAAAATACAGTATCCACATTCGGTACTGTATTTCTTTTATCCTCATTTTTAAGTTAGATTATTAAAATCCCAGATTTGGTCCATCCAGCCTTCATAAAAGTCTGGTTCGTGACAGACCATAAGGATAGACCCTTTGTATTCTTTCAGAGCGCGTTTGAGTTCATCCTTGGCATCCACATCCAAATGGTTGGTCGGCTCGTCCAGCACTAAAACGTTGTTTTCACGATTCATCAAGAGACAGAAACGAACCTTGGCTTGTTCCCCACCTGACAAGACCTGAATTTGACTTTCGATATGCTTGGTTGTCAAACCACAACGGGCAAGGGCTGCACGAACTTCTGCTTGGTTGAGAGCTGGAAAGGCATTCCAAACAGCCTCTAGTGGTGTTTGACGATTGCCACCTTCTACTTCTTGCTCAAAATAACCAAGTTCTAGGTAGTCACCACGTTCCACCTCCCCAGCGATTGGTGGAATTATCCCCAAGAGACTCTTCAAGAGAGTCGTTTTCCCGATACCATTTGCTCCGATAATGGCAACCTTTTGATTACGTTCAAAGGTAAGATTTAAAGGCTTGGTAAGAGGTCGGTCATAACCAATTTGCAAATCCTTGGCTTGGAAGATAAAGCGCCCTGGCGTACGAGCTGGTTTGAAATCAAAGGATGGTTTTGGTTTCTCACTTTGCAGTTCGATAATATCCATCTTATCCAATTTCTTCTGACGGGACATAGCCATGTTTCGTGTTGCAACACGCGCTTTGTTTCGCGCGACGAAGTCCTTGAGGTCTGCAATTTCTTTTTGCTGACGTTCATAGGCTGCCTCTAGCTGAGATTTCTTCATGGCATAGACTTCTTGGAACTGGTAGTAGTCACCAGAATAACGCGTCAGCTGTTGATTCTCCACATGGTAGACAATATTAATCACGTCGTTCAGGAATGGAATATCGTGTGAAATAAGAACAAAGGCATTCTCATAGTTTTGGAGATAGCGCTTGAGCCAATCAATATGCTCAGCATCCAAGTAGTTGGTCGGCTCATCCAAAAGCAAGATATCAGGCTTTTCAAGGAGAAGTTTTGCCAAAAGCACCTTGGTTCTTTGCCCACCTGACAAAGAGGTTACATCCGTATCCATGCCAAAGTCCATGACACCAAGGGCACGCGCTACTTCGTCAATCTTGGCATCCAAGGTATAAAAATCACGACTCTCCAGACGGTCTTGGAGTTCTCCCACTTCTTCCATGAGAGCATCAACATCCGCTCCATCTTCAGCCATTTCCATATAAAGGTCATTGATACGAGCTTCTGCTTTGAACAGCTCATCAAAGGCTGTACGGAGAACATCACGCACCGACTGTCCTTCTTCCAAGACAGAATGTTGGTCCAAGTAACCTGCCGTCACATATTTAGACCACTCAACTTTCCCTTCATCTGGCAACATCTTACCAGTCACGATGCTCATAAAGGTTGATTTCCCTTCACCATTAGCACCGACCAGACCGATATGTTCTCCTTTGAGAAGACGGAAGGACACATCTTCAAAAATTGCACGGTCACCAAAACCGTGACTCAGATTTTTAACTTCTAAAATACTCATTTTAATTCCTTATCTTGTTTTTATGTAATTGTTTATAGAGGAACCAAGCCAGATAGCCACCTAAGGTATTGGTCCACAAATCATCAATCTCAAAGACGCGATTAAAATCAAAGAAAAAGTCCAAGACTAACTGCGTACACTCAATTCCAAGACTCACTAGAAAACTAAAAAGTAGCACTTTTTTTGTTTTCCGCAAGTTTGGAAGGAGATAAAGGAGTTGGAATACCAAAGGAAAAAGCAAGAAGACATTGAGGATATTTTGTAAAAAAATCCAAGATAATTGTCCTACATCACTCACTTCGCCCAGTTTCCAAAAAGAATTGAAAGGAGTCAAAAGAAAAACCAGGCGTCCAAGATGCTGAATACCTGGAGTTTCCACTCCCACGGGAGATTGTTCTTGAGGAGTAAAGCAAAAGTAGATGATACAAATACTATATAAAATAACTCCCCAGACCAAAACATGATTATAAGTTTTCTTCATCATTAAGGATTGACTGCTGCGACTGCTTTCTGGCGGTCACGTTTCATTGTATTAGAACGCAATTGTCCACAAGCTGCATCAATATCAGTACCATGCTCTTGACGAACAACACAGTTAACACCTTTTTTCTTAAGCGTATCATAGAAGGCCAGGACGCGCTCTTTAGGACTACGGCTATATTGGTCATGCTCACTAACTGGGTTATAAGGAATCAAGTTTACATAAGACAATTTCTTGATGTTCTTGAGCAATTCAGCCAATTCCAAGGCTTGTTCTACACCGTCATTTACTTCATTGAGCATGATATACTCAAAGGTTACACGACGGTTGGTTGTCTCAATGTAGTACTCAATAGCAGCAAAGAGTTTTTCAATTGGAAAGGCACGGTTAATCTTCATGATGCTTGAACGCAGTTCATTGTTAGGTGCGTGAAGGGAAACGGCAAGATTGACTTGAACTCCTTCATTAGCAAAATCACGAATTTTATGGGCCAAACCTGAGGTTGAAACCGTAATGTGACGAGCACCGATGGCCATTCCCTTGTCATCATTAATGGTACGAACGAAATTCAAAACATTGTTGTAGTTATCAAAGGGCTCACCAATTCCCATGACAACGATATGGCTGACGCGTTCATCCTGACCACGCTCATCAAAGTATTTCTGAACCAGCATGATTTGCGCTACAATTTCCCCATTATTGAGGTCACGTTGTTTCTTAATTAAACCAGAGGCACAGAAGGTACAACCGATATTACAGCCGACCTGAGTGGTCACACAGACTGACAAACCATAGTGCTGACGCATCAGTACAGTCTCAATTAGCATACCATCAGGCAATTCAAAAAGATATTTGACCGTACCATCAGCAGACTCTTGAACGATACGTTGTTTCAAGGGATTGACCACAAACTGCTCATTAAGCTTAGCAATCAAATCCTTGGAAAGGTTGGTCATCTCTTCAAATGACTGGACACGTTTACGGTAAAGCCATTCCCAGATTTGATCTGCACGGAATTTCTTTTCTCCCTGCTCCAATACCCATTCCTGCATGGTTTGACGTGTTAAACTATAAATTGACGGTTTCATTTCTTCTCCTTATTCTCTACTCACTTCTGACGAATGACAAAATGACGTTGTCCCTTATCCTCTTTCTGAGAATGCTGGTCTTTCTGACGACGTCTATTTTTCTTATCTGCATTCGGTTTTCGTTTGGTTTGAGCCGGTTTCTTTCCTTTTCTAGAAGACGGTTCTTCTTCCTTCTTACGCATTTTCTTGTCAAATGATGCTCGCTTAGGGGCTTCATTTTCTAGGACAAAATAGGCACAACCATAACTACAATACTCTAAAAGGTAGTCTTGTAAACGACTGATTTTTTCAAGTTTTTCTTCTGTTCGTTCATCCTTGTAAAAACCGCGTAGGCGAAGTTGTTCGTTACTCCAATCTCCCACGATATAATCAAACTTGGTTAAGACTTCTGAAAAACGCTGATTAAAAGCTGTCACATCGAAGGCATCCTTGCTATTTTCCACCAAGGAAAAAGCGATCCCTTCCGTTTCGACCTTGTCCCCGTGTAAATGGAACTCAGGACCAGGAAACTTGTTATAGTTGTATAATTCAGGTGCAATTTCTTTTCGCATAGATATCCTTTTTCCACGATTACTTAATACTTTATTCTACCATAATTTCTAGCAGTTAGCACGTTTCTCTTAAAAAATGAAAAAAGTCTGACGATTTTGTCAGACCAAAATAATATAACCTTAAAAAGAGAAGAACAATTCTTCCCTCCAACTATCATTATTTAGCAGCTGCGTACAATTCATCTACTTTGTTCCAGTTGATTACTGAGAAGAAAGCTTTGATGTAGTCAGGACGCACGTTGCGGTATTTCACGTAGTAAGCATGTTCCCAAACGTCCAAGCCCAAGATTGGTTTTTTACCTTCTGAGATTGGTGTGTCTTGATTGGCTGTTGAAGTCACTTCAAGTTTACCTTCTTTGTTGACAACCAACCATGCCCATCCTGAACCAAAACGAGTTGTTGCTGCTGCAGTGAAGGCTGCTTGGAATTCTTCAAATGAACCAAATGTTGCATCGATTGCTGCTGCAAGTTCTGCTGACGGAGATGTTTTTTCAGGAGTCATCAATTCCCAGAAAAGAGCGTGGTTCAAGTGTCCACCACCATTGTTGATAAGCGCTTGACGGATATCAGCTGGAATAGATTCTACATCAGCAAGTAAGGCTTCAAGGTCTTCACCGATTTCAGGGTGTTTTTCTAGAGCTGCATTAGCATTGTTGACATAAGTTTGATGGTGTTTGTCATGGTGCAAGTGCATTGTTTCCGCATCGATGTATGGTTCCAAAGCGTCGTATGCATATGGAAGATCTGGTAAGATAATAGCCATCTGTAATACCTCTTTTTCTTTCTATATGAAAATGATAACGCAAACATTCACTTTTTTCAAGTTTTTTGATTATAGATGAAGAAATCACTGAAATACTTTCTAATAATACTCTTCGAAAATCTCTTCAAACCGCGTCAACGTCGCCTTGCCGTAGATATGTTACTGACTTCGTCAGTCTTATCTACAACCTCAAAACAGTGTTTTGAGCTGACTTCGTCAGTTTCATCCGCAACCTCAAAACAGTGTTTTGAGCTGACTTCGTCAGTCTTATCTACAACCTCAAAGCAATGCTTTGAGCAACCTGCGGTTAGTTTCCTAGTTTGCCTCTTTGATTTTCATTGAGTATAAAATAAGCAAATCAGCAAGAAACCCACGACAAGATAATTTTGACGCGGGTTGTAGTTTCAAAAATAGTATCAATTTACCTGACTAGCAATCTGTAAGAGTGCCTTTTCAAAAAGGAAACCTTTTTCATAAAGACCTGTCTTAATCTGATAGTCTGTCTCAATCAAATAAGAAATAGCTTGCTTTAAAAAGCTCAAGGAAAGTCCTCGTGAATCCCTTAGCGCAAACTTGATTTGATAGGGATTAGGATTGCGTCCGAGATAACTACCTAAACTACTTGCAATCTGCGCTTCTGTTTGCCCAGACTCCGACAAAATTTTCACCTGAGTAAAAGTACGAAATTGTCCCATCATGACAGCTATGAGCTTAATTTCGTCTTCCCCTTGCAAGGTCAAGTCTCTAACCAAATCACGCGCCTGGTCCATCTTTTTAGTCAGAATAAACTGAGTTAAATCAAAAATATTGTCCTGTAAGGTCTTAGGTATTGCGTTGACAATATCCTCTTCATCGATAACAGAGTCTTCCTTATAGGACTGTAAAAAGAGGAGATTTTTCTGGATTTCGCTAAATTGAAAACCCGACTTGATGAGGAGATTTTCAAAAGAATGATTGGCAAACTGCAGACCTTGTTTCTGGCTCCACTTTTGGAAATACTGGCGCAATTCTTGTTCTTTGGCTTCTACTGCATCAAAGACCTTAGCATCACGCTTAAGTAATTTAACCAACCGCCTTTTGCTATCCAGCTTTCCTTCTGCAAAGATTATCAACTTGGTTGTTGGTGAAGGATTGTCAAAGTATTCCTCAAATGACTTGAGCTCATCATCTGTCAAAAATCGTTTTTTAGCAGTCGTGATATCAACAAAATGGTCTAATATCACGATTTTTTCATCCGCAAAGAAAGGAAGACTGACCAACTCCAGTTCCACATCCTTGTAAACTACTTCTTTCATATCAAAGTAGGCAAAGTTAAGGTCAGCAGAATCATAACCAATCTGTTTCAATACTTGACTCTTCATAACTTCAAACTGGCCCTGATCTGTCCCTGTAAATAGGCTCAGACTAGGTAAATTTGATAAAGTCAACTTCTGACTTTCTTCAATGGCTAACATCTTCTCTCCTTTCTTCTAACTTTTTAGTTCATTTAATCAATATAGCGCAATTTCCCACGGAAATCTTCTAGGCTTTCGTACCCTTTTTCCGCCATAATTGCTTTTAGTTCATTGGTAATGCGTTCAAAAGTAGCAACTCCTTCTTTATGAAGAGTGGTTCCCACCTGCACCATACTCGCTCCACAGAGAATATGTTCAAAGGCATCACGACCAGTCAGAACGCCACCTGTTCCGATGATTTGGATTTGAGGGTTGAGACGTTGATAAAAGGCATGAACATTGGCTAGCGCAGTCGGTTTGATATACTCTCCACCAATGCCACCAAAACCATTTTTAGGACGGATAACGACAGACTCATCTTCTATATAAAGGCCGTTTCCGATAGAGTTGACGCAGTTGACAAACTTAAGAGGATACTTGTTGAAAATAGCTGCCGCTTGGTCAAAGTGAACAATGTCAAAATATGGTGGTAATTTAATTCCAAGAGGCTTAGTGAAGTAAGCGAACACCTCTGCCAAAATCCGGTCTGTTGTCTCAAAATCATAGGCAATCTGAGGTTTACCTGGAACATTTGGACAGGAGAGGTTTAGCTCAGTCAGACCACGAAAATCACTCTCTTGGACTTTTTTCAAGATAGTATGGGTTTCCTCTGGAGACATGCCGACTAGAGATAGGAAGAACGTTCGGTTTGGCTCTTTTTCCTGCAAGTCCAAAAGATAGTCCAAATAATAGTCTAAACCATTATTTGGCAAGCCCATAGAGTTGATAGAACCAAGCGGGACATCTTGGTAGCGTGGCTCAGGATTTCCCTGACGGAAGTTCAAGGTCGCTGTCTTGGTCACAAAAGTTCCTGCCGCTGAGTTTTTAACGCCCTCTAACTCTGCTATCGTCATACAAGCCACACCTGCAGCATTCATCAAACAATTGTCAAACTCAAAACCAGCAATTTGTGTTTTCGTTGATACCATGATTCTGATCCTCCGAATTCCATTTATTTCTAATATTATACCATATTTTCAGCTTTTCTCTTTAAGAAAGTCATTTATAAGAAAAACGTTCGTTTTTTATCCAATTTCAAAAAATTCCAATTTCAAACAACCCCAAAAATCAAATTGAAAGAATTTTTAGAAAATTTTTGTTTTTCTCTTTACAGTTAAAAAAATTTCTGCTATAATGACACACATAATTAAATTAGAATTTAAGGAGAACGATATGACATCTGCTAAAGAATATATCCAAAGCGTGTTTGAAACTGTAAAAGCTCGTAACGGGCACGAGGCTGAGTTCCTCCAAGCTGTTGAAGAATTTTTCAACACTTTAGAACCTGTATTTGAAAAACACCCTGAGTATATCGAAGAAAATATCTTGGCACGTATTACTGAGCCAGAACGCGTGATTTCTTTCCGTGTTCCTTGGGTTGACCGTGATGGAAAAATTCAAGTAAACCGTGGCTACCGTGTTCAATTCAACTCAGCTGTTGGACCATACAAAGGCGGACTTCGTTTCCACCCAACTGTAAACCAAGGGATCTTGAAATTCCTCGGATTTGAACAAATCTTTAAAAACGTCTTGACTGGACTTCCTATCGGTGGAGGTAAAGGTGGATCAGACTTCGATCCTAAAGGTAAAACAGATGCTGAAGTGATGCGCTTCTGCCAAAGCTTCATGACTGAGTTGCAAAAACACATCGGACCATCACTAGACGTACCTGCTGGTGATATCGGTGTTGGTGGACGTGAGATTGGTTACCTTTACGGTCAATACAAACGCCTTAACCAATTTGATGCTGGTGTCTTGACTGGTAAACCTCTTGGGTTTGGTGGTAGCTTGATTCGTCCAGAAGCAACTGGTTACGGTTTGGTTTACTACACTGAAGAAATGCTCAAAGCTAACGGTAACAGCTTTGCTGGTAAGAAAGTGGTTATTTCAGGTTCTGGTAACGTTGCTCAATACGCTCTTCAAAAAGCAACTGAACTTGGTGCAACTGTTATCTCTGTATCTGACTCAAATGGTTATGTCATCGATGAAAATGGTATCGACTTCGATCTTTTGGTTGATGTTAAAGAAAAACGTCGCGCTCGTTTGACTGAGTATGCAGCTGAGAAAGCAACTGCTACTTATCATGAAGGCTCTGTATGGACTTACGCTGGTAACTACGATATCGCTCTTCCATGTGCGACTCAAAACGAAATCAACGGTGAAGCTGCTAAACGCTTGGTTGCTCAAGGAGTTATCTGTGTCTCTGAAGGTGCCAACATGCCAAGCGACCTTGATGCCATCAAAGTTTACAAAGAAAATGGTATCTTCTACGGACCTGCCAAAGCTGCCAACGCTGGTGGTGTAGCCGTTTCAGCCCTTGAAATGAGCCAAAACAGTCTTCGCCTCTCATGGACTCGTGAAGAAGTTGATGGACGTCTCAAAGACATCATGACAAACATCTTCAACACAGCTAAAACAACTTCAGAAACATACGGTCTTGATAAAGACTACCTTGCAGGAGCTAACATTGCTGCCTTTGAAAATGTAGCAAACGCTATGATTGCACAAGGTATTGTTTAAGATTCATTTGCTTAATCCTCAATCACTCTGATTGGGGATTTTTACATTGGGTTCAAAAAAAGCTCACCATTAACAGTGAGTTTTAACATCAGAATTTATTTTACTTTCATTAGGGCAGATGACAAACATTCAACAATTTCATCAACTGTTTCATCTATGTTTATAGTTCCTTCATCATTCAACATCATTGGAATAAGATAAGAAAAACTCAATGCTAATATGTAACGAACAATTCTTTCATTTGACCAATTTAGAATAAGTCCTTTTTCTTTAAATTGATTCAAAACGGGGCTAATTGGTTCTATTATAGATTGAACAATAATATTTCCTAACTGGATAGAAAGATTTTTATCAATAAAAGAACGCCCCAAGAGAATTTTAACATGCATTTGATTCTCCTGAATGAAAAAGAGCCTATCTTTAACAATACTTTTTAAAAAGAAGGGAAAAGTTTCTTGATCTACTGTGAATTTTTTTTCTGAGAAATCCGCAATCACTTCTGGAATAACCTGTTCTAGAAAAGTAGATAAAATGGCTTCTAAAATACCTTCCTTTGTTTTAAAGTAACTAAAAACAGTTCCTTCTGACACTCCAGCGCGTTCGGCAATAAGGCTGGACGTTGTATTTTCAAATCCAATTTCTGAGAATAATTTTAAGCTTGATAATAATACTCGACGTTGTTTCAAGCTCAAGTTGCTAACTTCTAACGTCTGAGCATACTTTTGTTCTAAACTTTCCATCGCTAGCACCTCTCTTCTACTCTCTTACTTTTACGACTTTTTTGCCTCGACTGTGTCCCATTTTCAGACTACGATAGGCTTCTCTAACTGACTTTAGAGAAAAGTCATACACTTGATCAATTTTCAGCTGAACCTTCCCGTCTGAGACCATTTCAGCTAAAGTGCTAAAATCATCATATGTGGAATGTCTCGGACCAGTAAACTGAGCACCTTTTATCATAACATAGGGCGAAGGTACTAATGTCCCAATAGCTGTCCCTTTCAAGCCTAAACTAAAAGCCAATCTAACATAATCAGATCCATAACAATCCAAAAATTTTGTAATAGGCGTTGGACTAGCTGATAGAAGAGCCTTCTTGATATTCTCTTCGTAACTTACTGGTATGGCACCTAAAGACTTCAGATACTCTGCATTTTTCTTACTTGCTATTCCAATCACTGTCGCCCCCTTAGCAACTGCATACTGTACTGCAATACTTCCAATACCTCCTGCTGCAGCTGAAATAACAACAGTATCTCTTGAATTTAAACCGATTCTTCTAAAAGCCCCACCCACAGTTAGAGCAGCTACTCCCATAGTAGCTGCGTGAGTCATGTCGATCATCTCTGGTTTGAATACAATTTCCGATTCATTGACACAAATTTCTGTTGCTAAAGCTCCCCTCTTAGTTCCCAAACCAGGATCGCTAATCATTGTTCCAAACACCTTATCTCCTACTGAAAACCTAGTTACTTCATTTCCAACTTCTGTAATAACTCCAGAAAAATCTCTCCCCACACCTCTTGGAAATAGAGATGATTTGGATTCAAACCAACGACTTGGTTTCCTTAATTTCGTTATAAAAGATAGAAATCGAAGGGGTTTCGCTCCCTCAAAAGTTTTATAATCAATAGGATTTAAACCAACAGCATGAACTTCTACTCTCACTTGATTTACATCCAAGGCTGTAGAGTCTATCTGCAGCAAATCCAAGTCCTCTTCGTTACCGAAACGACTGTACTCTATTGCTTCAACAACCATTTTCTTTACTCCTTAATTTCACAAAAATTGAGTGAGCACTCATTTTTATAAATTATACTCTTAATTTGTAAGAAAATCAATATTATCGTTTGATAACGATTTATGACATGATACAAATATCCATCATTTCGATTTACCAATATGATTCTTTCAATCTAACTCTCCTCACTTTTAAAGATTCCTTTCCCCCTTTTTGCCCCATGACAGATAAAAAGAAAAACCGCTAGTCCTAAGAATAGCGGTTTAATCATGTTTTTAAGCTACTAATGTAGTTGCTCTATTATTTAAGAGTAACTGAAGCTCCAGCTTCTTCCAATTTAGCTTTGATTTCTTCAGCTTCTGCAGTTGCAACGCCTTCTTTAACAAGTGCTGGTGCACCGTCAACAAGTTCTTTAGCTTCTTTAAGTCCAAGACCTGTGATTTCACGTACAACTTTGATAACGCCAACTTTTTTGTCGCCTGCAGATGTCAATTCAACATCGAATGAATCTTTAGCAGCACCAGCGTCAGCAGCACCAGCTGCAGCAACAGCTACAGGAGCAGCTGCAGTTACACCAAATTCTTCTTCGATAGCTTTTACAAGGTCGTTCAATTCAAGGATTGAAGCTTCTTTAATTTCAGCAATAATGTTTTCAATGTTCAATGCCATTGTTATTTCCTCCAAATATGTTTTAAATTTATAATATATTTTCGTAGCTAGGCTACGCTGCGTAGCTTAAGATTAAGCTGCGTCTTCTTTGTTGTCTGCAACCGCTTTGACTGCAAGAGCAACGTTGCGCACTGGCGCTTGAAGTACAGAAAGGAGCATAGAAAGAAGTCCTTCGCGGTTTGGAAGAGTTGCAAGTGCAAGAATCTCTTCTTTAGATGCGACAGCGCCTTCGATTGCACCACCTTTAATTTCAAGTGCTTCAGCGTCTTTAGCAAAATCGTTCAAGATTTTCGCTGGTGCGATAACATCTTCGTTAGAAAATGCTACTGCAGATGGTCCAACAAATACTGATGCAAGTTCTTCAAGACCAGCTTTTTCAGCTGCACGACGCAAGATTGAGTTTTTAATCACTTTATACTCAACTTCGCTTCCACGAAGCTCACGACGAAGAACTGTATCTTGCTCAACTGTTAAACCACGAGCGTCCACAACGACGATAGATGCAGCAGCTTTCATTTTTTCAGCTACTACGTCAACTAGTTCCGCTTTTTTAGCAATAATTGCTTCACTCATTAGTGTGTTCACCTCCGTTATTATTTTGCTTGGGGAATTTTTCCAAAAGAAAAACGCGCCCAAACCTAGACACGAAAGTACAATACGCTTCTTTTTACATGATACGTTTTGTCCTCGGTAGGATATTTATGAGTCGAGCTCCCCTACTGTCTTAGGCAGTTTTTTCAAACCGTATATAAGTATAGCATAGTCAAAAAAAGAATGCAAGATTTTTGCAAACTTTTTTTAAAATTTTTTCGTGATTTTTCTTTTAAAGTTCTACTGTCAGTACTTGACCTTGCTTAACAACCTGTTCTCCGGCAATATAAACATCATCTACATCACTAGATTTAACTGCATAAACCAGATGAGAAAGCATATTTTCTTGGGGTTGGAGATGGATTTTTCCTTGTGGTTGAATAACGAGAAAATCTGCTTGCTTTCCGACTTCTAGACTTCCTATCTGATTTTCCATTCCTAGGACCTTAGCCCCTTCGATTGTCAGAGCCTTGAGGGCTGTTTCGATTGGGAATTGGCTGGCATCCCCACTTTTCATCTTCTGAAGAAGGGCTGCAGTCCGTCCTTCCTCAAACATATCTAGATTGTTATTGGAGGCAACCGAATCCGTCGCAATTCCGACTGCTACTCCTGCTTTTTGCAGTTGAATGATAGGAGCAATCCCTGATGCCAGTTTGAGGTTACTAATAGGATTGTGGGCAATAGACACTTGAGAAGTTGCCAAGCGTTCAATTTCTCTCTCGTTTAATTCGACCCCGTGAGCAAAGACAGACGGATGATCTAAGTAACCCAGTTCTTCAAGAAAGGCGAGGGGGCGTTTGCCGTATCGTTTCAGGATAATTCCTGACTCCTCCTTGGTCTCCGCCACGTGGATATGGATTGGAATAGCAAGCTCTTTTGCCATGTCTAAACTTTCTTCCAGCAAGTCTCTATCACAGCTGTAGGGAGAATGTGGGGCTACCATCACCTTGAAATTTGGATTTTTATATCCAATAATTTCTTCAATGATTGCTCGAGTTCTGCTTATGGTCTCAGCAGTTGTCTCTGCCTCTGAAGAAAAAAGAGTCGGTGAGAAATAACAACGCATCTTGGAAGTTTTCACTGCCTGATAAATCCGTTCAATATCCACACCATTGGGATTATACATATCGTTAAAGGTTGTTGTTCCTGACTGGAGCATCTCTGTCAGAGCTTCTTTAACCGCCTTAGTAGTCATGTCGGGAGTAAATCCTGCTTCTGCAGGCCAGATATAGTCATTGAGCCATTCATGGAGATTGCTATCATCTCGAATTCCTCTCAATCCGGTCATAGCAGAATGGGTGTGACAATTGACCAAACCAGGCATAATCCAGGCTCCCTGATAGTCTATAATCTGCTCAGCTTGCTCTATAATCTCTGACTGCTCTTGACCAACATAGACGATTTGAGAATCCTTAACGGCTAAGATTCCATCTAGATAAACATGGAAATCTTTGTCACAAGTCACGATATTTACATGCTGAAAGACTTTCATTCTAGGCTCCTTTTCTAAAAGACAATTTATACTTCTCTTCAAACCACGTCAGCTTCACCTTGGAGTAGATATATGATTACTGACTTCGTCAGTTCTATCTACAATCTCAAAGCAGTATTTTGAGCTGACTTCGTCAGTCTTATCTACAGCCTCAAAGCAGTGCTTTGAGCAACCTACGGCTAGCTTCCTAGTTTGCTCTTTGATTTTCATGGAGTATTACAGTGAACAATTTTTCTAGCTATTGTAACAAAAAAGTCACCCAAAGGCAACTTTTTTTGTCCATGAGATTTTAAAATATAAAGCATTATTCAGAGCTAAAAGCTGCAGCTTGCTGCATTTGGTAATACTTGCCCTTTCGAGCCATGAGTTCTTGATGATTACCATACTCAACGATATCACCATTCACCAAGACAAGGATTAAATCTGCATCCTGAATGGTTGACAAGCGGTGGGCGATGATAAAGCTTGTGCGCCCCTTCATGAGCTTAGCAAAGGCATCCTGAACCAATACTTCTGTCCGTGTATCGATAGAAGAAGTCGCCTCGTCTAATATAAGAATCTTTGGAATAGCCAGAAAGACACGCGCAATGGTCAAAAGTTGAGCTTGACCGACAGAGAGAGATTCTCCAGCATTTTCAAGCTTGGTATCATAGCCTTGGGGCAACTGTTGGATGAAAAAGTCGGCATTGGCTGCTTTGGCTGCAGCAATCACCTGCTCCCGACTGGCTTCAGGATTGCCAAAGGCAATATTGTCATGAATGGTCCCTTGATTGAGCCAAGTTTCTTGGAGCACCATGCCAAACTGCTGTCGAAGAGAGGCACGACTATAATCATAAATGGATTTCCCGTCCAGCAAGATATCTCCTGAATTAATGGGATAAAAACGCATAAGAAGATTGATAAGCGTTGATTTTCCGGCACCTGTCGGGCCAACAATAGCCACCTTGCTACCAGCTGGGATGTCAATAGATAAATCCTTAATCAAAATCTTTTCAGGATTGTAACCAAAAGAGACCTGTTTAAAGGAAATTGCTCCCTTAACCTGGTCACTGGTCAAGACTTCCTTACCTGTTTCAACCACTTCAGGACTTTCTAAGACAGCATAAACACGCTCTGCACATGCCAAGGCACTTTGCAATTCGGCTAAAACTGAAGAAATATCGTTAAAGGGTTTGGTGTACTGTTGGACATAGTTCAAAAAGGTCACTAAACGCCCGATGGTCAAGGTAGACCCCATCATGATACGATAAGCTCCTAATCCAGCTAGAAGAGCATAAATGAGCGCATTAACAAAGCGAGTCGAAGGATTGACCGTTGAAGAATAAAAGATGGCTGACTGAGAGTAGCTTGAGTAGTTGTCATTAGCCTCACGCAGCCTTTGGATAAACTCTGTTTGAGCATTAAAAGACTGGATAATCGTCTGTTGGCTAAGCGATTCTTCAATCAACTGGGTCTGAATTCCCCTCGTCTCTGTTTGCTTCTGAAATAGATGATAGGAGCGTTTAGCAATAAAGCGTGAGATTACCATAGATAGTGGCGTCAACAGCAAGACTAAGAGGGTCATGAGGAGATGAATTTGGAGCATGGCTAGAATACTAACCAAAATCATCAAGACGCCAATGAAAAATTGGTTAAAAATCATGGTCAAGCCAACTGCTAACTGTTCTATATCCGTGGTTACACGACTGACCATTTCTCCACTGCCTTGCCGATCTACAAAAGAAATCGGTAAACGATGGAGCTTATGGATGATTCGCTCTCGCAAGTTTCTAGTATAAGAGAAGATTAGGCGATTATAGAGGAGAGGATTGACCCATTGAACGAGAGTATTTCCTATGACCACCAAAATCATCTGAATGAAAATGTGCCAAAAAACTGATGATGAACCAGTCACTAGGACTTGGTCGATGACCTGCCCAATCAAGATAGGTAGGTAGATTGATAAACCAACCTGAGCAATAGTTCCTAGAAAGGCTAAGAAAAGGAGGAAAGGATGGCTTGCTAAATCTTTGGCCAAACGTATGAACGTCTGGTTTGCAGTTTGTCGTCTCATGCTAGTCCTCCTTTCCATGTTGGGATGCGTTGATTTCACGATAGACTTGACTGGACTTCATCAAGTCCTCATGCTTGCCGATAGCTAGAAGCTCACCTTTTTCCAAGAGGAGAATCTGGTCAGCCATCTGTAAAGTCGAGGTTCGTTGAGAAATCAAGATTAAGCTTGTATTTGGTAAGTTTTCTCGGATAGCTTTCAAGAGCTTGGACTCAGTAATGGTGTCGAGGGCCGAGGTCGCATCATCTAGGATGAGAAATGGAGCTTGGCGCAAGACTGCTCGAGCGATCGACAACCTTTGTTTTTGTCCACCTGAGAAATTTCGTCCTCCTGCCTCAACTAGGGTATCTAAGAGCCCTTCCTTTTCACTAACAAAATCCTTGGCTTGTGCAATTTCCAAGGCCTGCCATAGTTCTCGGTCAGTTACTTCTTGATCTAAACCTAGAGTCAAGTTGGAACGAATAGTTCCCTTAAAGAGTTCAACCTTTTGGGGCACATAGGCAATCCAAGACCGCCACTCCTCCAAATTACGAGGACTAGATCCATCTCGATAAAGGTCAATGCTTCCCTTATCTGCTGGATAAAGTCCAAGGATGAGTTGTACCAAGCTTGATTTACCAGAACCCGTTCCCCCAATAATACCAAGGATTTTCCCTTGAGTCAGGTCAAAGGAAATATCTCTCAGAGAAGGCTGGGCCGCATCAGGATAGGTAAAGGTCAGTCCTTGAACTTGTAAAACCTGATTACTAGTAGTTTGCTTTTGTTCTAATTCTAAATGGATATTTTCTGGAGCTTCAGCAAAGACTTCCTCGATTCGCTTAGCAGAGATATAGGACTGGTTTAGGGAATTTATCAGCATAGCTAGCTTGACCAATTCCACCAAAATCTGTAGGAGATAGTTGATGAGGGCAATAAGAGCACCTTGACTGAGTAAGCCTCCTTGTATAGAAATATAGCCTTGCCAGATGATAACGAGAAGAGTTCCATTGACAATCAGATAGGTCAAAGGTGTTAATAAACTAGACCAGAAACCAGTTTTCTCTTGTAATCTAGCATAGACTTGGTTAAGGATTTGAAAAATCTGTAACTCTCGTTTTTCTTGCCCAAAAGCACGAATAACTCGCATCCCTTGTAATTGCTGGCGCGTTTCTTGAACCAATTGGTCCGTTTTCATTCTGAAACTGCTGTAGAGAGGATTGACCAGTCGAGAGAGGCCTACAATGATAATGGTCAAAATGACAACCATGACTAAAAACCAGAGAGTCAACTCAGTTGAGATTCGATAGGCCATAAAGATAGCTCCAAAAACGATAATTGGTGCTCGCAAAAAGAGACGCAGGAATTGATTGATACCAGTCTGAATCTGGTAGGTGTCCGAAGTCAAGCGAGTCACCAAGCTCGAAGTTGTCAAACGGTCTCTGCTGTCCTTAGGCAATGAAAGAATATGACGATAGAGGTCGTCTGTCAGTTCTTTGGCAAATCCTACCGCTGCCTTGGCTGAGTAAAACTGAGCTATCAAGGCCACTACAACGCCAATCACTGCAAAGATAAGGAGCAGGCCAATCTGCATCCAGAGATGACCTTGATCCCTCTGGGGCAATGATTGGTCAACAATCCCAGCAATCACCATAGGAACTAAGAGCTCAAACACAGCTTCAAGTAGCTTGAACAAGGGTGCTAAAATTGATTCCTTGATGTAAGGTTTGAAGTAAGATAATAGGTGTTTCATAAATCCCTTCTATTCGTATTCTAGAAATGAAGAAAGTGGGAAGTACCCACCCTCTCTGATTTATTTGTTTAAGTAAGGTAGTAGATAGCCATATCCTTCCTCTTCCATCTCATCCTTGGCCACAAAGCGCAAGGAAGCAGAATTGATACAGTAACGGAGGCCACCTAACTCCCGAGGCCCATCTGTGAAAACATGACCCAAGTGAGCATTTCCCGACCGAGAACGAACCTCAATTCTCTCCATTCCATGGCTGAGATCCTTGTAATAATGAATCAATTCCTTGGAAATCGGACGGCTAAAACTTGGCCAACCACATCCTGAGGCAAACTTATCCTTGGCAAAAAAGAGGGGCTCACCTGTCGTAATATCTACATAAATCCCTTCTTCAAAGGTTTGGTCATAGGCATTGGTAAATGGAGCCTCTGTAGCAGCTTCTTGGGTAACACGATAGGATTCTTCAGATAAACTGCCCTTTAATACCTCTTGACTAGGCTTTTCATAATTTGCTGCGTCAATCAATGGCTTATCAGCATCGGTCACATCGATATGACAGTAACCTGAAGGATTCTTCTTAAGATAGTCTTGGTGGTAATCTTCAGCCAGAATGTAGTGGCGAAGTTTCTCCACCTCTACTGCAATCTTTCGACCCAGCATGCGCTCCTGCTCCTGCACCACTGTGTAGATAGCAGGTAGGTCTGATTCATCCTGATAATAGATCCCAGTTCGATATTGGCGACCACGGTCATTCCCTTGTTGATTGATGGACAAGGGATCGATGACTCGAAAATAATAGAGCAAAATCTCTCTGAGTGACACTGTCTTCTCATCATAAATCACTTGAACCGTCTCTGCATGGTCTGTTTCCTTGAGTAGCTGGTAATTAGTCGTTTCGACTTGTCCATTAGCGTAGCCGACACTGGTTGTTAATACGCCTGAAATTCGTGAAAAATACTCCTCTAGGCCCCAAAAACAACCACCTGCTAGATAAATTTCTGCCATCTTTATTTCTCCTTTATCAAGTTTTTAACTCGAATTCTTTTCAAAAAAAGGATAGGAAGCCCTCTGGTCGAAAGTTTCCCCATCCTATCTTCTATTCTTTATTTTGATTCTACACGGACACCTTGGGTATCAACTTTCAAATCATGCAGTTTGCCTTTGAAGGGTTGCTTTTCCAATTCTGCCTTAATGGCTGGCATCTTGTCATGAGAGGCCAAGACCATAACTGTTGGCCCAGCACCAGAGAGATAAGTTGCATAGGCACCATTCTCTTTGGCTACTTGCTTAATCGTCGCAAATTCTCTTACCAAGTCCTGACGATAGCGCTCGTGGAAGAGATCCCCCTCAATTGCTTGGCCAGCTGTCACCATGTCTCCTGCCAACAAGGCCGCAACCACCACATTGGCGATAGAACTAGCTGCAACAGCTTCCTTATAGGACAATTTCTTAGGCAAGACACCACGGCTGTCTCGAGTACGCAATTCATAGTTTGGAATGTAGGCTAGGAAATCACACTCTGGGAAGTCTGCTACAATAGCAGAAACTTGTCCATCAACTGAGCTTGCAATAACGAGATTACCATAAATGGCTGGAGCCACATTGTCAGGATGCCCTTCAATCTTGGTCGCCAACTGCAATTTTTCATGGTCTGACAAGTTGAGCTGCCCCAGTTGGTTGGCTAGCTCAATCCCAGCAACAATAACCGAGCTGGAAGAACCCAAACCACGCGCCAAGGGAACATCACTGGTCATTTTCAAACGTCTTGGTTGCAAGTCTGGTACAATTTGCAAAGCGATTTTGAGCAAGAGATTACGCTCGTCATGTGGAATCCATTTGCCAATCTGGTGTTCAATCAACCACTCTTCTCGTTCTTCGCAGACCTCGATTTGAAGATACTTGGTTACAGCCACACCGACCGAATCAAAACCTGGTCCAATATTGGCACTGGTTGCAGGTACAATAATTTTCATCTTATTCTCCTAGCACTTTGAAGGTATTCAAGAGGTCAAATTCTGAAACCTTCTTCAATTCAGCTGAAACATTTTCAAGCTGGGCTTTATTAATCTTGTGTGTGATGATCACAACACGCGCCTTGTCACCCTCTTTGCCATCTTGAAGAATTTGCTTGAAGGAAATATCTTGGGCATTGAAGATTTCAGCAAGTTTCAAGACCTGACCTTTTGAGTCTGGGGCCAAGATTGAGAAGTAGTAATTAGCTTTGACATCCTCTGGATTAGCCAAGACCAAGTCACGACTGTATTCGTTGAAGTCTTTGCCAATAGTTCCATCATTCAAGCGACGAACAATACGGACAATATCCGCCACAACACTTGTTGCAGTTGGTTTTTGACCAGCACCTGGTCCATAGTACATAGACTCACCAATACCGATAGATTCTACAAAGACGGCGTTCATCACACCATTCACACTGGCAAGTGGGTGCGCTTTAGGAAGGAAGGTTGGTGTTACTTCTGCAGCAATACCTGAATGAGTTTCCTCGATAGAACCAACCAATTTCACTACATAACCAAGGTCTTGGGCTACAGCGACATCTTCTGGTGTGATATTGCGAATCCCCTTGTGGGCTACATCATCAAAAGCAACCTTCATACCAAAGGCAAATTGGCTCAAAATAACCATCTTGTAGGCTGCATCAATCCCATCTACGTCATTTGTCGGATCGCTTTCTGCAAAACCTAGTCTTTGTGCTTCCGCAAGAGCATCATCGTAAGACCAGCCTTCTTCCACCATCTTGGTCATCATGAAGTTGGAAGTTCCGTTGACTACACCAAGCACACGAGTGATTTTGTCAGAAGCTAATGAATTTGCTAGCGTACGAAGAATTGGAATACCACCAGCTACTGCTGCTTCGTAATAAAGTGCTACCTTATTAGCTTTAGCGATTTCTAACAATTCTGCACCATGGACAGCCAAAAGGTCCTTATTGGCAGTGACAACGTGTTTCCCAGCTTCCAAGGCACGAGTAATAAAGGTCTTAGCAGGTTCGATACGACCCATCAATTCCACTACGATAGTAATATCTTGGTCTGATAAAATGTCATCCACATTGGTTACAAAGTTAAAGTCATTCCCAGCAGCAAGCAAGCGATTCTTTTCATCTTCATCCTTGACCAACACCTTAGCGACTTCAATCTCTGAATGTGCTGATTGATTGATTTTTTCTCCATTTTCCTTTAGGAGAAAAGGCACACCACTTGCAACGGTACCAAATCCTAGTAAAGCAATTTTAACTGTCATGTTTGTCTCCTCGAAATTTTCTAATATAGCCATTATAACAGAATTTTGTGAAAATTCCTATTATAGTAAATCACTATTTCAATCTAGAAAAGAAAAAACGAATCAGACGATTCGCTCTTCTCAAAATCTAGAAATAGCTTTCCAGAAAGGATTATCCAATCTTTTGCAGATTAAGTACTGCATCGTGATTCATCAAGACTTGACCATACTCTTGCAAGACTGAACGACTGATATCACTATCGTCCGCAAACTCGCGCATACGGGCCAACAGCCAAGCTGGATATGGACTTGGATGATTTTCAATATCCACTAAAATGGTCAAATAATAGCGCTCATTCATCTTGTAGAGTTCAGAAGTTTCCATCTCAAAAGTCACTGTCTTGGCAAAAGCCACCAAATCAGCTAATTTTGCGAAAGAAAGGATGTAATAGATGTAGGGCTCTTTCTTGCTCTCAACTTCTTGTTCAGCCTGCTCCTGCTCTTCTTCCTTGGCTTCGACTTGCTCTAGAGATTGAATGGCTTCGATATCATCCTTAGTTTTGTCCGCGATGCTTTTTTCCAAGGTTTTGATAAATTCATCTGGAGACATTTGAGCCAATTCTTCCATGTCTGGCAAATCCGATAAATCTTCAAAATCTAAATTTTGATCAATCTTTGATTTGGTTACAAAGACATCGACCTTATCAGGTTTTGGAGTCACACGGAAGCTCAACATACCTGTATCTAGGAAGCTATCAGGCATCTCTAACTCATCCAAGATAGCATAAAAGAACTCTTCTGTTTTTTCTTGAGGAACGAGAAAGTCAGCAATCTCCATTCCTCGATCCATCAAATCCTCTAAAGACATCGTGATTTTTAAAGTTGTATCACTGATTTGTTTCATTTTCATTGCTAGTAACCTCATACTTTCAGTTCTATCTATTATACTAGATTTTTACGATTTTATCAAAAGAAGGCTCCTCTGTCGGGATAGATTTTCCATAGGGTAACTTCTCAAAGTAACTTCCACTTTCCTAACCGAAGTGGAAATTAGTCTAAAACAGATTTTTATGGTGGAATTCAGTGTGAGACGTTTGAGTTAGAAATAAGGCTCACTATGACAAAATATAAACATCTTACCCTTTCAGACCGTAACGATATCCAATTAGGCTTAGAGCGCGGGGAAACCTTCAAAGCTATCTGACAATCCATTCTAAAAGACAAAACTACTGTTTCCAAAGAAGTCAAACGAAACAGACAGTCCGAGAGTCTACATGCGATAACCTTCCTTGTCCTCTACTCGACAAAGCTCCCTTTATCTGTAACGGTTGCCCTAAAAGAAGACAGAATTGTGGCTATAAGAAGATTTTATACCTAGCTAAACAAGCTCAAAAACAGTACGAACAAACTATTGATGAAAACTACATTTCTTATTACACTATTGCTTCCAGTATCGTCATGTTGATTGCCAGTGTCCTGAGTGGAGCTATCAACGTCAGTATTCCACGTCTCGGTACTATCTCGGTAAGAAAGATTACGAATCTTATAAAAATCTAAAGAATCCCCTGCTAATAGACTATTCTACTAGCAAGGGATTTTTTCATTATTCCTTTTCTTTCTTGTCGGAACTACTTGACTCTATAATTGAGTCCTCTTTTTGTTTTTCTTGTTTATCTTCCTTATTCATATTTTCTGATTTATCAGTCAAAGTAGACGTTTCCTGTTTGTTTGTAGAATGATTTGGCTTCTTATGAGCAGTAACTACTTGTTTCCATACACCTTCTTCATTAACTTTATAACCATCAGGTGTAGTAGAATTTTTCAATAAGGAACCATCTACTTGGAAATAATACCAGTTACCATCAATTTGTTTCCAGCCAGTTTGCATAGTTCCTGTTGAATCAAAGTAATATTGATCACCATTGACTTTTTGAAGACCAACCAACATGATGCCATCTTCAGGATTTAGATAATACCAGAAGCCTTTGTCTTTTATCCAACCAGTTTTCATAGCTCCATTTGATTCAAAGTAACGGTAATGATTATCAAACCATTTCCAGCCAGTTTGCATTGCTCCTGTTGAATCAAAGTAATATTGATTACCATTAACTTTATGAAGGCCAACCAACATAATACCATCTTCAGGATTTAGATAATACCAGACGCCTTTGTCTTTTATCCAACCAGTTTTCATGGCTCCATTTGATTCAAAGTAACGGTAATGATTATCAAACCATTTCCAGCCAGTCTGCATGGCACCAGACGCACTAAAGTAATAATTTTTACCATCTACTTGATTAAGACCAACCAACATAGTACCTTCCTTAGCTTCAAGATAATACCACATATCATGATCTTTTAGCCAGCCAGTTTGACCAATTCCAGAATCAGAATAAAAATACCATTTCTCTTCAAGTTTCTGCCAACCAGTCTGCATCGCTCCACTTGTACTCAAATAATAACGCAATCCGTTAATAGTATGAGAACCTGTCTCCATGATACCGTCTTTGTTCAAATAGTACCATTTTCCATTATCTTTAATCCAGCCAGTTTGCATGGCTCCAGAACTAGAATAATAATACCAGTTCTTATCCATCAATTTCCAGCCAGTTTGCATCGCTCCACTTGTATTCAGGTAGTAACGAATTCCACTTATTTCTTGTTTTCCGGTTAACATGATACCATCTTTGTCTAAATAATACCATATATCTTTATCTTTAATCCAGCCAGTTTGCATCGCTCCAGATGCTTCATAATAGTTCCAGTGACTATCTACCAACACCCAGCCAGTTTGCATAACACCTTCTTGATTAAAGAAATAAGTTGTTCCATTTATAATTTTTTTACCAAGTGAAGGGACTCCATTCTCATCGTAATAATACCATTTTCCTAACACTTTTTTCCAACTAGAAGGTTTCCCATTAGATTGAAGGGCACCATTAGTAGCAAAGAACATTTTTTTGCCGTTAAACTCGTGCAATCCTGTTAACATTTTTCCTTCTTTATCAAATAAATATTTTTGTCCAGAAATCTCCACTAATTCATTATATTTCCGAGCCCCTGTAGAGGTAATATAGTACCAAAAACCGTCTTTCTTAAACCAACCGGCTTCTTGCATGCCTCCATTGTTGTTTAGGTAATACCAATTTCCATCAAGCTTTTCTCTAGAATCTTTCAAATGCAACCATTTGCCAGCTTGCATTTGTCCTTTTCCATTAAAGAAATAATAAACACCGTCTATTTTTCGCCAACCAATCGTCATTTCTCCATCGAACAAGCGATATTTCCAGTAACCTTCTTCTTTATACCATTTTTCTCTAACCGTCGGTATATCGGGGAAAACTTTCGAAACATCAGTAAACCCTTCTTCATCTATATCAAAAACAGTCGCATCTTTTGTATGACTAAAAGCTTTTACTATTTTTATATTCTTTTCTCGTAGTAGAGTCCTAGTAGATTCACGATTAATATCTGATCCACTTGTCTGAACAACAATACTTGGTAATAAATTATTAATAAAGTTAGCTGTATTAGAAATGTTAGCATCATAGTGATGATTCCATTTCATCATGTCTACTTTACCAATTACAGGACCTAACTTATCTTCTGCTCCCTCAGCATTATCCAAGTCTCCACCCAAATAGATTCTCTTACCTGCTACTCTCACAACTGCTACAATTGAGTTGGAATTGTCATCAAATACCCTTTTTAAATTTCCGTTGCTATCATACTCATTTTTATAGTTATATAGCTGAATATCCATGGAACCCAAAGTAAAATGACTATCTGTATCTGAGATATCTTGTATCAATTTTACTCCACGTTCTCTAGCAGTATTAACCGCATTATCATAATTAAAAAGATTATCCCACAATCTCCATTTTGTTGTAATACGTTCATCAGCATATCGTTTTAAGTAAAATCTATCAACAGGAAAACGTTTAAGAACTTCATCTGCAGAACCAATGTGATCACTATGGACATGAGTGCCCAAGATAAAATCTAGCTTTTTAACACCAACTTGTTTCAAATGACGGAACAATCGATCCTCTAAAACTTGGTCATTGTCCATGGTTATTCCCCACCTATCTGGATAACGTGGGTTACTTCCATCTGGGAAATCATAATCCTCACCCATATCAATTAAAGCAAAGTGTCCTCTGCTTTCTAAGAGAATAGCATCACTCCCTGACTTAGATTTTAAATTAATAAAATGGATTCGATTACCACCCCCTGCGGAAATGGTATCCGCATCGACTGATGATAATTTGGTAGCTATAATTAAAGTACATATGAGAAAGATAAATAATATTAATTTTCTTTTCTTTAAATTCTTCATTGTATGTCACACGTTCCTTTATCATTTCTATAAAACATAATTTTAACCCATTTTCATATCAAGCTTTGTATATGAATTGTACTGTCCTGATTTTCCAAAATAAACAACCAAAAGATTCGCTCTCTTATAAGCCTGTGCTACTTCTCTATCTTGCGATAAGCTTTAATACTATGACTATACCATTCTTGCATTTCCTTTGATGGTGGTGTCATATAATCCCCATACATCTGGGTTAAAAAGACATCATAATTTTTAGGAATTGGTAACATTCTTCCCTCAAACTCTGTTAAGATTAACTCTTTGAAAGTATTTATTTGGAAAACACCCTTCATTCCCTCTTTATCAACTCCAACCATTCCCTCATATTTCGGCTGTTCTACAACACTATTCTTAACTAACTTATCTATTTTCTTATAGAAGTATCTCGGATTGACAAAGCGGAGGGCGTGCCAGCTACATAATCTTAGAAAATCTTTTAATTTGCTATCACCGTGAACTGCGCGTGATTTTTTGATATAAGCTAGTTGACGAAGGGCTACATACTTATAACTCTTGTCGACAATGCTCAAGTCTGTAAAGCGATCAATTGGGAAGACATCGATAAAGAGACTGGTGTCATGACGCTTGTACTTAACATGGTCTTCGATAACAGTAGAAGTATCCAAAATCGATGCGAAATTATGGAAGTACCAAGAAGATGTATCGTAGGAAAGAACCTTGTAGCGAGGGTGATTTTCTTCTTCAATAATCTTCAATAAACGTTCATAATCTTCACGATAGAGAGAAATATCAATATCATCATCCCAAGGAATCATACCTTTGTGGCGGATAGCTCCAAGCATGGTTCCATAACTGAGAAAATAAGGAATATTATGTTTTTTACAAGTCTCATCAATATAATCTAGCAGGGCTAGTTGGATTTCTTTAATTTCTTCTTTTTCTAAATATTGCATCCTAATCCTCCAATTTGTAGGCATGAAATTCATGACTGTAGAAGCGTTTTTCTTCAGGTGGCAAGGTCATATAATCCCCGTAAAATTGAGTCAAAATAGTATCAAATTTTTCAGGTGCAGGAAGGCTTAAATTTTCAAAGGGAAGATTGATTGTTTTATCGAAGGTACCACTTGGGAAGACTTCCTTTTCCTTAAATTTAGAAGGGATAAAAGCCATATACTGCCCATCCTTACGACTATATTTTTGAATTTCTTTCTCGATTTTATGTGCGAAATAACGAGGAGAAACAGGTCGAAGGAGTAACCAGAATGCTGTTCGTATCCAATCTTTTAAAAGGCTATCTTTATAGACAATATTTTTGTGTTTACTGAAAGACAGAAGTTTGAAGCTTTCCAGTTTATAACAAGTATCAATGACCTTAGGATCATCAAAGCGATCCATAGGGAAAATATCGATAAAAACACCTGACTCATATGTTTTTGTATTCCGAGTATCAATAATTTTGGTCGTACTGTCAGTTATTTTGATAAAGTTGTTAAAGTAGTTCTTATCAGTTTCTAAGGAAAGGAGCTTATATTTGCTTTTCTCCTTTTGAAAAATGTTTATAAATCGTTGGTAGTCTTCTCGAGGCATGGACAGATCAATATCGTCGTCCCAAGGAATAAAGCCCTCATGTCGAACCGCCCCAATCAGAGTACCGTAGTTAATAATATAGTTGATATTGTGCTTTTTACAGAGAATATCAATATAATCCAAAATTTCTAATTCAATTTGTTTGGCATCTTCAATGGTTAGTTGTTTCATTCTATACTCCTAAGATTTTTTGAATTTATTTTTTAAGGCTAGGACATGGTTTAAAAATTCATAGAAAATGCTATCTTTTGTGAAGGCAAGTAGACCAATATAAGAGATGGCTGATAGCAAGACAATCAAACCAGTATTAATCAAAAATGGCAAATTAATGACCATATCCACGGGATACAAGAAATTAATCAGGAAATAAATTCCTACAAAGGAAAGTGAAAAGAGCGAGTATCGAACAGTATAGCTAAAGATATGTCCTAAGTGGATGAGTTGTTTTCTATGGATGAAAATGATATAGAAAACAAGTAGAGAGGCCTCTGATAGCATAGTTGTCAGTAAGTAGTATTCAGGAGCCACGATATTGTTGAAAAAGAGGAGACTATTTAATCCCAAATTGAGTAGCCCAGCAAAGACTGTGTAAACTGTGATTCGTTTTTCATAGCCATTTGTAAAGAGAATTTGGGAACCAAGAATGGTATCTAAGGCCAGGATAATCGTACGAAAAGCGAAGAGAGAGGTTAAGATACCACCTCCGATATATTTTTCACTACCGTAAAGTAGGATGGCATTTGGTCCTAAAACCATGAGTCCAAAACTCAGTGGAATGATAAAGAAGTTAAAGATTCGACTGCCTCTGTTAACAAGTGCGACATAGGCTTCCTTATCGCCTTTTCCTAGATAGTAACTGAGACGAGGCACACTCACTCCGATAGCTCCTGTTACAACACCAGCTATAACGGTCACAATTCGTTGAGCCATGGTATAGTAACTAACATTGACATCAATCCCTGTTTTAACGAGGAAAAGACGATCCAAAAAAGTGAAGAGCATATTGGCATTGGCAAAGACCAACATGGCTGTTAGAGGGAGAAAGAGAGGTTTAAAATCACTTATGTGAATCTTAACAAGCTTAATGTCTCTTTTAATCCAAAAATAACTAATCAGATAGTTAATCAGTGTCGATAAACTCATCACAAGTGTATAGACAACAATATCGTGTTCATTTTTGACAAACAGGAAAATAGATACCAGCATCAGGATACGGATGAAGGCAGTCTTGTAAAAGAGAAAACTGTAATTTTCCAGAGCTTCATTAACCCACTCGATTGAAAAAATCTGGGCAATGAGTTGAATCCCCATAACAAGGTAGACTTTTTTGATGATTGGATTATCAGTAAAGAAGAGAGGATAGGCTAGGATATAGACAGCAGTGGTCAAAATTGTACAAGCTATGCACAAATAAAAAAGACTAGAGAAGGTTCTATTCAGATCTTTTTTGTTATCCTTGACATTACTGATGGCCCGTAAACCGTAGTTATAGACCCCATAAGTCGCAAAGGGTAAGAAAAATGACAAAATTGTGTCGACTGAGTTGAAGTAACCATAGTCAGTTCGGTCCAAGACACGCGCGACATAGGTTCCAGTTAGGATGGGAAAAATAATATTTAAGACACGAATTCCCATATAAGATAGAGCATTTAATTTTATACTTTTCATTCAATTTACCTCGTTTTTCATTATATCATAAAGTTAGCTAAAATAAGCCTTTTGTTTTTAACAACTAGTTTTTACTTATTCTTGATCATTTTTAGAACTCAAATCCCTCAATATTTAAGATTAAAAACTAACTTTTTGAGCGTTTCAAATAAAATTTATTGGACTTGAATCAAGGCAAACTATATCATAAAAAACAAATAACTCCAGTTGGGATTGACAATACAAAATTGTCAGAGACTTAATTATTTAGTTGCAGTATGATTGTTGTAAAAAAATTGAATGTTAATGATTGATATCTATCATAGAAGTCTTTTCAATTAGCTTCTTACCATTCTTTTGGTTAAAAATATATCGGATTTGTTAATTTTTCTTTACTAAAGAAGTCTTAGTGACTACCCGATTTTCAAGCAAGACAACAAAATAGGCTCCATAATATATATAGGGGATTTACCCGCTACAAACATTATAGGGCCTCAAAATCAAACCTCTTGTCCAACTTTTAATACATAATATATCAGAATGATTATAATTTAAAGGTTGCTACACCGAGGATAGAACGATTTAAGTTTCGAAGAATTTGAAGACTTTGCTCAAATTTCTTATAACGAGTTACTCCGTATTCTTCAACAAGAAGGACTGTATCTCTTTCTAAAAGAGATGGTACGTCCTGTAAATCTACAAAATGAATTCCTTTTAAAACCTCTTGATTTTGTTTCAATTTATCTAGGATAGCTTTATTTGAGCTAACGATAGTCAACTCTTGACCAGCGTTTTTGTATGACAAGACATCTGCTAGATTAGCCATTGTTGTAATCTCTGTCACAAAATCAATTTGATATTGAGAAAAATCACTTGCTCTATTGATTGTTGGGTTAAAGAGATAAACCAATACA
Source organism: Streptococcus mitis (assembly GCF_946190325.1). Lineage (GTDB taxonomy): Bacteria > Bacillota > Bacilli > Lactobacillales > Streptococcaceae > Streptococcus > Streptococcus mitis_CF. The sequence goes on along the minus strand of NZ_CAMHZR010000001.1, from coordinate 63,418 downwards.
TTTCCCATCACAACCAAAATCACACAGACAACTCCAATAATTGCTAAACGAAGAATCAGATTCTTCACATTTAATCCAAGCGCTGTCTCACCGTTTGCGTTCAATTCTTTAGAGTTGATGGTTTCCAATTTTTCAATTTTCACGTTTGCATAGGTATTTTTAAATTTATCAACCAGTGCATCAATCTTCTTCTCTAACAAGTCATTGGCGTCTTTACTTGGTGTCAAAATTTTCACACCAACCCCTGCATCGTCAATCATATAATAGACGGTCAATTTTTTCCACCAATAGTCGCTTGTAGAATTTTTCAAGGTTGACTCTGTCGTATCCAATTCACTGGCAATTTTTTTCAACTCACTCGGTTCTACATCATTGAAAAGATAAGCTCCATTTAAATTCCCTTCAATTAATTTCCCATAGAAATCACTATACCCACCAATTTGATGATTCAAAATCGTTTTGGCTGAATCTTCCGGAGGTGTAATTTTATAGCTGATATACGTTGAATAACTTGTTGTGTCTTTGACAGTGTTTTTATTCTTAACTGCTTTAATTGTAAATGGTACAGCAATGATAGCAAATAAAGTGATAAGAGCTAGAATATTTGCTTTTCGTTTTTTGTATAGATTCGCAAATAAATCAGCTACTGAATAATGTTCAAACATGATTTTTTTCTCCTTTGTTTAGTAGATACTGGTTTTCTTTTGTAAGCATTTTTGCTACGAATATAATCACAAGAACAATTCCCCAGAATTGCATTGTAAATAAATTGAAGAAACTTTCTGAAAAGCTACTTCTTGGCATAAAGAATAGATTATTCAAGATGAGTAAAGACAAGGCAAATAGGATTGTTCTTGAGCGATAGGCTACTTGCAGCATGGCTATGAATAACATACCGAGTAAGAGACTAAGTAGAAAGACTCCTATCATACCATAGTCGGTATACAACTCCATAATATAGCTACTTCCGATACCATGTCCTTTCAAGTATTCCTTGTTCAAGACAAGATAGGATAGATTATGGGCATAACTATTACTATCAATAGCTAGTTCCACACTATTGGTTGTATGTTCAAAGGCTTTTCCTCCGAAAATGGCTCCCAAACTCCCCCTTGCAAAATAATCAATAACAGGCCCAAAAGTAAAATTGCGTAAATCTCGGTAAGGTAGGCTACTGTTAAATAGAAAACCTCGAGCCAAAACACCAAAACTGGTTCCTTGTTTATAAATAAAGTCAAGCAGGATATCCCAGAAACCTGTATGGGAAACTTGGACATTATCCCGTACATAATTGAGTATTCCCATCGCTAACATGAGAATAGGAGAACCTACAAAAATCGCTAACTTTTCTTTAAATCCAATCCATTTTCCCTGTTCAGTTTGCTCCCGCATAAAGTAATAAACAAAAGCAAATAGAATACTTAAAATAAAGGGATTGCGTGTCCCGATTGCCAAATGAATGGTATTAGCTGCAATAAAGGAGACAAGCACTGCTGTTGCCTGCAATTTCTTTGGCTTAGTTGCCAAATACATACACATTGCATAGACCGTAAATGTTGATAAGATATAGGTAAAATAAGGCAGTTTACTTTCAAAGTTTGCATAGTAGGCATAGTAGGAAGTCTGCAAGCGATACAGGAGCCGTTCAAATAACCGAATGAAATAGAAAGGATAGGTTAGAAGAAAAACTCCTAGCGATACAAAGCGCAACCGCTTGATATAAACCTCTTTTAGAGAACTTCCTATCTTGGGTACTTTCATTTGCTTCCTAGCTATAAAATAACGAGCCAGGATGCCTCCTGTCGTCAAGCCCAGAATCGAAACCATGACAACTATAAAGGCAAAACGATAGGCTATCGGATGATAGGTATCCAAAGCACCATCTCTAAAATAATCAATGGTTGGCCTTGATACCAAAAAGACAAAAATGGTTAAAAAGAAAATAAAATGAATGATATAATACTTAATATCGTTCCAACAAGCAATTAAGCTACTAACCAGTAAGAACAATAAAGTAGAAAGCAAGCTAACATTGTTATTATTAAACAGGTACACAATTCCACTTACTAGCGTCAAGGCGTAGCTGACTATGGTCAAACTAAATAACAATCGTTTTCCATCAATCACTCGCTCACCCCCGTTCTAATGTAATTTTTTAGATTTTTCAATATTTTTCAGCAATAAGAATCGGTATAAGGAAATATTTAGGAATAGAGCCAAAGTACTAATTCTTCTGCCCTTACGGAAAATAGGATTCCTAGCAATAGCAATGGCATGGCCTTTTAAAAAACGATGAATCTGGGAATAGGCTTCAAACTGTTTATACTGATCATCTAGCAACATCTTATCCAGAATAAAGAAGTGGGCATAAGCCAGTCTAAAGAAAGCAACCTCTTTCAAGTCAGGATAGTTTTTCATAACTTCATTATAAAACTTTTGATAGATATCAATATAGGCTAAATCCTTCTCTGCATAAGGCTTAGTTGTAATACTATCCCCTCTATGGAAATAGTAATAATAGGGTTTAGTATTAACCACATACTTCTTAGCCAACTTGATTAAATCAAAATGATAATAGGCATCTTCGTATATTAATCCCTTAGGAAAGGATAGGGCAGTTGCAATTTCTTTCTTGATTAGCTTATTGCAAATCGTTCCAGGAATTTTTTCACCTATGAGGTATTCCCTTAAAAATGTTTGGGAATCACAGACAAAATAGTCATCCTGATTGGCTGACTGCGGGCTCTCATCATTAGCATAGACATTCATGACACCACAGCTCGAAACATCTGCATCTTCTTGAATTAATTGCTCATATAAACTCTGAATCATTTCTGGATGGATATAATCATCCGAGTCAATAAAAATCAGATAATCTCCGTGAGCCTGCTTCATTCCATCATTTCGTGCTTGTGACAAGCCTTCGTTCTTTTTATGAAGCACTGAAACCCTATCATCTTGTTCAGCTATTGCATCACACAAACGACCACTTTCATCTGTTGCACCATCATCAACAAGAATAATTTCCAGATTTTGATAGGTCTGCTTCTGAATGGAAGCTATCGATTTTTCTAGGTACTGCGCCACATTATAGACTGGCACAATGACACTAATTAATGCAGTTTCCATGCTACTCCTCTAATAGTTTTTCTACTTGTTCGATTTGTTTGGCAATTGTAAATTGCTGAATAAATTGGCTAGCCTCATTGACATCGAAGTTTGAGGCAGAAGTCATGTAGTCAATAATTGCCTGAGCTGCCTCTTGGTTGCTTTCAATGATTTGCCCAAATCGTCCTTCTTTAGATAATTCCTCAGCCCCTCCAACATCCGTAGAGACAAAAGGAAGTCCTAGACTCAAGGCCTCTACATACACTCCAGGAAATCCTTCTTGTTTAGACATAGACAAGAGAACTTTCATCTGAGACAAATACTGGTAAGGATTTTTTTGATAACCAAGGAAATGTACATAGTCTTCAAGTTCATACTCTTTGACGCGTTTTTTCAGTTCCTCTTCCATATCCCCAGCCCCGATAAAATAGAGATGATAGGTTTTTCCCTCTTGATGTAATAACCTTATCACTTCCACCACACGGTCAGAACCCTTATTTTCCTCAATCCGTCCGATAGTACAGATACTTTGAGGCGCAATCTCGATATTTATCTTCTCTTGAGATTTTTCTAGAATACTTTTAAAATCATATCCATTGTAGACCGTCTGTAATTTCGAAGCATAGTCTGGATAGACTTCCTTGATAGAATTGCTTGTCTTTTTTGAAATTCCTACAATGGTATCCGCAGCATCCAACTGGCGTCTATGTGATTCTCTTTTGGAGCTATCCTTAAGAAATTCTTCGATACTTCCATGAATCCAAGAGATTTTCTTGACTTCTTTTCTTTTAGAGAACAACAGTGGAGGATTCATAATAGTAAAAGAAACTTCAACATCATAGTCATCTTTTACAAGTAATAGACGTGTCAGTCTTGGAAAATAAATTCTCATTCTCCACAAAAGAGCTCGGAGCCATCTGGCTTGGCGATAATCCTGAAGGGATTTTAAAATACCTACATACTTGGGAACAGATTCGTATCCCTTGTCAAAATGCTCCATTTCAAGAATATCAATATCATACTTTTCGGGATCCAGATGTGAAACAATTGTCGAAAGAATCTTTTCTGCCCCGCCTCCGAGAGAAAAAGACCACATAAAAAATAAGACTTTTTTCTTAGCCACCATATTCTCCCTTGTACTCTCTATAACTCTTATCCATGTCTGCTATAATCGCATCATGATGCGGCACCTGCTTATCTGCTGGTGGAGGCGTCATATAATCACCAAAAGCAGTGCTGAGATAGGCATCGTAGCCAACTGGAATGGGCATCTCTGTCCCTTCAAATGGCAAGAAAAGATTGTCTTCAAAAGATTCAATTGGGTACTTATTTCTCATGTAACCAGGACCTGAGCATAATTCCGTGATTCCATCGCTCTCAGCTAGACCATACTTGGTCATTTCTTTTTCAGCTTTTTTCCAAATGCGATAACGGAGAGATTTTGGTGTCAAACCGAGTAAAATGCGACTTCCCCATTTCATAAGTGCACCATGCTTTTCTGGAATAGTTTGGGCACAAAACAGAGAATAAATCAAGGCCCAGCGAACCTGCTTTTTCCGATCAGCTGGATTTTTAGGATAATAATCCAAAGGTAAAACATCCAAGGCCAGACCATGTGGCAAATCCAAATCCTGCTGATAAGGTTTGATACAGGTGGTTTCCTTGTCGCGAATGGTAATAAAAAGATTGCGGTCGACAAAATCCTTGTCACTCTTTGACAGGAAATAACGCTCATCTGCATAACGAGGCCATAATTCTGCCAATTTCTCATAATCCTTACGAGGCATAAAAAAGTCTAGGTCGTCGTCCCAAGGAATGAAACCCTTGTTTCGAAGGGCACCAATAGCACCTCCACCACAAAGATAACAAAGCAAATCATGTTCCTTGCAAAAAGCCACAAAATATTCAGCCATCTCCAGACTTCGAGCCTGAATTGCTTTTAAATCAGTCATATTGTTCATTATTCTTTCTATCGTATCGTTCCATTATACCACAAATAAGGGATGAAAATCTATTGCAGACTGTAAAAAATCAAAGCCTGACTGCTAGATAAATAGCCTTCAAACTTTGATTTTTCTGTCTTATCTTATCTCATTCTCATTTGAGATAGCTTGGTTTGATATTTATTTTGATCAACTTGGAGAGCTAAACCTCCATAGACATCATAGGCATCGACCCAATCACCTAGCTCTGGAACTGTTAATCTCTCAATACCATTTTGCGCTCCGTCTAGGAAGGATAAGCCATTGGTCAATAAGAAACTATAAGGAACATTCGTAGAGGTCATGCCAAAGACCTTACCAAGTGCTTCTGATCCAGTAAAGAGTTTGGTTGGATCCTTGAGTTGTTGCAGAACGGCTGCCAATACTTGCTGTTGTCTCTTGGTACGACCGTAATCACCTTCATCATCATCACGGAAGCGTGCATAATTGAGCAAGGTTGAACCGTTCATCTGCTGCTTCCCGACTTTAATCGTCTGGGTTGGAGACTCTGTTTCTGTAGCATGTAAATCATCTCCCACCGTAGCTTCGGTTAAAGGTTGACCTTCTAAGGTTGAGAATTTGGCATCAATCGTCACCCCATCAGGGAAGAGAGTGTCAATAGCGGTTGCGAAGGCCTGGAAGTCTACCAAGGCGTAGTATTTTATATCCAAGTCAAAATTGTCTTTTAGGACTTTTCGAACCATTTCAGCCCCTTTTTGGCCTTCTTGTTCCCCTAGTTCATAGGCCACATTTAACTTATTATCAGACTGCTTTCTACCGTTAATGACTTGGCTATAACCGTCTATATAAACCAAATTGTCACGCATAAAGCTGACCAGCTTAATTTTCTTATCTGAGCCTCCAACATTTAATACCATAATAGAGTCTGTTCTCGTCTCAGCACTATTTTGGCCGATCCGTCCATCCGTCCCCATAATCAAAATATTAACTCCATCCTTGGTATCTTGACCATGAAAAACTTCTACTTGAGCCGCCTTAGCATTGGCAGGTTTATTTGGATCCGCATTTGAATAGCCTTTTAGGAACATAAAAATCATGCCAAAACCGACACAGGCTAGAAGAGCAAGCAATCCTACAAAAATGCGCCCCCAACGAATCTTACGTTTTTTGGATTTAACCTTTGGAAGAGAGTGGCTTTTCTGGTATTTTTTTGCACGGCTACGGTTACCATAGGATGGAAGAGGAGACTGATTGACTGGTTCCATGAAAGACTCTTCCATATCGTGATTTTCATTATGAATTTCTGGAGAAACTTCACTACCACTAGCCATATTTAACTTACCTTGCAGGTAAGCAAACTCTTTTTTCTCTCGCTCATTGAGGTAATGAATGTTCTTAAAAAGATAGTCATAACGCAACTGCTCGTGATGGCTTAAAGGATTTTCTTTGCTCATCTTCTCTCCTTTCCGTGGTCTGATATTGGATAAATAGGATAGGCGCCCAGTACTTTATACTGGATTCCAATCGCTTCTAATTCTTTTTGGGCAAAGTGGACCAAGTCCTTATCAGCATAGTCCACATCAATAATGAAAAAGTATTCGCCCAGTGCTGTCTTGAGTGGACGACTTTCAATTTTTGTCAGGTCAATTCCTCTCCAAGCAAAGGTCGATAGGGCCTTATAAAGTGCACCGGGAAGGTTGTCAGGTAAGGTCAATGCCAAACTCATTTTTTCACTTTGTGCTTGTAAGGGAATGGCTGCACCTTCAGCTCCCAAAACCCAGAAACGTGTGAAATTGGCTTCCATTTCCTGAATATCCTCGGCAATCAGTTCCAAGCCATATTCTTCAGCAGAACTTCTTGGTGCAATGGCTGCATAAGGCTGGTCTGGATGTTCGGAAATAAAACGGGCCGCATAAGCTGTACTAGCTGTTACCTCGATTTGAGCCTCTGGATATTGTTCATCGATGAATTTCTTACCTTGAGCCAAGGCCTGTGGATGTGAAAAAATCTTTTCAATCTTAGTGTGACCTGGAACCACCATCAACTGCTGATGAATAGGCTGAACGATTTCTGCCACTGCTTGGATACGAGCCTGATGAAAAAGATAGTCCAAGGTTTCATGAACACTACCCTCGATAGAATTTTCAACTGGCACCACAGAATAGTCCACCAAGCCTTGCTCATAGGCCTTAATGACATCTGTAATGTTGGCAAAAGCCTGCAATTCCTCATGAGGAAAAGCTGTCTGCACTACGTGGTGTGAAAATGATCCCTTGGGACCTAGATAAGCAATTTTCATCTCAGTTCCTCTATAATTTCCTCTGGACTTAGCTTGGTCACATCCAAAACCCGACTGCCCACTTCCTCATACCAAGCCTGTCTTTCTTGAAAAATAGCTGCAAGTTCTTCCTTGCTATTCTTTAGAAAAAGCGGACGCTGATTGTCCTTATCAGCTGCGATACGTTGATAAAGCGTTTCAAAATCTGCTTTCAGGTAGATGTTATCAGAATTGGTCTTGAGTAAGTCACGATTTCGCTTAGAAATAACCACTCCTCCACCAGTTGACACAACCTGGTCTGTTTGTAGTAACTCCGCTAGAACTTCTGACTCTATCTGACGAAAGGCCACTTCGCCCTTTTCAGCGAAAAATTCCGCAATGGACATACCTAAGCGTTTCTCAATCAGAGCATCCATATCAAGGTAATTAGAGTCCAATCCTCTAGCAATTGTGGATTTACCAGCACCCATAAATCCTAGTAATACCTTAGCCATGAATCAAGCTCTCCAAATCATCAAAGAAGCTAGGATAGCTGGTATTGATGGCTTCAGCACGGTCAAGCTCCACTTCTCCATCTGCAACCAAGAGAGCCGCGATAGCCGTCATCATACCGATACGATGGTCTCCAAAAGTATTGACTCTTGCACCGTGAAGGGCTGATTTTCCTTTGATAATCATTCCATCTGCTGTAGGAGTAATATTCGCACCCATGCTATTTAAAGCGTCTGCCACAACCTGAATGCGGTCTGTTTCCTTGACCTTGAGTTCCTCAGCATCCTTTATAACTGTGACACCTTGGGCTTGGGTCGCAAGTAGAGCGATAACTGGCAATTCATCAATCAAGCGTGGAATCAAAGCGCCACCAATCTCTGTTCCTTTCAAATCAGAAGACTCAACAGTCAAAGTAGCAGATTTAGCGACTGGATCAATTTCAGTTATTTCTAGTTTTCCACCCATGGCACGAATGACATCTATAATACCGGTACGCGTTTCGTTAATACCTACATTCTTAAGCACCACACGAGAGTTTGGAACAATCAAACCTGCGACCAGCCAAAAGGCTGCACTGGAAATATCTCCTGGAACAACCACCTTTTGTCCTGACAATTTTTGTGGTCCTTGAACTGTGATTTTCTTGCCGTCCACACTTAAATGACCACCAAATTGTTGTAACATATCTTCCGTATGATTACGGGTACACTCTTTTTCGATAATAACGGACTCCCCCTGAGCCTGCAAGGCCGCAAACATCAAGGCTGACTTGACTTGGGCAGAGGCAATCGGCAACTCATAATGAATAGGTGCTAGGTTTTTTGTCCCTTTTAAATGAAGGGGAGGCAGGTCTCGCTCAGTTTGCCCTGAAATGCTGACACCCATTTTTTTCAATGGAATCGTCACACGGTCCATAGGGCGTTTGGAAAGACTGTCATCTCCAAACATTTCTACTTCAAAGTCTGCACCAGCAAGAACACCTGAAATCAGACGAATCGAGGTTCCAGAATTTCCCATATCAAGGGCATTTTGCGGCGCTTTTAAGCCATCCATGCCTACACCTTGAATGGTAATAACCCCATCTTTGTCCTCAATTTCAACACCAAGGTCACGAAAAACCTGCATGGTCGAAAGAACGTCTTCACCTCGCAGAATATCATAAACCTTGGTCTCACCCTCAGCCAAACTTCCAAAGATAATAGAACGGTGACTGATAGACTTGTCACCTGGAACTCGGATACTGCCGTGTAAGTGGCGAATGTTTGTTTTTAGTTTCATACTAGACCTCATACTTGCAATACTTTTACCTATTTTATCATAAAAAGCCAGAAATTCCTTAAAAATTTCTGACTTTATGATAGTTATTTTCTTATTTTAGCAATTCTGAAACTGGTTCGAAAACAATTTTTTCAATGTCAGAAAGGTAAATGGCCAATTGTTGTTGCTTGGTAAAGAATTCTGATAAGAGGCTATTCCCCTGAATCTGCTTGCCAAAGCCTTCCATCTTAGCTTGGAAGGAAGCATCTGGCATTTGACCTGTCTGCGCTAGTCTTTGAATTTCCTCTTGGAAAGCAACATATTCTGTAAAGATTTTGCTTGCCTCAGCATCTGCTGAAATAGCATCTTTAGCTACTTTAACAGCCTTGTATTCTGGTAATTCGCGTAGACCGCGACTGAGTTCGTTTGCACTATCGTAAATATTTGACATGATTTTCTCCTTATTTGATGACGACTGTATAGTCGGTGTTTTCTGTTATGAGGTGCTCCGCTCTTTCCAAGTCTTGAGCATTTTTAAATGAAATTTGTAGGATCCCGTGAATATCCTCACGGTTTTCCTCATTGATGTGAATATTAACCAAGGAAGTTCCACGTAGCAGTTCCAAAATCCTCAAGATGACATCTTCTTCATCGGGAACATCGACATAAAGGTCATAAGAGCTATCCACACCGCCACGCTTATGGATTTCCATGGCCTGACGTTGCTCACGCGCTTGGTTGAAAAAATTCCAGATTTGCTCTTCATCTCCCTTGCTGATGGCTTGTCCAACCGCTTCTAAACGTTCCTTAAAATCCGCAATTCGATCCAGAATAGTTTCACGATTGGACAAGAGAATGGAGGTCCACATACCCGGCTCGCTTTCTGCAATTCGAGTCATATCTCGAAAACCACCGGCCGCAAATCGCCTTGCCATCTCATGTTCTTGAGCATAAACCGCGGTCTGCTCCATGAGACTGGAAGCCAGAATATGAGGAAAATGGCTAATCTGAGAAGTCACTCGATCGTGCTCCTTGGCATCAATCTCGATAAAACGGGCATGAAGACCTGAAAGCAGATCCTTCATTTCATCAAGCGTGTCCTGACTTGTCAGGCTTGAAGGTGTGAAGATATAATAGGCATTTTCAAAGAGATTGACATCCGCAGAGGCAGCCCCTGTCTTGTGACTACCAGCCATGGGATGGGCCCCGACAAAACGAACAGACTTGCCAGCCAAATATTGCTCCGCCGCATCCACAATAGCTGACTTGGTCGAACCGGCATCTGAAATAATCACGCCTTCTTTCAAGTCCAAGTCGGCCAACTCCTTAATGAAAGCAATGGTTTGTTTGATTGGCAAACTGAGAATAATGATATCTGCCAAAGGAGCAAAACTAGCAAAATCATCCGTTGCACGGTCAATCATGCCTTCTTTCAAGGCAATATCTCTCGAAGCTTGACTGCGATTATAACCTAAAATTTCATAATCTGGATGATCGCGTTTGATACCAAGTGCCATCGAGGCACCGATCAAACCAAGACCTGCGATATAGACTGTTTTTGCCATAGGAACTCCTTAATAGTTCTTTGTATAGTCTCGGTGTTTGGCTACCGCTTCTTTTAATTCCTCTAGATTGTCTGATGAGAATTTTTCAAGGATTTCTTGTGCCAGAACCGTTGCCACAACAGCTTCCATAACTACACCTGCAGCTGGAAGAGCGGTCGGATCACTTCTCTCCACAGTTGCCTTGTAGGGTTCATGGGTTTCGATATCCACACTCATGAGTGGTTTGTATAGAGTAGGAATGGGCTTCATAACTCCACGAACAACGATGGGTTGCCCATTGGTCATACCACCTTCAAAGCCACCTAGATTGTTTGTACGACGGGTATAGCCGTCTTCTTCAGACCAGAGAATTTCATCCATGACTTGGCTGCCTTTACGATAACCAGCTTCAAAGCCAAGACCAAATTCCACCCCTTTAAAGGCATTGATAGAGACAACTGCTTGGGCAAGTCTGGCATCCAATTTTCGGTCCCATTGGACATAGGAACCAAGACCAACTGGTACGCCTCCGACGACTGTCTCCACAACACCACCGATGGTATCACCGTCACGTTTGATTTGGTCAATATAATCCTTGATTTCTTGTTCCCGTTCTTGGTTGACAATAGAAACTTCTGACTGGGCAGCTCGCTGCTTGATTTCAGCCACAGTTAGATTTTCAGGAACATCGATTCCCTTACCACCAAAGACCACGACATGGTTGGCAATTTCTATCTCCAGTTCAGCCAAGAGGCGTTTGGCAACTGCCCCAACTGCCACCCGCATGGTGGTTTCACGAGCTGATGAACGCTCCAAAGAATTTCTTAAATCATCAAAACGGTACTTGATACCCCCAACCAAATCGGCATGGCCTGGGCGAGGATGGGTGATTTTTCGTTTGCTTTTAAGTCGCTCTTCAATGTCTTCCGCAGACATAATATCCAGCCATTTTTGGTGGTCCTTATTGATGACATCCATGGTAATAGGCGCCCCTGTCGTCTTCCCATGGCGAATACCCGAAGTAAAGATAACCTGATCACTCTCAATCTTCATACGGCCACCACGACCGTAGCCACCCTGACGGCGCTTAAGGTCCTCATTGATATCCTCAGCTGTCAAAGGAAGTCCAGCTGGAATTCCTTCAATGATAGCCGTCAGACGGGGACCGTGTGATTCTCCTGCAGTTAAATATCTCATACACTCTCCTTATTTTACCAAGTAGTCTTTCATCTCTTCCAGAGAAACTGGGTGAATGGTTGCCGAACCAAGCTCTGGTACCAAGACCAACTTCAAGGTATTGCCACGCGCTTTCTTGTCATGAGTAAGAGCCTGATAAAGCTTATCAACATCCCAGTTTTCATAGTCAACAGGTAGTCCAAATTTCTGACACATCTCTGTGATAGATTGGGTAATGCCAGCCGGCATGAGGCCTTTTTCCTCAGCAACCTTGGAAATCTGTACCATTCCCATGGTTACAGCTTCACCATGCATGACCTTTCCATACCCGGCAGTCGCTTCAATAGCATGGCCAATAGTGTGGCCAAAATTGAGGTAAAGACGAACACCATTGTCCAACTCATCCTCAACCACCATCTTACGTTTAACTTGGCAAGAATGTTCAATCAAGATCTCTGCATGTTCCAGAATGCTCTCCACAGAACCATCCAGCTCCGTCAAGAGAGCCCAAAGTTTTGGATCCTCAATCAGGCCATACTTGATAACCTCTCCCATCCCTTCAATCAACTCTCTTTTTCCGAGCGTTTCAAGGACAAGCGGGTCAATCAGAACCCCATCTGGTTGGGCAAAGGTTCCCACCATATTTTTAGCAAATGGAGTGTTGACACCTGTCTTTCCGCCGATAGACGAATCCACCTGAGCTGTCAAGCTGGTCGGTATCTGAACAAAATGAATACCCCGCATATAGGTAGAGGCTACAAAACCAGCCAGGTCCCCAACGACACCACCTCCGAGAGCCACGATTCCATCGCTACGAGTCAAACCCTGCTTAACTAAAAATTCATAGACTTTCTGAACAGTTGTCAGATTTTTCCGTTCTTCGCCTTCTAAAAAGTCAAATACAGCAACTTGAAAACCAGCATCTTCTAGACTGAGTTTGACCTTCTCTGCATAGAGAGAAGCTACATGGTTATCTGTCACAATGACTACCTTTTGTGGTTGCCAGAGTTCTCGCAACCATTGACCAGCCTGAGCCAGACAACCTTTTTCAATCTGAATATCATAAGGATGATGAGGAATATCGATTCTGATTTTCATAGGAGAATCTCCCTTTCTTTATTGGTATTTTTCTGTTAAGGACTGCCAAATCTCTTCTGTCGGCATTTCCTTTCCTGTCCACAGTTGAAAAGCTTCTGCAGCTTGATAGAGCAACATTCCCAGACCATTGACGGCTGGATTCCCCTGACTTCTGGCCCATTTCAAAAATGGTGTTTCAAAGGGTTGGTAAATGATATCTGCTACTAAAAGAGTTTCTGATAGAACAATGCTTTCAGGAACTGGAGATGATTGACCATCCATCCCTACACTTGTCGCATTGACCAGTAAATCCGACCCAGCAATCCTTGCTTGCAGTTCGGGAACATCTTCTAAAGCATACAAGTCCACTTTAAAGCCTGTCTGCTCTTGTAACTTGGTCAGGTAAGGTCTTGTTTTTTCAATAGAAACTGAACGAACAAAGACAGAAATCTGACTGACGCCGTCCAAAATAGCCTGTGCCAAAATGGACTTGGCCGCACCACCTGCACCCAGCATGGTCATCTTTTTACCTGAAATTGTAAAAGAAGGCAAGCTCTTAAAAAATCCCTTGCCATCTGTATTATATCCAATTAAATTGCCATTCTCATTGACAACCGTATTAACCGCACCAATCAAGCGCGCTTCATCGCTCAGCTCATCCAAATAAGAAATCACTTTCTCCTTATAGGGCATAGAAAGGTTAATTCCAAACATCTGGTAGCGACGAATATTGGCCACTGTTTCTGCCAAATCAGCTGCATCAATCTCCCAAGCCACATAGACACCATTGGTAGCTGTCGCCTCAAAGGCTCTATTGTGGATGAAGGGAGAGATAGAATGTTTAATAGGATTAGCAACAACGGCAGCTAAACGTGTATAGCCATCAAGCTTCATCCAAAATCTCCCGAATTTTTTTCATGTTAGCTAAGGAAATCTGACCTGGGGCACTTGCCTCATCTAGACTAGCAAAAGACCAGCTAGAACCCGTCACATCCGCAGTGATACGAGAGACCTTGCCCACCTTGCCCATAGAAATCGTCACATATTCCTGCTCAGGATTGAGGATTTTAAAGCCTCGTGTATAGTTCATCAAGTCTAGCACATCCTGCTCTGTGTGAGCCATCACCGCAACCTTAACAAGTTTTGGATTTAAGCTCGTCAATTCTGACAAGATCTCCATCATATTTTCAGGTGTTTCTTGGAAATTATGGTAACTCAAAACGAGATTTGGGAAGTCCAGCATTTCCTCAAAAACATCCTTGTAGCTATAGTACTCAAAATCAATATAGTCTGGTTGATAGAGTTGTGCCACTTCCTTGATTAGATGGATATATTCTTCTGGAGAAAGGTCGATTTCTCCCCCTTCAGAGCGAGTTCGCAACGTGAAAACTAACTCACGGCCTGCGAATTTTTCAAAAATAGCTGGAGCCACCTGCAAAATCGCTTCCTTAGGCAGATAGTCGGCACGCCATTCAATGATGTCGGCATCTAGGTACCTCGTGGCATCCAGAGCCTGGACCTCCTCTAAACTTCTTGGCATTACTGAAACGATTAATTTCATTTACTAACCTTCATACTAATCACCTTGAGGTAATTACTACTTTCATCTTTTTTATTATAGGCAAAATCTGCTGGAAGACCATATTTATTTAAAATCTGGTAACTTCTTCCTGCAAAGCCTTTATCAATTTGTTCTGTAAATTTCTGGCGGGATACATTGGCAGCATTGGTGCTGGCAATGATAATCCCTTCCGGATTTAAAATCTCAAGACTTTGGGATATCAACTTATGATAATCCTTAGCCACAGAAAATGTTTGTTTTTTGTTCCGAGCAAAGCTAGGCGGATCTAGGACAATCACATCGTAAGTCAAGCCTTTTCGCTTAGCATACTTGAAATACTCAAAGACATCCATGACTATAAAGCGATGGTCGCCTGTACTGATTCCATTTGCCTGAAAATGCGCTTGAGACAATTCTCGTGAACGTTTGGCTAGGTCAACCGAAGTTGTCTGGCTAGATCCCCCCATGGCCGCAGCTACTGAAAAAGCTGCTGTATAAGAAAACATATTGAGCAAAGATTTGCCCATAGCCAATCCATCAACTAAACTACCGCGAACTTCATGCTGGTCTAGGAAAATCCCTGTCATCAAGCCGTCGTTCATAAAGACTTGATAGAGAACCCCATTTTCCAAAACAGTGAAAAAGTCAGGTGCTTCTTGACCATAAACATGGGCAGATTCATAATCCAAACCCTTAAAACGGATCTTCTCATATGCTCCTAAAACCTCAGGAAAAACCTGTCTAAAAGCTTCTGAGATAACCTTACGAATCTGATAAACATAAGAGTTATACCAAGAAAAGACAGCATAGTCGCCATAAAGGTCCACTGTCAGACCGCCAAAGCCATCTCCCTCTTGGTTGAAAAGACGAAAGGCAGTTGTCAATTCATCTTGATAGTAGGCACTTCTCTTTTCTTTAGCTTGTCTAAACAGCGTTTCAAAAAAAGCTTGATTGAAGGTCACCTTGTCTTTGCTGACAAACCAGCCCAAGCCCTTGTTTTGCTGAGAAAGGTAGGCAGTTCCAAGAAAGTTTCCACCTTGACTATGAACTTCTACTTCCTGATCCTTGAGATGAACATCTGCAAGATCGCTGGCTTCCAGTAAAACAAGCCCCTTTGCGAGCTTCTTTTCAACCCTTTTGCTGACTCTTATTCTATTCATAACTACCATTATATCAAACTTTTAGGCAATTCTCAAAAAAGAAACTACCCTTGCTTTTTTACTCTAGTTTTAAAAAATGGTATACTAATACTAATAAAAACTTAGGAAGTGATTGTGTGAGAATCAATTTTAACAAAATCCAAAAAGCCATTGGTACCAGACTGGGTTTTGTCCTAACCCTTTTAATCCTCTATTGGCTCAAAACCTTATTAGCCTATACCGTTGACTTTAATTTAGATATTCAATTGGGCAAGCTGCAAGGAAATTACCTTGCCTTTATCGCCTTTTTCAACCCCCTTCCTTTGGGCCTCCTTCTACTAGCTCTCGCCCTCTATGCTCGGTCAACCAAGGTCTTTTACAGTCTCAGTATAGCTATTTACAGCCTTTTATTCATTTGGCTCTATTCCAATGTCTTTTACTATCGAGAATTTAGTGACTTTATCACGGCTAATACCATGAAGGTCGCTAGCAAGGTGTCTGTTGGTACTGCAGAACTAGAGTTACTGCGTCCTTGGGATTTTCTCTATTTTATGGATTTCCCAGTGCTGGCTTTCCTTTTCTTTAAAAAATTCATCCAGCTGGATAGGAGATCTTTCAAATTCCGCTCGAGTGTTGCTATCACTGCTCTCTCAGCCCTGCTCTTTTCAGCTAATCTTTTCTTGGCTGAAATTGAACGTCCCGATCTCCTGTCGCGAGGATTTTCTAATTATTA
Organism: Streptococcus mitis; assembly: GCF_946190325.1. Classification (GTDB taxonomy): domain Bacteria; phylum Bacillota; class Bacilli; order Lactobacillales; family Streptococcaceae; genus Streptococcus; species Streptococcus mitis_CF. The sequence continues at coordinate 47,110 of NZ_CAMHZR010000001.1, read as the reverse complement.
TGTTGTTCGTGCCCTTAGTTTGCCAGCCTTTTTAGGTTATAGTGCCAACCAATCCTACAGCGCCAACAAAGAACGTGCTAAGGCTTCTGAGACCGACCTTCAACCTATTACAGACTATATTCAAGAACATGCTGCTAAGCCTAATCCAGACTATTTTGGCCTTGCCAAAGGGAAAAATGTGATCTATCTCCACCTAGAGAGTTTCCAGCAGTTCCTACTTGACTATAAACTCAACATAGATGGAACTGAGCATGAAGTCACTCCCTTCCTTAATTCCCTCTACCATTCACAATCAACCCTAGCCTTTTCTAATATCTTTAACCAAGTCAAGGCTGGTAAAACCTCAGATGCAGAAACCATGCTAGAGACCGGTTTGTTTGGACTTGATCAAGGTTCCTTTATGGTCAACTATGGAGGTACCAATACCCAGCAGGCTGCGCCTTTTATCCTATCAAAAAATGGCTACCAATCAAGTGCAGTCTTTCATGGTAATATTGGGACCTTCTGGAACCGAAATACAACCTACAAACAATGGGGCTACCAATACTTCTTTGATGCTTCCTATTTTACCAAGCAAGACAGTAGCAATTCTTTCCAATATGGTTTAAATGATAAAATCATGATGAAAGATTCTATCCAATATCTAGAGCACTTGCAGCAGCCTTTTTATGCTAAGTATATCACGGTGTCCAATCACTATCCCTATGCTAGCAATCTGACAGGCGATGAGCTTGGTTTCCCACTGGCTAAAACCAAAGATGAAACCATCAATGGCTACTTCCAAACAGCCAACTATCTGGATAGTTCTATCAAGGCCTTCTTTGACTATCTCAAAGAAAGTGGCCTCTATGAAAAATCCATCATCGTCATCTACGGAGACCATTATGGTATTTCCAACTCCCGAAATCCTGAGCTGGCACCCTTGATTGGAAAGACTTCTGAGAACTGGTCTAATTACGACAATGCCATGTTGCAACGAGTGCCTTTTATGGTGGTCATGCCTGGCTATGAAAAAGGACAAATCATCAATACCTACGGTGGACAAATCGATATCTTACCGACTCTCGAACACCTCCTTGGTATCGAATCCAATTCCTTCCTTCAAGTTGGACAAGACCTCTTGTCTCCAGATCATCAAGAAATCGTTGCCTTTCGAACTGCTAATTCTTTCGTCACACCAAAATACACCAGCTACGACGGACGAACCTACTATACTGAGAGCGGTCTTGAAGTCAGTAATCTTGATGAACAAGCTCAGACTGAACTAGAAATCGTTCGGCAGGCAGCCAACCAACAGCTAAAAATCAGCGACCAGATTCAAACTGGTGATTTGATACGTTTCTACCAAGCAGATCATCTTGGAAAAGTTGATACAGAAAGTATTTCTTACCTCAATTCCTTACCAATTCTACAAAAGATTGAGCAGGAAAAAGCTAGTCAATCAACTAGCCTCTTTAGCCAACGACAAGGTAAAACCAGTACTGACCTTTTCAAGGCACCAAGTTACAAAGAACTCCACCCCGAGTCTGTAGAAACCGAATCAAAATCACAATAAAAGGGAATTGGGCAATAACCCAATTCCAAGAGAAAATGGAGTCAATCTTCCCATAAATAAAACGCATAATATCAAGTTTTTATACACCTGATATTATGCGTTTTCCTGATTTTAAAGACTTTTGCTCAGTCTATTATTACAAACTAAATATACTATCAATAAATAATATTATAGAAGCAACAATAATTAAAATTTCACCTATTTGAATAATTCTATTTCGAAATCTAAATATATTTCTATCAAAAATACTTGGATCACACACATTATAGGAATTAAAGTTTTTGAAATTGAGAAGTATCCAAATAAATATGATTTCGATACTATTAAGACCGTTTATCTAGCTTCTTCTCTCTAAAGTCTTTTGTAATTATATCCTGAAGAAGTCTCTTAATATGACGCAAATTATCCTCTGACGATAATTTTAATATTTTCTCCATCAATTCTTCGGTAACTTTATAAGAAACTTTAAAATACTCAGTCAGTTTATTCACTAGAATATTGGTTTCTACTTTGATAAATAATTGTTTTTCCTCAATACTTGGAATTTGGAAATCGCTAGTTAAATCAAATCTAGACTTAAGTGAATTGGGAATATGCTGAGTAAAATATTCTGGAGTCATATTAGAAGTAAAAATAATCATATAACCACTTAAATCATGAACAATCCCATGCCTATCTGTAAAACTACCATCTTCTAGAAGCTCGTAAAAGAAGTTGAATACAGATGGTGTTGCTTTTTCAAATTCGTCAATCAAAATAATTTTAGATTTTGATGAATTAATTTTTTTAATTAACTCACCACCTTCATCGCTTCCGATGTATCCAAGCGGAGAGCCAATCAAACTATTTAACACTCCCTCCGTTGAGTAATTTCCGAAGTTAATTTTGATGAGCTCTCCATTTGGATAGAGTGATTTTGATAAGATTTTCGCAAATTCTGTTTTTCCAATTCCAGATTCGCCTATCAGAAATACGGAAAAAATCTTTCGAACACTAATTTTTTCTAGTAATTTATAATTTTCATACTTCTTTACAAAATCAGCCTTAAATAAGCTGTGACCAACTAGTTTATCAACAGCCTTTTGTACTTTATCGTTAATTTCATTAACACTATAATCTTTCGCTACCTCATCAAGATTAAGTTTTTGAACTTTTGGATTAGCAAAATCTTCGTTTATAGCTGTTTCATCAAACAACAACGGCAACTCTTTTAACATAATTTCATATTTTGATTTATTCAACCAAAAAATAGGGGAGTTGAATGCCCTATCTAGTAAATGGAATATTTTACCGATATACAGGCTATTGTACGCGCTTGGATTCATTAAAGCAGATAAATCTATAACCAAATTATTAAAAGGGTATACCTCGCTACAAATATCTTCTAATTCAACGAGATTAGTAAAATCGTGAGATAAGATATGGGTAATATCAATCTTTTTGTTCTCTGAAAAGTTAGCCTTTAAATCATCAATTCTTGTTGGGTCATATAGGTAAATCATCTTTTTTCTCCACATTGATTTTTTGAACAACCGCAATGACATCTATTAAGTGGTACTCTCCATCTAGTTTTTTATAATTGAAATCGAACTCAAACTCAGATTTATCAATAGAACTAGATTCTGGAATTGAAGATTTTTGAATAATATCTTTTACAATTTTCGCTGTATTATTTTTATTAGCTTGCTCACTCATGAACTCTAAAAATTTCGTTGACATCGTATCGACTTCTGAAAAATTAATTTTGCCTCGGTCTATTCCTACTAAACAAAGTTGACCAAGCTGGAAGTCACTATGTCTATATCCATTTTCAAAGCCTTCAATTTCTCCGTAAGGAAAACGAACTAAGAAATTTTCCTCACCTATCTTAAAACCATAGTCAATCGTATAATCAGTCAAAAAAGTAGAAAGTAAGTTTGACATGTTTAGCTCAATCCCTTCTGTAGTAGGATTATCTAGTTTGCTAGACTGTAAAACTTGTAGAATAAGAGGGATATCCTGCGCATTTACAGGAGTCAGTGAAATGTTGTCAAATTTTACCAGATCCCCGGTTTTTGAACTTCTAATTTGAAAAGTTTTAGCCATTTCATAGACTTTTCTAAAAATAGTAGATTTAGTATTTTTAATTTCGAAACTCTCACTAATCTTACTTCCCGTGATTAATTCATGACTATTTTCATAACTAGATGGTAAACTATTTTTCGTACCAACTTTAAAGGAATTTTTATTATTCGTAGTATTACTGTTTTCTTTTTGAATTGTTGTTTTTACAGTATTATCAATCAAAGTAGCAATCTCGTAAGATTTCGCCGAATTTATATAAACTAAATTAAAATAATCTGAGTTTAATTTTGGAGTAACTTTTTCTCTGTCGCTCTTGTTAATAGAATCTATACGCCAACTCACAGAAATTAATATCACACTAATTATTAGCAGTATATTCGGGTCAATATTGACTAAAGTAATTAGACATCTCAATAATGGTCGAATTAATACATAAAATATTGCTATAAGTAAAAATTCATCTTTATTCTTATCTTCAAAAAAGTAGAAAAGCATTATCGTAGATAATGAAAAAATCAATTCATATTGTGAATAAGGCTGTAAAATATTAATTCTAAATAACCAACTAACTACAGTTAGTATAGCTGATGTATATAAAATAATTCTACGATAATTCATTCCTAAGAAAAATTTTTTTATCAATCAACACCTCGCGTTCTTCTAGATTTTTCTAAAACCTAATTTATAATATTATTTTTGAAATAGTTCAGACAAAAAATCTTCTTTTAGCATACACAAATTGAATACATTTGTGATATGATTAAAAGCTTCTGAAAGTGGTAAATGAGCGGTTTTCCAACCTTGTCCATCTGTAACCCACACAAATTCTACATTATCGTTCGAAGTTATTACAAATTGGCTCAATTCCGTAAACTCGCCAGCTACAGCCTTAAGTTTGCTGCCTCCGCCACCGTAGTAATTTGTTTCAATTAGCCAAACTTTATGTTTCTTTTTGGAATATACTACCACATCGAAACGTCGTTCAGACTTATCAACAGGAACTATAATATTCCATTTCTCTTTGATAAATGGAGCTGTAGCTTGAGCTTTCCATTCTAATTCTAATTCGTTTGCTATTTTATCAATATGACGTTCTAAAATACCTTCCATAGTTGTTCCACTACGGTTTTTTCTAGCATTGCTATCCAATCCAGCTTCCACCCCATAAACATAATCCACTAACGAACGGTTAGCGTTGTTTTGAAGGAAATTCAATAATCCAGATTTTTCAGTAAAATCAACATACTCCTTAATCTTGTTAGTATCAATTTTCGAAAAATTGAGTCGCTCAAAACTCATATTATCTTGCTCATCGATAGAAAGAATATCTAAAATTTTATCACGGCTAGCAATTAAACTTGGAATTGCCCTAAGTAGGTCGGGTTGTTTAGTGAACAGAGATAGAGCTTCGTTATAAATAGAATCTTTACCTATCAGGTAGTTAAGGGTGTTTAGCTCTAACTCAAACTGTTTAGTCTCACGATTAACCTTCTCCCAATTGACATAATATTCAGGTGTACGATTTGTTACAGATAAACTTGATAAAAATTCTTTAAGTCTTTCTTCTGACGATAATTCTAGATAATCATTTAGTTTCATAATATCCCCTCGTTTCTTTCCTTTTCTAATCTTGTCTTGGCTATTTTTAAGTAATCTTTTTCTGCGTCAATTCCTATAAATTTTCTACCTAATCTTTTAGCAACCACACCTGTCGTTCCACTACCAACGAAAGGATCCAGAATATAATCATCTTCTTGAGTGGAAGCTAGAATAATTCGTTCCAGCAAATATTCAGGTTTCTGCGTAGGATGCTTACCAGCCCATTTCTCAGTTTGCTTTGTGAGCGGACCAGTCCAGACATCTTTCATTTGTTTACCATCATTTATTTCTTTCATCAAGTCATAGTTGTAATAGTGACGAGCTTTTTTATCAGCTTTCCTAGCCCAAAGAATGGTTTCGGTAGAATGCGTAAAATATCGACAAGAAAGATTTGGAGCTGGATTAGTTTTTTGCCAAGTAATATTATTAAGAATCTTAAATCCTTCTTGTTCTAAAGCCATTCCAACCGAATAAATATTATGAAAACTACCTGAAATCCAAATTGTGCCATTAGGTTTTAAGACTTTTTTAGCAAGATTTATCCAACGTCGGTTGAAATCATGTTTTTCTTCTAACGAAGATATTTTATCCCAATCACCTTTATCAACTGATACTACTTGACCTCCTGAGTTAGAGAAACCTCCATTACTCAAAAAATAAGGCGGATCTGCGAAAATCATGTCCATACTTTCAGGTTTCATTTTCGAAAGGAACTCAAAAGTATCGGCATGTACAAGAATTGATTTGTTTTTATTATAGTATGGCTTTGTCATTAAAACACCTCCATACTTATATTCGTTATTTATCATAGTTGGTTACAATAATCTCATCAATTTTTCCACGACTTGAAGATTTAGCTCCATTAGTCCGGGTAGCAGAGACTTTATGTATATTAAAATCTTTATACAACTCTCCAACTAATGGGCTAGAAGAATTCGATAACATAACGTAGGCGCCTTTTTCATCTAGCTTTTTAAAAGTGTCTCTCAAACGAACTTGGTCTTCGTAAGAGAATCCCTCGTGTGTATAAGAAGTAAAAGAGCTTGTCTCAGAAAGTGGAATGTAGGGTGGGTCAAAGTAAACAAAGTCCCCAGCTTCAACATCTTTAACGGCTTCTTCAAAATCTCCATTTAAAATATGAATAGTGTTCTCATTTAAATATTGAGAAATAGATACAATCAAATCTGAATCTACAATTTGGGGATTTTTATAGCGACCATACGGGACATTAAACTGATTTTTTGAATTTACACGGTATAATCCATTAAAATTTACACGTAGCATATACATAATGCGAGCAGCTCTCTCAACATTATTCATTTTTTCAATTCTGCTGTCCCTATCAGCAGAACGCAAGTTCAAATAGTATTCCTTCGAATTGCTTTCCTTGTGCTTAGATAACGATTTAATTAGCTCAGAAGGATTATCTTTAATTTGTTGATAACAATTGATTAATTCACTATTAAAATCATTTATGATCGCATCTTTAGGAGCAAGTTCAAAAAACAAAGCTCCACCACCAACAAACGGCTCAAAATAACGATTATAAGATTCTGGCATAAGAGATTTGATTACGGAAAGAAGCTGACGCTTTCCACCAGTCCATTTTGTAAAAGGGCGTAAAGCCTGCTTACTATTAAGTATTGATTTCATACCTACAATTATACCACATATCACCACTGAATTAAATCAGTTAAAGTCAACTCAATACCTCAACATTTACAACTGAAATCTTAACACTAGACTCAGATAACTTCTCTCTATAGCTATTCGCTAGCTCTCTAAAAAATTCATCATCTGTTTCAATATCTAAAATCTCTATCAGAGCCTTGGCGGTGTCGGTTAAATGAAAAGCACTATATTCAAATGTTAGAATATCGTTGGAATCAGTCGTAAAAGTTAAAACTAAATTGTCATTTTGAAAACCAGACAGTATCTCTAAGTTTATGGCGAGAATTTCCAAATATACAGAACTTCCAGAACTAACCGTTGAAATCATAAATGAGCTGATTGATAAGATTGTGATACAAAAACCAACAGGAACGAAACGCAATCGAATCATTCAGATAGATATTTACTACAATTTCATCGGAAAACTAAACAACGAAAAAAGCGAGCCGGATAATCTGACTCGCTAATATTACCTAATCACTAAACTGCTGGGTGTCAGGTTACCTTTGGAGGAGCATTTCTTTTTATAAAATTTATCAAGTAAGCGACCAACAACCTTATCTTTTTTCTATCTCTAACAATATCCGTGACAGGTAGTAATGATAGCTAAATATAGCAAGACCAAGCAGGAGGATAAGAGCTCCTACTCCCAAGCTGATGGCAAGGACAGGGGAAAGAGACTGAAGCAAGTATACGCTCACAATAGTTGAAATCAATAAGATAGCACTATAAATAATAATCAAAACCATTGTGACTATACCTTTTGAACGATTCACCAGGTCCGTAATGCTACTCCAATTGGTTGACAGATTTTTCATATCTTTAAAATAATGGTGGCAAGAAAGGCTGACACTGGCAAGAACCCATGCCACAAGAAGGTAAATCATCGAAAGGATAGGCAATCCTAAATAAAGGGAAAGACCAAGTAAAGTCAAGATAGGTAAAAAGGACTGGACAGCAAAGATAATCCAAAATTTCACTTTCACATAACGAGCAAAGTCAAAGGGTAAACTCTTCAGAAAATCAACATTTTCCCTCTCCAAGGATAAGGCAATTGAAGGAAGGCTGGTGATATTGTTATTGACAACTGCTATAAACATTCCCACGAAAAACAAGGGTAACCAGTATCGAGGATGAACGTCTGGAACTAACTGAGAATCTCGGATTGTGGAAATCGGACCAATCATCATGAGATAGGGAAGGAACGCACTTGTAAAAAGTACTGTAATCACGCCAGTCCCCTGTCCCAAGAGGGAGAGGTTGTAGCGCAAAACCATGCGGAAAAATCCCTTTTTAGTTCTTGAAATCCCCTCTTTACTGCGACGTTCTTTTTTGACCTTCTCCTCACTGTTAAGCAGAATCACGTCATAAAAATGAGGAAAAACCTTCTTTTTGGTCAGATAAAGCAAGAAAACAGTTAAAGCTATCCAAGCGAGCAGACCCAGTATGGCCTCTGTCGAAAAAGGCTCCACTGCTATTTTGTAAAAGAGATGAATAGGATAAAGGAGAAATGGAATATCTCTAACTCTGTCAACTATATCTCTAGAAGTCGACTGTAGAAGGAAGACAAATAATAAAGGTATGAGAACCCCAATCCCAATCATCACATTGGCAAAAATAGACTGATACTTTCTAAAAACGGTAGTTTGAGCCAAGAAATGCACTACCCCTACCATCACTAAAGTAACAGAGACAAATAATAAGGCCAAGGACAGCAGCATCAAAGGCAAGCCCAGCCAAAGAGAAGGAGCTAACCTAATGTAGAGGACTAGAAAATAAGCTAGGGTTGGTACAATTCCAGTTAGAGCTGGCAAGAGGACAGACAGTCCTTTAGCGATTATAATCTCTGATTCTTTAAAGGCATAGGGACTATAGGAGGCCAAATCCTTACTCTCATAAAAGACATTGTAAAAGGCAGTGAAAGCCGTTGAAAAGGCAAGCACCAGTAAAATAGCAACCATGGTACTAAAAAGACTTGGCATTTCCTCAAAAGGAAAATGAAAGGCTATATTTATAAACAAAAGTAGCATCAAGAGGCTAGAAAAAATGTAAGAACTTAGGACTCTAGCGGAAACATTTACTTTTTTCCCAGGGTTCTTAGCCTGCTTCTTTCGTAGATTAGCCAGATTCGCTTCTTTAGATGAATAGAGGATATTGATATCAACTAATTTTTTAATGACCTTGAAACGCATCTTCACCCTCCTCTTTTCTACCAGCAAGGCTAAGGTAGATACTTTCCAAAGACTGGTCTGGGTGGTCTTTTCTCAAGTCCTCTACACTACCACAATAAATCAAATGCCCCTTTTTCAAGATTGCAATCCGATCACAGACTTGCTCAGCTACCTCGAGGACATGGGTTGAAAACAAGACTGTCTTACCTTTTTGTGCATGTTCCTTCATCATTTGCTTCAAATCAAAGGCAGCCTGGGGATCCAAACCAGTCAAGGGTTCGTCCAAGACCCAAATATCAGGATCAGACAAGAGTGCCCCGATGACAAAGACTTTCTGACGCATTCCGTGAGAAAGGGTTTCAATAACCTGATAACGGTTTTCAGCAAAATCAAAAACCTTCAATAGCCTATCTAGACTAGCCTCCAAGTCAGAGCTGCTCAAATCATAGGATGAAGCAATCAATTCCCAAAATTCATTGGCCGTTAAACGTAAAAATAAGTCAGGCGAGTCTGCAACGTAGCCAATCTTTCGTTTGATAGCCAAGCGATTTTCCGATAAATCTAAACCGTCAACCAAAATACGACCACTGCTGGGTGAAATGATACTGACTAGGGATTTTATAGTGGTCGATTTCCCAGCACCATTATGGCCAATCAAGCCCATAATCTCTCCATTTTCAATCTGCAGATTGAGATTGCTCAAAGCCGCTTTATCACCATACAACTTACTAACATTTTGAAATTCAATCATGGGCTGACTCCTATCTTTATCTATGTAATTTACTATTATTATAGCGCTTTCATTTTAAAAATCAACATTTTATATAAAATAGTCAAAAACTTATTATTTAGTATTACGCAAACGTTTGAGTCAAGAGATACTTTATGATAGAATAAAGAACAAGATTGACAAGTAAGAGGAAAAATCATGCAAAATCAAACACTTATGCAATACTTTGAATGGTATCTCCCCCACGACGGCCAGCACTGGACGCGTCTAGCTGAAGATGCTCAACACTTAGCTGATCTCGGTATTAGCCATGTCTGGATGCCACCAGCTTTTAAGGCAACCAATGAAAAAGATGTAGGCTATGGTGTCTATGACTTATTTGACTTAGGAGAGTTTAATCAAAAAGGAACTGTCCGCACCAAGTATGGTTTTAAAGAAGATTATCTTCAAGCCATTCAAGCTCTAAAAGCGCAGGGAATCCAGCCTATGGCCGATGTGGTGCTCAACCACAAGGCTGCAGCCGATCATATGGAAGCCTTTCAGGTTATCGAAGTGGATCCTGTAGACCGTACAGTTGAACTTGGAGAACCCTTCACTATCAATGGCTGGACTAGCTTTACCTTCGATGGCCGCCAAGATACCTACAATGACTTCCACTGGCACTGGTACCACTTCACAGGTACAGACTACGATGCCAAACGTCGTAAATCTGGCATTTATCTCATCCAAGGTGATAACAAGGGCTGGGCAAATGAGGAATTAGTCGATAACGAAAACGGAAATTACGACTACCTCATGTATGCTGACCTAGACTTTAAACATCCTGAGGTCATCCAAAATCTCTATAACTGGGCAGACTGGTTCATGGAAACGACTGGTGTAGCTGGTTTTCGCTTGGATGCAGTCAAACACATCGATTCTTTCTTTATGCGCAATTTCATCCGTGATATGAAGGAAAAATATGGTCAAGATTTCTATGTTTTTGGTGAATTCTGGAATCCTGACAAGGAAGCCAATCTGGACTATCTTGAAAAAACGGAAGAACGCTTTGACCTTGTCGATGTTCGTCTCCACCAGAATCTCTTTGAAGCCAGTCAAGCTGGCGCAGACTATGACCTTCGTGGCATTTTCACAGATAGCTTGGTTGAACTCAAACCTGACAAGGCGGTGACTTTTGTCGACAATCATGATACCCAACGAGGTCAGGCTCTTGAATCGACTGTTGAAGAGTGGTTCAAACCAGCAGCCTATGCCCTCATTCTGTTACGCCAAGATGGACTTCCATGTGTCTTTTACGGAGATTACTATGGGATTTCAGGGCAGTATGCTCAACAAGATTTCAAAGAGATCCTTGACCGCCTCCTAGCCATCCGAAAAGATTTGGCCTATGGAGAACAAAATGACTACTTTGATGATGCTAACTGTATCGGTTGGGTACGTTCAGGTGCTGAAAATCAATCCCCAATCGCAGTCCTTATCTCAAATGACCAAGAAAACAGCAAGTCAATGTTTGTCGGCCAAGAATGGGCTAACCAAACCTTTGTAGATTTACTTGAAAACCACCAAGGTCAAATTACAATTGATGAGGAAGGTTATGGACAATTCCCAGTCTCAGCTGCTTCGGTAAGTGTCTGGGCAGCCAATACAATCTAATAGTTCATAATATTCAAGCCAGATCCAATCGGATTTGGCTTTTTTTGTAGTCAAAAAAGACCTACCCACCAAATGGATAGATCTTTATACTCAATGAAAATCAAAGAGCAAACTAGAAAGGTAGCCGCAGGCTGTACTTGAGTACGGCAAGGCGAAGCTGACGTTGTTTGAAGAGATTTTCGAAGAGTATTACTTGATTACAATTTACCTGCTACCGCATCCAACAATTCTTGGATCTTAGCTTGGTTGCTTCCTCCTGCCATGGCCATGTCTGGTTTACCACCACCACGTCCATCGACGATTGGTGCTAATTCCTTGACAAGGTTTCCTGCATGAAGGTCTTTTGTCTTGCTTGCTACAAGGACATTGACTTTGTCACCGATAGCGGCAACTAGGACAAGAAGATCAGAGTAGTCTTTTTGTTTCCAGTTATCTGCAAAGGTACGAAGGGCACCTGCATCTGATACAGACACTTGACTAGCAATGTAACGGTGACCATTGACTTCCTTCACATCCTTGAAGATATCGCCTGCAGCTGCAGCTGCGGCTTTTTCTTTCAACTCAGCATTTTCTTTTTGCAATTGACGAAGTTGTTCTTGAAGTCCTTCTACCTTGTGAGGGACTTCTTTAAGTTGAGGTGCTTTCAAGGTTGCTGCGACAGCTTTAAGAGCGTCTTCTTGTTCACGGTAAGCTTCAAAGGCTTCCTTACCAGTCACTGCCAAGATACGGCGAGTTCCTGATCCAATCCCTTCTTCTTTGACAATCTTGAAGAGACCAATCTCAGAAGTGTTACCAACGTGGGTACCACCACAAAGCTCGATAGAGTAGTCACCAATAGTAACAACACGGACTTCCTTACCGTATTTCTCACCAAAGAGGGCCATAGCACCCATTTCTTTAGCAGTGTCAATATCCGTTTCAACTGTCTTCACTTCAAGAGCTTCCCAGATTTTCTCATTGACTTGCTGCTCAATCGCACGCAATTCTTCAGCAGTTACTGCTTGGAAATGCGTAAAGTCAAAGCGAAGGAATTCGACTTCGTTAAGAGATCCTGCTTGTGTCGCGTGGTTTCCAAGGATATTGTGAAGAGCAGCGTGAAGCAAGTGAGTCGCAGTGTGGTTTTTCATAACACGGTGACGACGATTTGTATCAATTGCCAAAGTGTATTCTTGGTTCAAAGCAAGCGGTGCAAGGACTTCAACAGTATGAAGAGCTTGTCCATTTGGTGCTTTTTGAACATCCGTTACAGTCGCTACAAGGTTTCCTGCAGCATCCAAGATTTGACCGTGGTCAGCTACTTGTCCACCCATTTCAGCATAGAATGGCGTTTCCGCAAAGATAAGTGAGGCAGTTCCTTCTGATACAGCTTCTACTTCTGCATTGTCAGCCACGATAGCCACCAATTTAGAAGACAATTGGCTAGCATTGTAGTTGAAGACACTTTCTACAGTGATGTTTTGAAGGGTTTCATTTTGCATACCCATTGAGCCACCCTTGACAGCTGACGCACGCGCACGTTCTTGCTGTTCTTTCATCGCTGCTTCAAATCCTTCACGATCAACAGTCATACCCGCTTCTTCAGCGATTTCTTCAGTCAATTCAACTGGGAATCCATAAGTGTCGTAAAGTTTAAATACATCTGAACCAGCGATGACAGATTGTCCTTTTTCTTTCAAGTCTGCCACAATGCCTTGGGCAAAGTGTTGACCTGAGTGAAGGGTACGAGCAAATGATTCTTCCTCGCTCTTAACAATTTTTTCGATAAAGTCACGTTTTTCAAGCACTTCTGGGTAGTAGCTTTCCATGATTTTTCCAACAGTTGGAACGAGTTTGTAAAGGAAAGGCTCGTTGATACCCAGTTTTTGACCATGCATAGAAGCACGACGGAGAAGACGACGAAGGACGTAACCACGACCTTCATTTCCTGGAAGGGCACCATCACCGATGGCAAATGAAAGGGAACGGATGTGGTCAGCGATAACTTTAAAGCTCATGTTGTCGCCATCTTGGTCATAGACCTTACCAGACAATTTCTCCACTTCACGAATGATTGGCATGAAGAGGTCTGTTTCGAAGTTGGTCTTAGCCCCTTGGATAACGGCCACCAAACGCTCCAAACCAGCGCCCGTATCAATGTTCTTGTGTGGCAATTCCTTGTATTCGCTACGAGGAACAGCAGGGTCTGCGTTAAATTGTGACAATACGATGTTCCAGATTTCGATGTAACGGTCGTTTTCGATATCTTCTGCAAGGAGACGAAGACCGATATTTTCTGGGTCAAAGGCTTCACCACGGTCAAAGAAGATTTCTGTATCTGGGCCAGAAGGTCCCGCACCAATTTCCCAGAAGTTGTCCTCGATTGGAATCAAGTGACTTGGGTCCACTCCCACTTCAATCCAACGGTTGTATGAATCTTTATCGTCTGGATAGTAGGTCATGTAAAGTTTCTCAGCTGGGAAGTCAAACCATTCTGGGCTTGTCAAAAGCTCATAAGCCCAAGTGATAGCTTCGTCACGGAAGTAATCCCCGATAGAGAAGTTCCCCAACATTTCAAACATGGTATGGTGACGTGCAGTCTTTCCTACGTTTTCGATGTCGTTGGTACGGATAGCCTTTTGAGCATTGGTAATACGTGGATTTTCAGGGATGATGGTCCCGTCAAAGTATTTCTTAAGGGTTGCTACCCCAGAGTTGATCCACAAAAGTGTTGGATCATTTACAGGAACCAAGCTCACTGATGGTTCTACAGAGTGACCTTTGGTCGCCCAGAAATCAAGCCACATTTGGCGTACTTGTGCACTAGATAGTTGTTTCATATTGTCTCCTTATTACTTGTTTAATGTGATTGGCTTTCCAGCATTTCCACATAGTCAATAGCGACACAGAGGGAAATGACTAGGTCTGCATAAGCGTCCTCAAGAACCGTTACGGTTATAGGTAGAGGTCAGATGGAAGAGTTCTTTCTTGATTTCCGCAATCAGCTGATCGCGATCATCCAGCAATTTGAAATTCCAATCCCAGATATTGCCCTCGATACGAAGACCTAGATTATCAAACTAATACTTATCTCGCCAGAAGGTCAACTTCTTACGAATGACAAAACTCGAGCCATCTCGAAGCTGAATCTCAAAACGAGGAAGCAAGGTCAAGATTTCTTTACTGATCTGACTGACCTGTTCACCATTAGCATCATAGATGGTAAAAGTTTTAGGAATCTTAAAAAATGATCCCTCTACCTGATAGGCGATTTCTCCCCTGTCATCCTTGATAGCGAAGCGTTCGCCTCCAAGACGAAACTTTTGTTTGACAAGAAATGTTTTCATCAACACCTCCAAAAACCAAAAGACAAGCTCATATCACGAAGGGCGAAAAACCGCGGTACCACCTTCATTCAATGAACTTGTCATTCTCTTATTCTTATGCAATTGTATGATTGAGTAGCATGACTTTCTAGCTTAGATGGCTCGCAGCACCGCCATTTCTCTGGACTAAGATAACTGAAAATCAATTCTCAACTTTCTTATTATAACGTTTTTTTAAGCTTGCGTCAACTGGAAATCATCTCCATTGAATCAGACCAATTCCCTACATCTCAGATTACTTTTTCAGAATATACTTTTTCTTACTGCTATCACTCTTTTTATCCCAACTTTTATTCCAAAGTTTTGAATTGTTAAAGATAGCTACGAAAATATTTGCAAATATAAAGAACCCTATCACCAAATGTATGGAATCAGTTGTTAGGTATTGTCGATCCAAGCCATCCTTTAAATGGAATAGTATAATTGTTTCGTCAACAATCAAAAAGGTTGGCCAATAACTTTTTTTGAAAAAGTAGATATCTTCATTTTTTGTTACCGCTTTCTGTAAGGTTAAACTTAGTATACTACTGGGCAAGCAAATAAGCAACTAGAATAGAAAAATATATGGCTGAAAAAAATGACTTCTATAAAAAACGAACCAGCTTGACTGATTCGTTTCGTAACTGCTAACTCCTACTTCCGATACATTTTAAACTGTAGGAAGAGGTCGCTGTATTTACCTGTCCATTTATGGTCAAATTTCTCATAAACTTCTAGGTGTTTCATGGTTTCAGCATCAGGATAGAAGGCCTTGTCTTCTTTCTTCTCCTCTGGGAGCAATTCCTTAGCTGGTAGGTTTGGTGTTGAATAGCCGACATACTCTGCATTTTTGAGAGCATTTTCAGGTTTTAACATAAAGTTGATAAAGGCATAGGCTGCATCTTGGTTTTTGACTGTTTTGGGAATGACCATATTGTCAAACCAAAGGTTGCTGGCCTCGGTCGGAACCACATAGCGTAGATTTTCATTTTTCTCCAGCATTTGGCTGGCTTCACCAGAGAATGTCACACCGATTGCAGCGTTGTTCTGGATCATGTAGCCCTTCATCTCATCCGCCACAATAGCCTTGATATTTGGAGTCAATTTGTAGAGCTTATCAACTGTCTCTTCCAACTGCTGGGTATCCTTGGAGTTGAGGCTGTAGCCAAGGGAATTGAGTCCGAGTCCCAGTACCTCACGCGCCCCATCAAAGAGCATGATAGAGTTCTTATACTCTGGTTTCCAGAGGTCATCCCAATGCTCAGGCGCCTCATCTACCATGGTTTCATTGTAGACAATTCCCAGTGTTCCCCAGAAGTAAGGGATGGAGAATTTATTGCCTGGGTCAAAGGATTGGTTGAGGAACTCTGGTCCGATATTTTCAAGACCTTCAAGTTTTGAATAGTCAAGCGGTACCAAGAGGTCTTCGTCCTTCATCTTGTTGATCATGTATTCACTTGGGATAGCAATATCGTAGGTCGTTCCACCCTGCTTAATCTTTGTATACATGGCTTCGTTGGAGTCAAAGGTCTCGTACTGGACTTGGATTCCTGTTTCTTCTGTGAATTGCTCCAAGAGTTCTGGATCGATATAGTCTCCCCAGTTGTAGATAACCAGTTTTTGACTATCTCGGCTATTGATTTTACTATCTAAATGCGTCGCAATTCCCCACAAGACCAGGATGATGGCTGCAATTCCTGCTAAAAATGAATAGAGTTTTTTCATGCTTGCTCCTCCTTCTCACGTGAGATAAAGTAATATCCAACAACTAGGATAATACTAAAGAGAAAGACAAGGGCAGACAGGGCATTGATTTCAAGCGAAATCCCTTTACGAGCACGAGAGTAAATTTCGACTGACAGGGTTGAAAAGCCATTTCCCGTTACGAAGAAGGTCACGGCAAAATCATCTAGCGAATAGGTGAAGGCCATGAAATAGCCTGCAATGATAGACGGAGTCAGATAAGGAAGCATGATTTCCTTGAACATCTGAAATTGACTGGCACCAAGGTCATAGGTCGCATGAATCATGTCGCCATTCATTTCCTTGAGTCGAGGCAAGACCATCAAGACCACGATAGGAATGGAGAAGGCTACGTGACTAGATAGAACGGTCAAAAAGCCAAGTGAAAACTTGAGTTGGGTAAAGAGAATCAAGAAGCTGGCACCAATCATAACATCGGGCGCAACCATGAGGATATTATTGAGTGAAAGAAAGGCTTCTTGGTATTTCTTACGAGACTGGTAGATGTAAATAGCTCCAAAAGTCCCGATAATGGTCGCTATCAAGGCTGAAAGGAAGGCCAAGAAAAAGGTCTGAGTCACAATCAACATAAGACGACCATCGCCAAACATGGTTTTAAAATGGCTCAAGCTAAAGCCTGTAAAGCTATTCATGTCGTTGCCTGCGTTAAAGGCGTAACCAATCAAGTAAAAGATAGGCAGGTAGAGGACAAGAAAGACCAGTCCTAGATATAGATTGGCAAATTTTTTCATCGTTCTCTCCTTTCCTTGGTCACCCACATGGTGATGAACATGGTCAAGATGAGAATTACACCGATGGTTGAACCCATACCGTAGTTGTCATTGGTTAGGAAATTCTGTTCAATAGCCGTTCCCAGCGTAATAACGCGATTCCCACCAATCAAACGGGTCAGCATGAAGAGACTCAAACTTGGGATAAAGACCGATTGGACCCCACTTCTCACTCCGTTCATCGATAGAGGGAAGATGACATGACGGAAGGTCTCCCACTTGGTCGCACCTAGGTCGTAGCTGGCATTGATGAGATTGTTATCCATATCGTCCAAGACATTGAAAATCGGCAAAATCATAAAGGGAAGCTCGATGTAGCTTGCGACAAAGATAAAGGAGAAATCGGTAAAGAGCAACTGCTGTGAACCGATTCCGATAAATTCCAAAAATTGGTTAATAGAGCCATTCTGACCAAAAATTCCGATAAAGGCATAGGCTTTAAGGAGCAAATTGATCCAGGTTGGCAGGATAATCAGCATGAGCCAGAGTTGACGGTGCTTGAGACGGGTCAAAAAGAGGGCTGTTGGATAGCTGATAAGCAAGGTCACAAAGGTCACAATTCCTGCATAGAGTACAGAGTTGAAACTCATTTTTAGGTAGGTCAAGTTTTGTGACGCAAAGTAAGATTTATAATTTTCTAAACTAAACTGGCCTTCAATATTAAAAAAGGATTGTCCGAAAATCAAGACCAAGGGTGCGAGGACAAAGAGGGCAATCCAGATCATGTAGGGCACTACAAAGAGTTTAGAGCTTGTTTTCTTCATCTCTTTCCTCCTCGATTGCATTGATCAGACCTGCTTCTTGCTCTTCGATTTCTACGTACTCCTCAATACGAGCATCAAACTCTTCTTCGGTTTCGTTGAGACGCATGATATGGATGTCTTCCGGTTCAAAGTCCAGACCGATTTCCTCACCCACGATGGCCTTACGAGTCGAGTGGATCATCCATTCATTTCCAAGTTCGTCATAGGCGATAATTTCATAGTGCACCCCACGGAAGAGCTGGGTATCCACCTTAACTTGGAGCTTGCCTTCTTCAGGAAGGGTAATCCGCAAGTCCTCTGGACGAATAACAACCTCAACAGGTTCATTTGGTTTCATCCCACCATCGACCGCTTCAAATCGTTTGCCGTTAAACTCAACCAAGTAGTCCTCAATCATGGTTCCTGGCAAGATATTTGACTCACCGATAAAGGTGGCAACAAAATGGTTAATCGGCTCATCGTAGATATCTACTGGTGTTCCAGACTGGACAATCTCGCCATCATTCATGACAAAAATCCAGTCACTCATGGCCAGGGCTTCTTCCTGATCGTGAGTGACAAAGACAAAGGTAATGCCCAATCGTTGTTGCAGTTCACGCAACTCATACTGCATGTCTGTTCTTAATTTCAAGTCCAGCGCTGACAAAGGCTCGTCCAACAAAACCACACGGGGTTGGTTGATGATGGCACGGGCAATAGCCACACGCTGACGTTGTCCTCCAGAGAGTTTACGAATGGAACGTTTTTCATAACCTTCCAACTGAACCATCTTGAGAACTTCCGCTACGCGTTTCTCGATTTCTTTCTTGTCAATTTTACGCAAGCGGAGTGGAAAGGCAACATTTTCAAACACATTCATATGTGGAAACAAGGCATAGGATTGGAAGACCGTATGGACGTCTCGCTTGTTGGTTGGGATGTCATTGATACGGACACCATCCAGCAAAATATCTCCTGTCGTCGCATCCAGTAAACCTGCAATGATGTTAAGGATAGTTGATTTTCCTGAACCAGACGCGCCTAGAAGAGTATAGAACTTCCCTTCTTCCAACTCAAAGTTGATATCTTTGAGAACCTTGGTGTTGCTGTCTTCAAAAACTTTTGAGACGTTTTTGAATTCAATAATTGGTTTTTTCAATTGTCATTTATTCCTTCTTTTTCATAGATTAACAGATCAGGGCTCTGTCAGGCCGCTACTACCTCGTGTAGGAGATTGAACTGCCTACATTCTTCTGCACTAACGATAGGCTTTCACCCCCTTTCCATGACATAGTAGCAGCTTTTCAACTACAGCTTCCTACTTGCTTTCACCTAAAATACGGACTTCTCTCTCAAGAGTGACGCCAGAGTGTTCCTTGACTTTTTCGATAACAGACTCAATCAAGTCCTCGTAGTCTTTAGCCGTTCCGTCAGCAACATTGATCATAAATCCTGCGTGTTTTTCTGACACTTCTACGCCACCGACACGATAGCCTTTCAAGCCAGCTTCTGAAATTAATTGACCTGCAAAATGACCTACTGGACGCTTAAAGACCGAACCACAAGATGGATATTCTAAAGGTTGCTTGAGTTCACGTAGATGCGTCAAACGATCCATTTCTTGCTTGATAACCTGATGGCTTCCTGGAGCAAGGGCAAATTTAGCTGACAAGACAACTGCACCAGACTCTTGAATGGCTGAGTGGCGGTAACCAAAAGCCAAATCTTTGGCAGACAGGGTCTCGATTTCTCCATCCTTGGTCAAGACCTTACAAGACTGCAAGATGTGGGCAATCTCGCCACCATAGGCACCCGCATTCATAAAGACAGCACCGCCAACGCTTCCTGGAATACCACAAGCAAACTCAAAACCAGTCAAACTATGACGAAGGGCAATGCGAGTTGTTTCAATCAAGTTAGCACCAGCTTCAGCTTCAATGGTATAGCCATCAACGGAAACATTATTGAGCTTGTCACACAAGATGACAAATCCACGAATCCCACCATCACGAACGATGATGTTGCTGGCATTTCCAAGAACCATCCAAGGAATATTTTCTTGATTGGCAAATTTAACAACGCGAGCCAACTCAAAATGATTTCGTGGAAAGACCAGATAATCAGCCTCTCCACCTACTTTTGTATAACTATAGCTATGCAAGGGTTCTTTAAAACGGATATCAATCCCTTCTAAAATTTCAAGCATTTTTTCTTTTACTGACATGACACTCTTCCTTTTACAAAATTCATTCCATTATACCATTTTTAAGACCATTTGACGACCCTAAAAAAAACTTGGGCTTATTTTAAACAAAAAAGAGGTTTCCCCTCTTTTTATGATTTTTTGCAAAAGATAGCCTTTGTTCCATAGGCAACCAGAACGAGTTCAAGTGCTAGGACAACTTCAACCAAGACTGGATTGGTCAACCAGCCAACTTGGGCAAGAGATGGTGCCAGGTCAAAGAAGGCATGTAGTCCATAGGCCGCTAGGAGATAAATCCATTTCTTCTGACGAACAGCTTGGTAAACCCAAACAGTCAAGAGTAATTGGAAACCTAGCGCCAAGATTCTCTCAAAACCAAGCAAATAAATCTGCCAGACTGATAGCGACTGAATAGTTTTCAACATATTTTCAGACAGCAATTGCATAACCTGTGGATTTTGCGTTTGAACTGCTGAGAGAACGATGTAGAGATTAATCAAACTAGTAAGACCTAGGAAAATCAACTCCAAGCCACCATGCCCCAATCCATAAGCCAAGGCATCCGCCTTTTCCAAATTTCTCTTTTTCTCCAACCATTTGAAGAAAACAAGACGAGCCGTTTCCTCAAAAAGAGCTGCCATGGCTAGTCCATAGACAATATAGACAAACGGATGATCTTGCAAGAGGGCAATACTGCTGTCTTTTTGAGGATGCAAAACCAAGATATGCACCAGTTTTTCCAAAATCTGTGAAGAGACAAAGAAAGCAACAGCCCCCAAGCCCAATACAGCTAGATTAATCTGGTATTTCTTTTTGGCATACCAAATACTTCCTATCAAGAAAGCCAGCAACAGCAACATGGTAATGATAATATGAATGGTCATTTTCTTCTCCTATTCCGCCTTTTCAATATCTTTTTTCATCTCGTCAACATTGAACTTAGCAAACAAGTATTGACGGTCTTGGACTGGAAAACGTTGATCCAATTGGTCAACAGCTCCCACCTCGATAATGCCTTCCTTAATGACAAAGTCCATGACATGTCCACCGAAGGTCAAATCATCTGAAATGAAGTGCAGATGGTAGCCTGCCACACTGACCCCATGGAAAATCTCTGGCGTCCAGAAACCAACAATGGTCCCCGCCACATTGTCGCGACTATATTCAGGCTGATGGGTTGCGACCTCAGCAAACTTGGTATCTGGTGTCGACTTGGGAATCATGCGCACATGCATATGTGAAAATTCCCCACGAATCTTGATAGAACGGAAAAGATTTTCCCCGTCATAATAAGACTCGATTCGCTCTTCCAATTCCTTGTCTGTCATCTCAAAGCGCTGGCGGAAAATGACCTCTGCCTGATGCGGTACTACTGCTGCATAAGGAATAAGGGCATCTGGTGACACCTCCACAATCTCTGGCTGGTCGCCTGATCCTTTGGCCTGATAAGCCTTACCATCCAAGACAATCAATTCTCCATCAATGGAATCCAAGGTTCCCAAACCAAGGTCACCATGCTCTAGCAATTCTCCTACTGTCATGGTCCCACCATAAAGGCCAGCCATCAAGGCTCCAAGGGTATTGTATTGAAATAATTTCACTGGTTCCTGCACGTTCTTATCCATTCACTTTCTTGTCTGTTATTCTATAAATCTTACTCCTAAGTATACCACATTTGCCCCTAGATGTGAACGAGAGAAACACCCTAGACATTGCCAAGAAGAAAAAAAAAGGGTACAATGTAACAAAATCAAGGGAGGTCTGGAATGAAGAAACAAAGCAAATACCAAGAGGTCGTTTCCTATCTGAAAAATGGTATCGAGTCTGGACGCTTTCCGACGGGTAGTCGCCTGCCTTCTATCCGTCAACTGAGCCTTGACTTTCACTGTAGCAAGGACACCATTCAACGTGCCCTGCTGGAATTACGACACGAACAATACCTCTATGCCAAGCCCCAGAGTGGCTACTATGTACTAGAACAAGGGCAACACCAAGACCTAGAAATCGAGGTTACCGACGAACATGCTAGTGCCTATGACGATTTTCGACTCTGTGTCAACGAAACCTTAATTGGCCGGGAAAACTACCTCTTCAACTACTATGACAACCAAGAAGGTTTAGAAGACCTAAGACAGTCTATTCATAAACTTCTCTTTGACCAAGCCCTCTACTGCAAGGCTGACCAACTGGTATTGACTTCTGGGACCCAACAAGCCTTGTTTATCCTCTCTCAAATATCCTTTCCAAGCCAAGCAAAGGAAATCTTGGTGGAACAGCCGACCTACCATCGGATGAATCGCCTCTTGATTGCTCAAGGATTAGACTATCAAACGATTGAACGAGGCATTGATGGGATTGACTTAATGGAACTTGAACGGCATTTCCAAACGGGAAAGATCAAGTTTTTCTACACTATTCCTCGTTTTCACTATCCTCTAGGCCATTCCTATTCTGAGCAGGACAAACGGGCTATTCTTGACTTAGCTGCCAAGTATGGTGTCTATATCGTAGAGGACGACTATTTGGGGGATTTGGACTCCAAGAAGGGCCAGACCTTCCACTATCTGGATACAGAGGAGCGCGTCATTTATATCAAGTCCTTCTCAACCAGCCTCTTTCCAGCCCTGCGGATTACAGCACTCATTCTTCCAAATGCTATTAAAAAAGCCTTTGTGGCCTACAAAAATATCCTAGACTACGACAGCAACCTCATCATGCAAAAGGCCCTGTCACTCTATATTGACAGTCAATTATTTGAGAAAAATCGTCTGACTCGCTTGTCCAATCAGGAAACTTACCAAAAACAACTCGAGGAAAGACTAGCCAACACTCCTTGTCCCCTTCCTCATTTTCCCCTACATGATGGTTTATTACTAGATCTGAGACAGTACCCTAAAATCGCCAGTCTCAAACACAGCCAACTGAGCTTAAACTTCTTTGAAGAAGCTTACTTGGATGCTTGTCCTTATCAATTTGCCAAGGTATCCTTAGAAAATCTAGAAAAGGTTTTAAACTATTTAAAAGCAGAATTGGAATGACTTCCAACTCTGCTTTTTTCTTATACTCTTCGAAAATCTCTTCAAACCACGTCAGCGTCGCCTTACCGTACTCAAGTACAGCTTG
Organism: Streptococcus mitis; assembly: GCF_946190325.1. Taxonomy (GTDB): domain Bacteria; phylum Bacillota; class Bacilli; order Lactobacillales; family Streptococcaceae; genus Streptococcus; species Streptococcus mitis_CF. Next base: position 23,723 of record NZ_CAMHZR010000001.1, on the reverse strand, counting down.
CGGCTAGCTTCCTAGTTTGCTCTTTGATTTTCATTGAGTATTATTCTTCAACTTCTGTTAAGGTTGCCGCTTTTTCAAGATATTTTTGGTAGGTGCCGTCATCCTTGAGTTTTTGGATGACCTTGTCCACCACTTCTTTCAAATCAGCACTATTTTTTCTAAGGGCAACTGCATTAGCTTCGCCGTCCTTCATCTTCAAGCTGACAGTTGCGACAGCTAGGTCAGCGTTTTGAGCAGCATAGCTAAGGGCAACAGGCTCATCCATGTGAACAGCATCTACTTTTCCAGCCTGTAATTCATTGACAGCTTCACCCATATTAGTTAGGGAAGTCAATTGAGCTTTTGGCAATTGTTCCTTGACCATTGATTCTGGAACAGTTCCTTTTTGGGCTGCAATATTAGCACTTTCCAGGCTAGTTACATCCTTGTATTTTTCTACATCAGCCTTACGAACCAAGAAACTAATCTTGTTTTCATAGTAAGGGATTGAAAAATCAAAGACTTCTTTTCTCTCGTCAGTAGCGCTAATTCCTGCAACTGCTAGGTCGGCCTTACCAGTTTGAAGACTAGTCAAGACATTATCAAAACTCATGCTTGAGATTTCCAACTTAACCCCAAGTTCATCAGCAATAGCCTGAGCCATGTTAATATCCGCACCGACTACCTGATTTTTCCCATCAACTAAGGATTGGAATTCAAAAGGTGCATAGTCAGGACTGGTCGCTACTACCAATTTCCCCTTTTGCTTAATGGCTTCAACAGCTGACTGAGAACCATTCGAACCTGACTGGCAAGCTACTAAGAAGAAACTTGCAAGAAAACTACATAAAACAAATATCCATTTTTTTGATTTCATAAATAAACAACCTCTCTGTTAATTTTGTATAATTATAACGCTATCCAAGTTACTTGTCAAGTATTTTTTTGAATTTTTATCTTAAAAATATTTTTTTCATTCAAGAAAAGGAGCTGTCAGTTGATTTCGAGCTCCTTTTTATACAGAATAAATCTATTTTATAGTTCGACAATCTTACCTGTTTCAAAGTAAACAACCCATTCACAGATATTTTTAGCATAGTCTCCAATACGTTCCAAGAAAGCAATCACTTGGAAATAATCACGACCTGTAACGATGGCATCTGGATTTTTCTTGATTTCTTCTGTAGCCAAATCACGAATGCTATCAAAGTAATGGTTGATTTTTTCATCCATGGCTGCTACTTCATAGGCCTGGTCTACTGAACCATTGAGATAGAGTTCAAGGGCTGCTTCAACGAAGTTCTTGACATCGCGCCCCATTCTCTTGATTTCTTCTTCAACAGCTGGGATACGTTGCTCCCCCTTCATACGAATTGCCGCTTTGGCAATGGAAACAGCATGGTCACCCATACGTTCCAAGTCAGATACAGCCTTCAAGACTGTCAAAACAGTACGCAAGTCCTGAGAAACGGGTTGTTGTAGGGCAATCATTTCAAATGATTTCTTCTCCAATTTCACTTCGTATTCGTTTACTTCTGCATCGTCTTCGATGACTTCTTTGGCCAAATCACGGTCATGCGTAACAAAGGCACGCACTGTACGATTGATTTGGGACAGCACTTCTTGTCCCATAGCATAGAACTGGTTGTGCAATTTCTCTAAATCTTCCTCAAATTGAGAACGTAACATCATTTATCTCCTTATCCAAATTTTCCTGAAATATAATCTTCTGTTTCCTTGTGTTGTGGGTTGAGGAACATCTTCTTGGTATCGTTAAACTCGATCAGATCTCCATCTAGGAAAAATCCTGTCTTGTCAGAAATACGAGAGGCTTGTTGCATGGAACGTGTAACCAAGAGCATGGTGTATTTATCTTTTAGACCATACAAGGTTTCCTCAATCTTACCGGCCGAGATAGGGTCCAAAGCTGAAGTCGGTTCATCCAAGAGAATGATTTTAGGACTGGTTGCCAAGACACGGGCAACACAGACACGTTGCTGTTGTCCACCTGAAAGCCCGATAGCTGAATCATGCAGGCGGTCCTTGACCTCATCCCAGATAGAAGCTCGTTGCAAGGCTTTTTCAACCGCCTCATCCAGAACCTGCTTATCCTTAACTCCATTGATACGAAGCCCGTAAACAACATTTTCGTAGATAGACATAGGGAAAGGGTTTGGTTGTTGGAAAACCATACCGATTTCCTTACGTAATTCAACTGTATCTGTACGTGGGCTGTAAATATTGTGGCCGTTGTAAACCACCGAACCAGTTGTGGTTACCTCTGGATTGAGATCCCCCATGCGGTTAATAGCCTTGAGGAGGGTTGACTTCCCTGATCCAGATGGACCAATCAGGGCTGTAATTTCCTTAGGTTGGAAAGATAGGGAAACACTATTCAAGGCCTTTTTTTGATTGTAGTAAACGGACAGGTCTGATACCTGTAAAATCGCTTCTGTCATACTGTTTCCTTTCTATCCAAAGTGTCCTGTTACGTAGTCATTGGTCGACTGTAGTTTGGCATTTTGGAAAATATTAGAGGTCTTATCGTACTCAATCAAGTCGCCCAAGTAGAAGAATCCTGTGTAGTCACTAGCACGCGCAGCCTGCTGCATGCTGTGGGTCACGATGATAATGGTAAAGTCCTTCTTCAATTCCAACATGGTTTCTTCCAACTGAGCTGTCGCAATCGGATCCAAGGCTGACGCCGGTTCATCCATCAAGAGGATATGTGGTTTAACAGAGATAGCGCGAGCGATACAGAGACGCTGTTGCTGACCACCTGATAAGGTCAAGGCTGACTTGTGCAAATCGTCTTTGACCTGGTCCCAAAGGGCAGCCTGACGAAGAGAAGTTTCCACAATTTCATCCAAAACTTGCTTGTCCTTAACTCCTGCACGTTCATGGGCAAAAGTGATATTGCGGTAGATAGACTTGGCAAAGGGATTTGGGCGTTGGAAGACCATTCCAATGTGCTTACGCATCTCATAGACATTGATTTCTGGACGGTTGACGTCAATCCCTTGATAGAGGATTTGACCTGTGACCTTAGCAATATCAATGGTATCATTCATACGGTTGAGACTGCGGAGGTAGGTTGATTTCCCTGAACCAGAAGGGCCAATTAAGGCCGTAATTTTATTTTTTTCAAATTGCATATCGATGCCCTTGATGGATTCTTTTTTACCGTAGTAAACATGTAAATCCTTAGTAGAGAGGGCCACTTTCTCTTCAGGAAAGGTGATAATATGCTTTTCATCCCAATTATATTTTGACATGGCTTCTCCTTTAGGCAGCGGTTAATTTCTTATGTAGATAGCTTCCGAGTTTGCGGGCTCCAAAGTTAAAGATGAGGATAAAGATGAGGAGCACGGCCGCAGAACCTGCTGATACGATAGTTCCATCAGGAATGGTACCTTCACTGTTGACTTTCCAAATGTGGACAGCCAAGGTTTCTGCTTGGCGGAAGATTGAGATTGGGCTAGTCACACTGAGAATGTTCCAGTTTGACCAGTCAAGGGCTGGAGCGGATTGTCCTGCTGTATAGATCAAAGCAGCAGCCTCACCAAAGATACGACCAGAGGCCAAGACAACACCCGTCACAATACCTGGTAGGGCTTCTGGAATAACCACATGGACCACAGTCTCCCAACGAGAAATCCCAAGGGCCAGACCAGCTTCACGTTGCGTATGGTGAACATGTTTCAAACTGTCCTCGACATTACGAGTCATCTGAGGCAAGTTAAAGACTGTCAAGGCCAAGGCACCTGAAATAATTGAAAATCCATACTCAAACTGAACTACAAAGATCAAGTAACCAAAGAGACCTACAACCACTGATGGGAGTGAAGATAAGATTTCAATACAGGTTCTGACAAAATTGGTCACAGGACCTTTTTTAGCATATTCAGCTAGGAAAATCCCAGCTCCCATAGATAAAGGCACAGAGATAATCAAGGTAATAACTAATAGGAAAAAGGAATTATAGAGCTGAATTCCAATCCCTCCGCCTGCTTGGTAAGAAGATGATTTGCCAGTCAAGAAAGACCAAGAGATGTGGGGCAAACCACGAACCAAGATATAAAGAATCAAGGATGCCAGGATGGCAACAATAATTCCTGCAATCGAGTAGAGGACAGCTGTTGCAAGTTTATCTAATTTCTTAGCGTGCATAGTTTTTCTTTCCTCTTTCTTTCGTAATCAATTTAATCACACTGTTGAAGGCCAAACTCATCAAGAGCAAGACTAAGGCCAGTGACCAGAGAACGTTATTATCAACTGTTCCCATAACGGTATTTCCAATACCCATAGTCAAAACAGAGGTCAAGGTCGCGGCAGGTGTTGTCAATGAAGTTGGAACAACGGCTGAGTTTCCGACCACCATCTGAATGGCCAAGGCCTCACCAAAGGCACGTGCCATCCCAAAGACCACTGCTGTGAAAATCCCTGAACGCGCCGCCTTCAAGGTCACGCGCCAGATGGTTTGCCAACGAGTAGCCCCCATAGCCAAACTAGCTTCGCGGTAGTGACGAGGCACCGCACGCAAACTATCGGTTGTCATAAAGGTTACCGTCGGTAAAATCATGACAAAGAGAACAAAAATCCCTGACAGAATCCCAAAACCAGTTCCACCAAAGATACTACGGACAAAAGGAACTACGACCTGCAAACCAATAAATCCATACACAACTGAAGGAATCCCGACCAGCAATTCAATGGCTGGTTGCAAGATTCTAGCACCTTTTGGTGAGACCTCCGTCATAAAGACTGCCGCACCAATGGCAAAAGGAGTTGCGATAAGTGCTGATAGGATTGTGACAATAAAGGAACCCAAAATCATAGGAAGGGCACCAAATTGTTTACCTGAAGGATTCCAAGTTTGGCCAAAGAGGAAATCAAAGATATTAACCCCATTTACAAAGAAGGTAGACAAACCTTTTTGGGCTACGAAAATCAAAATCATAGCCACGATGATAACAATCAAAGACAGACAGGCAAAGGTCAAGCCTTTTCCTAATTTCTCTAGACGAGAGTTCTTTGAGGGAGAAAGTAATTTTTTAGCTAATTCTTCTTGATTCATTAGTGACTCCCTTCTAGTGCTGTCACCGTTCCTACAGCATCTTTTTCAACCTTCATTTCCTTGACAGAAATATAGCCCATTCCCTTAACGATTCCACTTTGCGCTTCATCAGAGAGGACAAAGTTGAGGAATTCTGCCACCAATTCATTTGGTTGACCTAGGGTGTACATGTGTTCATAAGACCACAAAGGCCAGTTATTGCTTGTAACATTTTCTGCAATCGGCTCATAGCCGTTCAACTTCATGCGTTTCACCGAGTCATCCACATAGGCAAAGGCTAGGTAAGAAATGGCTCCTGGTGTCTGGGAAACAATGTTTTTGACCATCCCATTTGAATCCTGTTCTTGACTCTGCACGGCCGATTGACCATCCATGATAACACTATCAAAGGTTGCACGTGAACCTGAACTTGCCGCACGGTTGATAATGGAAATGGCTAGGTCTTTCCCACCGACTTCTTTCCAGTTGGTCACTTGACCTGTGAAGATGCTACGGAGTTGTTCAGTTGTCAGATTTTCAACATCAACTTCCTTGTTCACAATCACTGCCAAGCCCGCTACAGCAACCTTGTGATCTACTAGAGCTGATGCGTTGATACCGTCTTTTTCCTCGGCAAATACGTCTGAATTTCCTACATCAACGGCTCCAGACTGAACCTGAGACAGACCTGTACCAGATCCTCCACCTTGGACGTTGACTGTTTTCCCAACGTGCAGAGAGCCAAATTCATCTGCTGCTGCTTCGACCAAAGGCTGAAGAGCCGTTGAACCAACAGCTGTCATGGATTCCCCACGATCAATCCAGCTAGCACATCCCGCCAAAGAACCTGCTAGCAAAAGAGCCGCAAGGGATAGAGCGAGTTTTTTCCTTTTTTTCACTGTTTTTCTCCTTGAAAATAATGGTGAATGCTGTGAATTTTTTCAACTATTTATTTATGTTTTTCTTTTGAAAATTGGGAGCCAACTGAAGTTCTTTGCTTAGTTTTACTAGTCATTTGCTCAGTTACCTTGCCCACCAATTTTGACTTAAAATGAAAGACAATTTGAAAAAAATCCATACTTCCACTATAACATAGACAAGCTACTTTGACTAGCATTTTCTCTTGAATCTGAGGCCTTTAGGAAAATAATTTTTCAAAACATTTCCAGTCACCTTAGCAAAGCCCAAGCCATTACCTTTAACCAAAACTTGGTACCAACCATTTGGCAGACTTTCTGCCAGCTGAACGGTTTCTCCAGCGACATACTTTACAAACGCTTCTTGATCAATTTCAACAGACTGCTTGACCTGACTCGGTTTCAAGGCTAGACCAAGAGCAAAACTAGGCTCAAAGCGTTTCTTCTTAAAAGTGCCTAGATGCAGGCCATTCCGAGCAATCTTGAGTTTCCCTAAATCTGGCAAAAGTTCTGGCAGGAGATAGAGTTGGTCACCAAAAGTCTGCAAGATACCCGGTAGATTAACTATCAAGTGGTTTTGGGCAAATTCCTGCCACAAGACAACTTGTTCTCGGCTGAGATTGCTCTTACTTGCCTTAAATTTAGGAGCTGGATTGTCACCCTTAAACTGTAGATGAGCTACAAACTGCCCCTCTCCCTTAAAATGATGTGGGTACATACGAGCCGTTTCTGGCAGGTCAATACCAGCTACCATTCCATTGATATGATCAACTGGTAACAAGTCAAAATCATACTCTTCCAGCAACCAATTGACGATCTCTTCGTTTTCCTCGGGTGCCCAGGTACAGGTCGAATAAACCAGACGACCACCTTCAGCTAGCATGGTTACCGCATCCGCTAGAATTTCTCTTTGCAAGCTAGCACATTGACTAGGATAATCAAGACTCCAATAGTCCATAGCATCTGGTTGCTTACGGAACATCCCTTCACCAGAGCAAGGGGCATCAAGGACAATGAGGTCAAAATAGCCCTTAAAAACCTTGGCCAAACGGTCAGCAGATTCATTGGTCACCACAACATTTGTCGCTCCAAAGCGCTCCATGTTTTCTACTAAAATCTTAGCCCGTTTGCTTGAAATTTCATTGGAAACAAGGAGACCCTCCCCTGCTAGATAGGCTGCTAATTGAGTTGATTTACCACCCGGTGCAGCTGCCAAATCCAAGACCTTCATACCAGGGCTGGGCTGGGCTACCTGAGCAACCATCTGAGCAGCGGGTTCTTGCGAATAAACCAACCCTGTAGCATGCTCAGGCGATTTCCCTGAAACCTTCCCATAGTGGCCCCAAGGAGTTTGAGGAATGGCATCAGGAAAGGAAACTGTCGCTTCTTTTAAAGGATTGATCCGAAAAGCCGAAACCGCTTCCTCCTCAAAAGAGGCAAGAAAATCTCTTGCCTCATCTCCTAATATCTCTTCATATTTTTCAACAAATCCTTCTGGAAATTGCATTTAAGTTCTTTTCCTTTCGTAAATATAGGACTGAATTTCCTCCTGCATCTCAAGAGGGACCATCATGACCGGCTGTCTGGTTTGAAAATCAAGAGCTTCACCAGATAGGGTCACCACCCGATAGCCCAGACTTTCCCCTAAAATACTAGCGGCAGCATAATCCCATGGTTGCAGATAGGTGATATAGGTCAACAAACGCCCTGACAAAATCTTGGCAAAACTAATGGCCGCACTACCATAGACACGAACACCGAGGACCGCTCGACTTAAATCAGCCAAGCCCCATTCATTGGTTTCCAGCATGCCACTATTCCCTGCAATGAGAAAATCTCCAAGTGGTTTTGCTTTAAAGGGAGCTAAGGGATGATCGTTTCGGCAGACCGGAAACTTACCACCACCGTGATAACAATCCCCCTTGACTACATCATAAATCAGACCAAACTGCCCCTGACCATTTTCAAAATAAGCCATCATAACAGCAAAATCTTCCTGCTGGGCCACAAAGTTATTAGTACCATCAATGGGATCAATAATCCACACCTTGCCCTCTTGAACCGAAGCACGCAAACAGCCCTCTTCAGCACAAATCTTATCCTCAGGATAACGGGACAAAATCTCACTAATCAAAAGCTCCTGAACTTCCTTGTCCAGTCTGGTCACCAAGTCTGTAGGAGAGGACTTGGTCTCAACACGCAAGTCTTCCTGCATGTGGTCAAGGATATACTGGCCCGCTTTCTTAATTAGCTCTTTAGCAAATTCAAATTTACTTTCCAAGAGAAATCTTCCCTTCCCCTTTTTCCTTGGCAGCCTGAACTGCTCGATAAAGCGAATAGCCACTGACCGTTTCAAATTCTCGTCCCAAACGTTTTTCTTCACTCTTGCTTGGAACGACCAATTTGAATCCCTTATAAGTATCCAGTAACTTTTTAGCCTCTACCTTGCCCTCATAGGCAGCTTCAACATCATTAAAAAAAGAAAGCACTGAAGCAAGTTCTTCAGTGCTCCACGACAAATCTAGTGGGTAACTATACTGTTTGTTCATTAACTAATACCAGCTCTCATTCTTGCTTCTTTTAGTTCTTGCTTACGGTAACTACGAGGGAGAAAAGCACGAATCTCATCTTCATTGAAACCGATTTGCATGCGTTTGGCATCGATAATAATTGGACGACGCAAAAGACTAGGATACTGCTCAATCAAATGAAGCAATTCCGATACCGAAATACTCTCTACATCAATATTCAATTTTTGAAAAATTTTTGAACGAGTTGAAATGATGTCATCAGTACCATTTTCGGTCAAGGAAAGGATGTGTTGCAATTCTTTTCTTGTTAAAGGACTGGTCATAATATTGTGTTCCTCAAAGGGCACCTTATGTTTTTCTAACCAGGCCTTCGCCTTACGACATGAAGTACAGCTCGGTGATAGAAATAGTGTAATCATGCTTTTCTCTTCTTATCTATACTTTGCTACTTCTATTATACAAAAAAATAAAGCGCTTGACTAGAGATTTTTAGAAAAAAAGCCTATTTTTTCAAGAAAAATAGACTGTTTGCGAACGATTGATAGATTTTGGATTTAGTTAATTCATTCTTAACGATGATTTTAAATTATATACAATTATATATACAAATTAAAAACATCTTTCTTTCACTTCCTACGACTTTTCAGGTATAGAAAACCAAAGAAGCTTTCATAGAGGGCAAAAAAGAGGAGGAAGGCGTGAAGGAAGAAGGTCTCTGGTAAAATTAAAATAACTGGATCCTTGGCTGGGTCAAAAAGCCAGGTATCATCTCCCACAAAGAGAATTTGATGGAAAAGGGTAAAGAACTGGTCAAAACCAATCAATACTCCCCCAAGCCCAATCAGCAAAGGCAAAAACACTAAAACCAAAAGCCCTTTACTAAATAGAGACAAGAAGCCCTTTTTCACAATCCCTTTGACAAAGAAATAGAAACTTGGCAGTGTCACTAGAGCAACTAGCTGAACCAAGTGAAAGAGGTTCTTAACCACTGCAAAGTGGTGCAGACCAGCTGCTGACGAACGAAAATCTGGCATCTCTAAGACTTGGCTAAAAGGATTGGTCAGGTAATTCATCAAGATATGAAAGTTGTACTGAATAGTTTCTGGTTTTAAATAGACCCTATCCGTTAAGTTCAGCCACTGAATTTCCAGCGGATAAAAAATCCAAGCCAAATAAATGATCAAAAGGATTGAGAGAGAGAGGAGAAAGAGCATAGAGCTCCAAAAGGTCAGTTTAGTTCTCATCAAAGTTCCACTCCGCAAGGCTAGAAACCACATGAGTCGGTGCGATTGGCAGGCCTGCTATTTCTTCTGCCTTGGTAAAACCTGTCGTCACCAAGAGCGTTGGAATGCCATTGTCAATCCCAGCCCGTATATCAGTCAGATAGTTATCCCCAACCATGATTAACTCTTCACGTTCCAAACCTAGGTGCTCAACTGCCTTGTCCATAATGATGGCATTTGGTTTTCCAATATAAACAGGCTTCACACGTGTTGCTACTTCAAGTAGCGTAATCAGTGAACCAGCACCTGGCAAAAGACCGCGTTCTGTAGGAATGTTGAGGTCAGGATTGGTTCCAATAAAATGAGCTCCCTTTTGGATAGCAAGAGTTGCTGTCGCAAATTTTTCATAGTCAACTTGCCAGTCCAGACCTACTACTACATAGGCAGGATTTTCCTTGTCTTCCACATAACCAGACGCCTTGATGGCTTCCTTGAGCCCTGCTTCTCCGATGACATAGACGGTCTTTTCAAGACCCAAGTCATTCATATAGTCGATAGTCGCCAAAGTCGCTGTGTAGACAGTCGATAGGGGCGTATCGATATTAAAATTCTGAGCCAACATCTCCTGAACACTCTCAGGAGTACGGGTTGTATTGTTGGTCACAAAGAGATAGGGAATGTCTCGCTTTTGCAATTCATGGACAAAAGCCTCTCCTGCTGGAATTCTGTCTTTCCCTTTATAAATGGTTCCGTCTAAATCAATTAAATAGCCTTTATATTTCATATTTTTCTCTAATCCTTCTTCATTTCTTGCCAAGTGATGATAGCTTGGGCATTGGTAGCCCCGTCGCTTGTAATCTCATGCTTGCTTTCCAGTCCAGTCCGTTCAACAGCCGATGTAATCACCCCACCTGGTCTAACTTCCTTGACATACTTGAGGTTGATTTTCTTGGGAATATATTGGGTCAAAAAATCCGCACCCATGACCTCAAAAATCCAGTCCAAGTATTTACTGTTATTGACATGGCCATTCATATCCAAGTCGTAAAAACGGACATGGTAATCCTTACTGATTGGCTCTTCTAGATTTGCATACTTTGGTCCGCGAATCAATTTTTTATCAAACTCAGACTGGTAAGGAGCCACAATATCAGGTTCGACAGCATGGACTTTTCGACTATCTCGATCCATGAGAACAAAGGTCGCCAACATGCGAATGATTTCTTGACCTGCTTCATCATAGATAGTGAAACGGCGATAGCAAAAGAGTCGATTGTAGCTCAAGGCTTCCGTTTCAATGGTGATTTCTTCCGCAAAACAAGGCAAACGAACCACCTCAATATCATAGTCTGTGATAATCCAGACCAGATTATAGTCTTCCAAAATGGCCTTATCACTAACTCCCAGCTCAATCGACTGCATCCCTGAAACTTGTAGGGATAGTAAAATCACATCTGGGAGTTTGATATGACCGTTCATATCAGCCATATCAAAAGGAATTTTCATTTTCATTTGATAAGTTAAGCCCATCATCCTACTCCAAAATAAATCGTTCTGCTACAGTGTCTCCCAAAAAGAGACCTCTTTTTGTCATGCGCACGCGATCACCGTCTATTTGCATGAGACCTTGTTGAATCAAGTCCTTGACAATTTCTCCATAAAGTCCATCAAAAGACCGTCCAAATTTTTCCTCAAATCGCACCATGGAGACTCCTGATTTCTTGCGGAGTCCCAAGAACATTTCTTCTTCCATTTGCTCTTTTTGACTCAGGTGCTCTTCTGTGATACGTGCATTGCCTTCCTCAACTGCACTGAGATAATGACGAATCGGACCATGATTTTTATAGCGCACTCCGTTGACATAACCAGAGGCCCCAGCACCGATGCCATAGTATTCAGCATTATCCCAGTACATGAGATTGTGGCGGCTTTCAAAACCAGGCTTTGAGAAATTGGAAATCTCATAATGCTCAAAACCAGCTCGCTCCAGCTCTGCAATGATGTACTCAAACATCTCAGCTTCCAGTTCCTCCTTAGGCAGAGGTAATTTCCCTCGTCGCATACGGTTCATAAAGACCGTATGGTTTTCTAAAATCAAGCTATAGAGACTCATGTGGGGAATATCCAGTCCAATAGCCTTAGCCACATTTTCCTTGACCTGCTCCATGGTCTGACCTGGCAGTGCATAAATCAAGTCTATAGAGATATTGTCAAAACCAGCCAGTTTCAGGCGGTCGATATTTTCATAAATATCCTTCTCCAAATGACTGCGCCCAATCTTTTTCAGCATTTTATCGTCAAAGGTTTGCACACCTAGCGAAACACGATTGACAGCCGAGTTTTTCAAAACAGCTATCTTATCTGCATCCAAGTCGCCTGGATTGGCTTCAATGGTCAACTCTTCTAAGACAGACAAGTCCAAGTTTTTAGTCAAGCCCTTCAATAACACCTCCAGTTGAGAAGCTGACAAAGCTGTCGGTGTGCCACCACCGATATAGAGGGTTCGCAACTTTTGAATATCATAAGATTGAAACTCTTCTAACAGATGTTCCAAATAACTATCTACCGGCTGATTCTTGATAAAAACTTTTGAAAAGTCACAATAATAACAAATCTGGGTACAAAATGGGATGTGCACATAGGCTGACGTTGGTTTTTTCTGCATAGTAATTATTATACCACAAAGACAGGCTACGAGAAAAAAATCACCATCCCCAGATACATAGTCCGTCCAGAGATGGTGATGGTTTATTCTTCTGTTATGTCAATAACAATCTCTTCTGATTCATCAAGAGTTTCGGCTTTTTCTTGCCATTGCTCCTTGAGATTATTGAATCGATCTTTTGATGCTTCTGTCGCTTGGCGAGCACATGATTTGGCTTGAGCAAGTACACTGTCCACAGTGATTTCACCTGACTCAACCTGTTCTTTGGTTTTAAGAACAAAATCTGTAGCCTGCTCCTTAACTTCTGTCAGTTTTTCACAGACCTGCTCCTTGGCATACTCAGGATCTTCTCTCAAATCATCTAGAAAATCTTGAGCCTGACTGCAAACTTGTTTGCCCTTGTCGCTTGTTAAAAACAAGGCAAGAGCTGCACCTGAAACGGTTCCTAAAAGGATTGAGGATAGTTTACCCATAAGGATTCTCCTTTTTTATTTTTTGAAAAATTTACTTGCGACACGAAGAGCTGACAAACTTGCACCAGTCTTAAGTGTTTTTGAACCAGCTGATGAAGCTTTCTTACTCAATACACGCGCATGGTCATTGAGATCTGAAACAGATAGAGATAAATCTGCAACAGCGCTAAAGAGTGGATCAATCGTTGCTACCTTTACATTGATATCATCTGCCAAGACATTGACCTTAGCCAGCAATTCATTGGTATGATGCAAGGTCACATCCACATCTGAAGTTAAGGTTTTAATCGTCTTCTCTGTTTCATCGATAACACGTCCAAGCTTTTGTACAGTAATGATTAGATACACTAAAAATACAATCAAAGCAAGGGCTACAAGAATATATGCAACTTCTAACATTTAATTTTCCTCCTCTGTAATATAGTAAGGGGCCTTCTTTCGATTTTGATATAGAATGATAAAAATACCCAGTCCGATAAGGACAACTGATAGCCATTGAGACACTCGAAGACCAAAGAACATGAGACTATCTGTCCGCATACCTTCGATGACCATACGACCGAAACCATACCAAATCAAGTAAAAGGCAGTGATATGACCTCGTCTAAGGCTCTTCCATTTTCTTCTAAAAATCAGAATCAAGGCAAATCCAAGAAGATTCCATAGAGACTCATAAAGGAAGGTTGGCTGACGATAGCTCCCCTCAATATACATCTGGTCACGAATAAAGCCAGGTAGATAATCCAGATTATCCACTGCTGCACCATAGGCTTCTTGGTTAAAGAAATTGCCCCAGCGACCCAAACTTTGGGCAATCATGACGCTAGGCGCCGCAATATCTAGGAAATCCCAAGTATTGATGAGTTTACGATCAGCAAAGATATAGAGTACAATAGCCCCAGTTATCAAACCACCGTAAAAAGCCAAACCACCATTCCAAATGGCAAAAATTTCTCCCAAGTTCTGACTATAGTAATCAAAACGGAAAATAACATAATAGAGACGTGCTCCTAAAATAGCCAAAGGAAAAGCTATCAGGATGAAATCTAAAATATCGTCTGGTATGATCTTCTTTCTAGGTGCTTCTTTCATGGTCAAATAAACCGCAAGAATCAAGCCTGTTACAATACACAAGGCATACCATCGAATGGCTAGAGGGCCTAGATGAATCGCAATTGGATCAAACATTAGGCACCTCCTCGTTTTGAGCAATGAGATTGGTCAAGCGTTCTTCGAACAAACGCGTCGCATCAAAGCCCATTTCCTTGGCACGATAATTCATGGCAGCAGCCTCAATCACGACAGAGATATTACGACCTGTTTTCACTGGAATGCGGATACGAGGAATGGCTACGCCAGAAATTTCTATTTCCTCTGCATTGTTTCCAAGACGATCAAAAGTTTTATGTGTATCGTAATTTTCCAAATAAACAGCCAGCTGGACTTGTGAAGAATCCTTGACGGCACTCGCACCGTAGAGGCTCATGACATCGATAATCCCAACCCCACGAATTTCAATCAGGTGTCTCAAGATTTCAGCTGGTTCACCCCAAAGAGTAATCTCATCCTTGGCAAAGATATCGACACGATCATCGGCTACCAAGCGGTGACCACGTTTGACAAGCTCTAGACCTGTCTCACTCTTACCGATGCCACTATCACCTTGAATCAAGACACCCATTCCATAGATATCCATCAAGACACCGTGCACACTGGTCCGTTCTGCTAAACGTGAATCCAGATAACTAGATAACTCTCCAGATAAACGACTGGTTGCCGTACGGCTGGTTAAAATGGCAATCTTACATTCTCTGGCTGCCTTTAGCATCTCCTCTGGAACCACCAAACCACGAGCAACAATGACCGCAGGTGTCTCAGGTAGAAACATTTTTTTCAAGACTTGGTAACGGTTGTGAGAGGACATCGAAACAAGATAGGACCACTCCTTCATTCCCAAAAGTTGGATCCGCTCTGGTGTGTAGTAGTCAAAATAGCCCGTCATTTCAAGACCAGGTCGCGTAATGTCCGCTGTATTGATTTCCTTTTCAAGTAATTCTGGTTCGCCATAGACAATGTCTAGTCTGAGCTTTTCAATCACTTCTTTTACTAAAACCGACATCATTTCCTCCTTCAATCGAGTTCTTTTTACTATTATATCAAATTGTCCTTAGAAGTTTCAGATTTTTGCAGGCTTTGAAGTATTTATTTATACTCAATGAAAATCAAAGAGCAAACTAGGAAACTAGCCGCAGGCTGTACTTGAGTACGGCAAGGCGACGTTGACATGGTTTGAAGAGATTTTCGAAGAGTATTAAAAGAAAAAAGACTAGATTTCTCCAGCCTTTCATTTCTAATTAGAATTTTTTACGTTTACGAGCTGCTTCTGATTTACGTTTACGTTTTACAGAAGGTTTTTCATAGAATTCACGTTTGCGTGTTTCTTGAAGAGTACCAGCTTTAGTAACCGCACGTTTGAAACGACGAAGTGCGTCGTCAAGAGATTCATTCTTACGTACTACTGTTTTAGACATTTTTTTCACTCCCTTCAAGTTCAAGATCTATTCTATTTTACACGTAAAAGGAATAATTGTCAAGAAAAAATCCGGTTTAATTTTGATTTTTTTGCCATTTATACAAGAGTTTAAAGCACTCAGATAGAAGAAACTGAAGGGTTTCGTTTTTTATTTTTCAAGTAGGCTGAGCGCTTCAGCATCTGCGATGATGGTCACATCTGGGTGGTTTTGTAGGCTACTTGCAGGTAGATTCTCAGTCACTAGGCCAGACACTGTTCCAGCAATGGCTTCTGCTTTTGATTCACCGTAGGCAAAGAGAAGGATTGACTTGGCATCCAAGATATTTTTAATCCCCATTGAAATGGCTTGGGTTGGAACATCTTCAATCTTGTCAAAGAAGCGCGCATTGGCTTCGATAGTAGACTGGTCAAGTTCTACTAGATGTGTTTGACTGTCAAATGGAGTACCAGGCTCATTAAAGCCGATATGTCCATTGCGACCGATTCCCAAGATTTGAAGGTCCACTGGATGGTCAGCCAAAATTTGGTTGTAGCGTTCAACTTCAGCTTCAGCATTGTCCTTAACCCCACGAGGCAAGAAACTTTCTTTAAATGGTTTTTGGTTAAACAAGTTTTCTTGCATGAAGTAACGGTAAGACTGTGGATTATCTCCATCAAGTCCTACATACTCATCAAGGTTGACACTGGTTAAATTTGAAAAATCAAGGTCACTCTCAACAATTTCCTTGTAAAATTCAAGTGGGCTACTTCCTGTAGCAAGTCCTAGGGTTTGAGCTCCATTGGCCAATTTTTCCTTCAAAATCTCAAAAGCAACTTTTCCACCCTCGATTTGGTTTTCAACTTTAATAACTTTCATCTTTTTATCCTCCGTTTCAATCTATATTTATTATATGGTATAGACCAATTTTTGTCAAGTGAAAACGATTTAATTTTCAAAAAAAGAGCGTCCAAACTTGAAACATGTTATAATGGATAAGATTAGAACTTAGAAAGAATGAACAGATATATGAATACAGCTGATTTTGATTTCCACTTACCTGAGGAATTGATTGCCCAAACGCCCCTTGAAAAACGGGACGCCTCTAAACTCCTCATCGTCAACCGTGAGACGGGAGAAATGCAGGATAAACACTTCCACTCTATTATTGATATGCTGGAACCTGGTGATGCCCTTGTCATGAACGACACCCGCGTTCTCCCAGCCCGCCTCTATGGTCAAAAGGAAGAAACTGGAGGCCATGTGGAACTTCTCCTGCTCAAAAATACTGCTGGAGATGAGTGGGAAGTTCTGGCTAAACCTGCCAAACGCCTCAAGATTGGTACTCGTGTCAGCTTTGGTGATGGTCGCCTCAGCGCTGTCGTTACGGAAGAATTGACCCACGGTGGTCGTATTGTCCGCTTTGAGTACCAAGGAATTTTCCTAGAAGTTTTGGAAAGTCTGGGTGAAATGCCTCTACCGCCTTATATCCATGAAAAACTGGATGACCGTGAACGCTATCAAACTGTTTACGCCAAGGAAAGTGGCTCTGCTGCAGCACCAACTGCTGGACTACACTTCACTAAAGAACTGCTAGCAGAAATCCAAGCTAAGGGTGTTCATCTAGTCTATCTGACTCTTCATGTCGGACTAGGAACCTTTAGACCCGTTTCAGTTGACAATCTGGACGAACACGAAATGCACTCAGAATTCTACCAGCTTTCTGAGGAAGCGGCTGCCACTCTTCGCTCTGTTAAGGAAAATGGGGGGCGTGTCATCGCTGTCGGAACCACTTCTATACGCACTTTGGAGACTATTGGTTCCAAGTTTGATGGGCAAATCCAAGCAGATTCTGGCTGGACCAATATCTTTATCAAACCTGGGTATGAGTGGAAGGTCGTGGATGCCTTCTCAACCAACTTCCACCTGCCAAAATCAACTCTGGTCATGTTGGTTTCTGCCTTTGCCGGCCGTGAATTAGTCTTAGACGCTTATCACCATGCCATTCAAGAACACTACCGCTTCTTCAGTTTTGGCGATGCCATGTTTATCTATTAATTTATATAATCAAAAAACGCATATTATCAAGGTTTTATAAAGCCTGATAGTATGCGTTTTGTAATGGATAAAAAATGAGTTAATTTATTCTAAAGCTCGTATCTTTCAAGCTCTGGACACTGGCATTGATCACCGCGCCGATAATCAAAATCTTAGCGATGAGAATAAACCAGAACATCATGACCACCACGACGACGGAACTGAAAAAACGCACGTCCACTAGGTGATTGACATAATTGTTAACATAGACTGAAAAGATATTGAGTAGTAAGACCAGGGTCAACAAGACAAAGGCACTACCTGGCAATACAGAGCGAATCCTTCGCACCTTAACATTGGGTAGAAAATAGTAGAGCATGACCAGGATGGCAAAAATCAAGGCATAGACCAAAGGGCCTGTTAGGTCTTGCAGATAATCAAAAAGAGGACTATCCGATTTCCAATAGCTTTTGACAAGGTTGAGGAGCATACGGCCAAAGACACTCAAAAACAGAGCTAAAGCAAAGAGAATCTGCAAGCCAAAACTGACAAACAAACTCATGAGTTGATGGGAAATCATTCCACGATTTTTTGATACTCCGTAAGCTTTATTAAAGGCTTTCTGCAGGAAATTCATAGATTTTGAAAAGGTCCAGAGGGCTGACAAAACCGCAAAACTCAATAAACCCGTTGACGGTTGGGTCAGCACTTCTGTAATGATCTTTGCGACCACATCATACATGGTATCCGGCAAGAATTCATTGACAACCTTTAAAAAATTAGAAACTGGAATCTGAAAATATGGGAGGATATTAACTACCACCAAAAGCAGGGGAAAAATCGAAATCAACCAATAGTAGGCTACTGCGACACTGGTTAACTCACTATCTGATGCTTGATAATAATGCAAAAAAGCTTTTAATAAGGGCTTATCTATCAGCTCTTTCCACCACTTCTTCATATCATACTCCTTCACTTATAATCTTGATTAATTTCTTCTTACCAATTCCATCATATCATAAGGCAGGGTATTGGCAGCTTCCTTCAAGGAATAGTTCTCTAGGTTATTTACATTTTGTCGTAACTTCTTGGCATACTTGGTCGTAATCAATCGTTTTTCTTCGTATTCGAAAATCAACTTGCGCTCCAGATAATAGCCTCTCAGCATTTCATCGATATTGTTGGGTTTGACACGATTGATAACCCGTTCGACAAAGGCACCACTGGTAATAATAGCTGTTTCTCGGAGACGAGAATCCTGCATAAAGCTGATTAAAGAACTCTTATAAACCCCTTTAAGGTTCTCCAAACTTTCAATAATCATCTCTGTATTTTCTAGATAGAGCTCTGCAATTTGGTCATAGTCAAGGGCTCTGAGTTTCTGTGATTCTTCATTTTTCCAACTACGGAAGGTCTTGCCTAAGGTAAAGACTTCGTGTAGGAGAAAACGTAAAATTCGCAAGGAAACAAGGAAATAATAGGTCAATCGTGAAGCAAACTTGCGATTGATACCTTGTTCCATGTTTTTCAAATAACGTTGGTAGACTCGATAGGCACGCTCACTCATCTTGTCCTCTTCGTAAGCCTGTTCTAAACCATCACTTTCAATACTGAGGATGAGAAGTTTCAAGGCCTCCCAGTCTTCTTGAGACCCCTTATTTTCTTGACTCAGTATGAGATTTTCAATACGTCCATGGTAATTGTCAATGGCTGCATAGAGAGGGAGCTTATTTCTGGTATCTTCCAACTCTTTTTCCAACGCTAGCGTTACTTCATTCAAAATGCCGATATGCATGAGATAATCCTTGCTTTCTTCCTGTTCATCAGAAAGATGAGGCAAGACCACGAGGCCTGTTAAAAAACTTACAAGCGTCACACCTGCGACAAGGAAAAGCAAGAGAGGGTACTCCTGCTCTAGATTACTTGGTATCAGAAGGATTGTAGCAATCGACACGGTTCCCTTAACACCTGAGAATGTCAAAAGAAGCATGTCCTTCATATACTTATTTAGCTTTTTCTTGAGACGTCTAGTCCTATAGGCATAATAACCATAGATCATGACAAAACGAATGGCAAAGAGGACAAAGGTAAGGGCTATAAGAGATACCAATAACAGTAAGGGATTATAGATTGGATTGGTCAAGATAGGTTCTGCTATCATTTCCAACTCCATCCCTAAAATCACAAAGACAGAACCGTTCAGCATAAAATTCACTGTATGCCAAACCGTCTCGGTCACCGTATCCACTTGGGCTTCGAGGAGCGTAATTTTCTTAAAACGGTTTGCCTTTAGAATCCCAGCAACTACAACGGCAATAATTCCTGAAACGTGTACTTCTTCTGCTAGAAAGAAGGTTATCAAGGGTAAACTCAATTCCAGAAGGAGCTCACTAGCAATATCTGTTGCTCTCACACTTAGCAAGAAACTATGGAGGAAACGGTTGGTCATGGCTGTTAAAAAGCCAATCAAAAAACCGCCTAGGATTGAAAAGATGAGCGAACTACTCGCTTGCCCAAGGGAAAAGGCCCCAGTTGTCCAAACTGTCAAAGCTACCTGAAAGGCAACCAAGCCAGAAGCATCATTCAAGAGTCCTTCACCCTTAAGGATATTGGACACGCGCTTAGGAAAGCTAAACCGCTCCGAAAGAGAGGCAAAGGCTACCAAGTCCGTAGGGCCAAGTGCCGCCCCAACAGCCAAGCAAGCCGCCAAGGGAAGACTGAGCCAAAGAAGATGGGACAAGCCACCCAAACTCAGGGTCGAGATGAAAATCACTGGAAATATGAGATAAACAATGATTCGCCAGTGTTTTACAATAGCCGTAATATCTGCTTCCTCCGACTCTCGGAAAAGCAAGGGCCCGATAACCAGTGCCAAAAACAACTCCGTATTGAGGTGAAAGTCGGTATTGGGTAAAAAAAGACCAATCACGATTCCCAAAAGAATCTGCACCAAAGGGAGAGGCAAAAAGGGCAGGAGCTTATTGGTTGTACTTGAGACAATCAAGACCAGTAAAAATAGGATAAGGTAAATCAGTAATTCCACGGACTTCCTCCTTAATTTTTTTTACAACAGGATTCAAATATCTCCTTCTGCTCTTTGATTTTTTGATCAATCTTGGAACAGTCTTTGTGCTCAATTTTTCTCTGGCACCGTTCCATCTCAAGAGCAACTAATTTTTTCTTGATTTTAAGCATTTTTTTGCTCATGTGTGCTTGGTCTAACACACCCACCGCTCGTTCATGGTGAGTTGATTCAACAAAATTCTGGCGCATGGCATCCAGCTTTTCACGTAGGTATTGTTTATCCATGTCTATATCTCTCTAATTTTTCAATCATTACTAAAAATGGTGGGTTGTTGACTTGGTTTAAAGTTCGGTAAATGGCAGCTGTGTACTCTTGTTGGTTCAACTGGCTAACAAAATTCAAGACAGCATCTCGCTCAATATCTCCTCCCTCATGACCATAGTAAATCATGATAGCAATCCGTCCCCCTTTGACCAGCAAACGACACAGCTTTTCTAAGGCTTCAATGGTAGTCTGAGGTTGGGTGATGACGGACTTATCAGCTGACGGCAGATAGCCCAGATTAAAAATCCCTGCCTTGGCTTCTGTCACAAACTGGTCCAGTGTCTCGTGACCTTGCAAGATTAACTGGGCATTTGTCATTCCAGCTTGGTCCAAACGCTCTTGGGTCTTTTCCAAGGCTTGCTCCTGAATATCAAAGGCATAGACTTGCTTAGCTAGCTTGGCTAGAAAAAGCGTGTCATGACCATTTCCCATTGTCGCATCCACTACGATATCGTCCTGAGTTACAACCTCAGCCAAAAAATCATGTGCCATCTCAAGTGGTCTTTTCATTTTCAAACTCCTGTTTTACAGCCTTGCATCCTTGAACGCTTCCACGACGTCGCATCTCCATCTCAATGCTGTTGAGGACTTCCCATTTATTGAGGCTCCACATAGGCCCAATCAGCATATCCCTAGGTGCATCTCCTGTAATTCGGTGGATGACGATATGCTTGGGAATGATTTCCAATTGGTCACAGATAACCTTGACATATTCGTCCTGGCTCATCAATTGTAAACGTCCTTCGTGATAATCTCGTTGCATACGCGTATTGGTCATCAGGTGAAGCAAGTGTAGTTTAATTCCTTGAATATCGTTATCCGTAACACAGCGGCGGACATTTTCAATCATCATCTCATGGGTTTCACCAGGAAGTCCATTGATCAGATGGGAAACAATCTCAATCTTGGGATATTTCCTCAAGCGCTTGACCGTTTCCACGTACAACTCATAGGAGTGGGCACGGTTAATCAGGTCAGAGGTTGTTTCATAAGTGGTCTGCAAGCCCAATTCAACCGTCACATGCATGCGTTCCGATAACTCAGCCAAATATTCGATGGTTTCGTCTGGTAAACAGTCTGGGCGCGTTCCGATATTGATTCCTACCACACCTGGCTCGTTGATAGCCTGCTCATAGCGCTCTCGAATCACTTCCACCTTTTCATGGGTGTTGGTAAAATTTTGAAAATAAACCAGATACTTCTGCACATCTGGCCACTTACGGTGCATAAAGTCAATTTCCTTATAAAATTGCTCACGGATAGGCGCATCCGGTGCGACAATAGCATCTCCAGAACCTGAAACCGTACAAAAAGTACAGCCTCCATGAGCCACAGTTCCATCACGATTGGGACAGTCAAATCCCGCGTCAATAGGGACTTTAAAGGTCTTTTCTCCAAAGAGTTTTCGATAATAATCATTCAAGGTGTTATAAGATTTCATAATTTTCATTATAACAAAAAACACCCACAATCTCAAAAGCCTGACTTTCCTATAAATTCCTCTGTTTCTCGTTTCCATTAGCGATTTTTTATGATACAATATGGATATGATTTTAATGAAATTAGCATCTATTTTATTATTGATACTGACCTTAGTAGTCTGCATTATCATAACCAAACTTTTTAGATTAAAAAAACTAGGACGAAACTTTGCGGATTTGGCTTTTCCAGTCTTGGTATTTGAGTATTACTTGATTACAGCTAAAACCTTTACCCATAATTTCCTCCCTAGACTAGGCCTAGCCCTCTCACTCCTAGCCATTATTCTCGTTTTTTTCTTCCTTTTGAAAAAACGCAGCTTTTACTATCCTAAATTCATCAAATTCTTCTGGCGTGCAGGATTCTTATTAACCCTTGTTATGTATATCGAGATGATTGTTGAATTGTTCTTAATGAAATAATCGAATCCCTAAACATTTTCTAGGGATTTTTGCTTTCTCTACAAAATAGGATAGACAGTAACACTATACAACTTTATACAAAGAAAATCCCTTAGAAGCTTGCATTCTAAGGGATTAATCTTCTATATAAGACAAGAGCTTCTCACTAGTCTTTAATGATAAAGAAGGTATCAAAATTTCTAATCTTCTTTTTTACCTTTAGTGGCTACTAATCCTGCACTCAAACCGAGAAGAGCTAAGCCTGCTGCTACTGCTGCTTGGCTTGCCGCACTTCCTGTATTTGGTAACTGCGCTTTGTTAATTTGACTAGATTCACTTGAAGCGATTGGTTTTGTAGCTGCTTTTTCTGACACTTGTGGTTTTTTAGCTTCTTGAGCTACTGGTTTGGTTGTTTCGCCAGCTGTACCGACTTCTATGATGCGATCTTGAGCCATAACTTTATCATAGCTATCCTTTTCAGTTCGCTTACCATTTTCAACCTCAATCAAGTGAACACGGACACCTTTTCGACCTTCTTGGAGGACACGAGTTTGACCTACTGGAAGCTTGTCATTCTTTTGTTCCTGAACCTTGAAATCGATTGTTTCTTCTTCAATTACAAGTTCTGGTCTGTTAAGCACAAGATTCTTAACTTCGTCCTCTGGTAGAGAAGTACCTGGGTTAGTTCCAACTTCTAGGATACGATCTTGAGCAACAACTTTATCATAAGTTTCTTTAAGTTGGCGTTTTCCATTTTCCACTTCGATCAAGCGAACACGGACACCTTGTTTTCCTTCTTGGAGGACACGGGTTTCACCTAGATACAACTTATCAGACTTACGCTCCTGAACCTTGAAGTCGATGCTTTCTTCTTCGACTACAAGCTCTGGGCTATGAAGCACAAGATTTTTCACTTCGTCTTCTGGAAGAGAGGTGCCTGGTTTGGTTCCAACTTCCACGATACGATCTTGTGCAGCAACTTTATCGTAAGTTTCTTTAAGCTGACGTTTTCCATTTTCTACTTCAATCAAGCGAACACGGACACCTTGTTTTCCTTCTTGGAGGACACGGGTTTCACCTAGATACAACTTATCAGACTTACG